>NZ_QUKZ01000001.1:0-365195 GCF_003481355.1 Dorea sp. OM07-5 | reverse complement strand
TATCCCTTTTACTGTTTTAAGGTTGACATTGAACACTTAATGAGGTCTTTCACGAATTCAGTGTGAAAGTCGTTCGACAGAGTCGAACTTCATTTTGTTCTTTGTCCGTTCTGAATATTCTCTTAAGAATTTTCAGGGTTGTTGTCTATTGTTTAATTATCAAGGTTCTTATCTGTTGTCTCAAGCGGCAACTTTAATAGATTATCACATCTCATGTCGTTTGTCAACAACTTTTTTATTTTTCTTTGTTGTCTTCCGTGTGACATCTACGCTTCTCAGGTGTGTCTCACGCGACAGCTATATTAGAATAACACCGAAGGTCGGAATTGTCAACAATGTTTTTATATTTTCTGCAATTTAGATATTTAATACAATTAACCTGTTATTTTTTATGTTTTTGTGTCATTTTATACAATTTAGTAAAGACCAGTAAAACAATTCAAGTCGAACGTTCGTGAGACTTAGCGCGTGATTCTGGTCAGCAAAGCTGACATATTCCTATCAGAATCACTGCGCATCCTCGCGGAGCGTTTATCTCAGTCGGAGATTGGACTCCCACTGCGACGAATTTGCATTTACTCACCACCTAAAAGAGGTGGGAATCTTCTCGACTGAGATAAATTTGAATAACTTTATTGCTGCAAGAACATAATAAAAAGAAACTGTCGCTTCGCAATTTTCCAATCGCAAAACAACAGTTTTCTACTTTTACTTATATTTAGATACTTATAATTCTATCTTTTTCATTTCCTCCAAGAAATCACGGATATAAGATACTGCGAGATCTAATGCCTGCTGTCCCAGTTCAGCTGATGATTCTTTCGGATCAAAAGGTCCAAACCAACCGCTTGGAGCAATTTCCTTCGTATCTCTAACAAGACGTACAATACCGCCCTTGAAATTTACTGCCTGGATATATGCAGCCTTCATATTTTCAGTTGGATCCTGTGCATTGATCGGTTGACTCAGTTCAAGATCAACAGACTCCGGACAAATTGCCATCATTGCAGATGTTTCCAGTACGTCACCGTGGCCGCCTTCAAACTTCTTATCTAACTGTGCAACCAGACTCCACCAGTCAACGCTGGCACATACACCGCCCTTATGATATACCTCTAAAGCCGCACGGTCGATAGAAGGTGTGTTTCCGCCATGACCATTTAAAACTACAAAACGTTTTGCTCCGTGCTGCATAAGAGAATCCATAATGCCATGAAGTACGAGGTAAAGTCCTTCATATCCAATATTGATGCTTCCTTCAAAACTTAAATGATATGGACATACACCATACGGAACTGTTGGAGCTATAATGACATTTTCGATGTCCTCCACATGATCCGCCAGATATGTCGGAACCATGAAGTCTGTTCCGAGTGCACTCTGTGTACCGTGTTGCTCCGTGCTTCCTACCGGGATTACAACAATCGGATCTTTCTTGAAGGCTTCTTTTGCCTGTGCTGTAGTTAATTTTGCAAGATACATTTTCATTTCCTCCTTTATACTACACCGCAAAATGACGCTCAATTGTTTCTTGCGGTGGTGTTTTTGTGAATTTGCTTACAACAACCATTACAATTGATGAAATGATTGTTGTCGGGAACAATGCATGGAATCCAAACGCAAATGCTTTTATAGTTGGATTCAACGTGAAGAGTAACAGTGATATTACACCTACTACTACCGCTGCAATCGCTCCTTGTGCAGTTGCTTTCTTCCAGTAAATACCAAATAGAATCGGCACTACAAAAATTGCCATTTCCGAGAACGCAAACAGGTTAATTTCGAAAATACTGCCTGGCTGGAATACGCCGAAACAAATTACGATAATACCGATCAGAATAGTTACTACTTTCGAAAGCTTCATTACACTCTCATCTGTTGCTTTTTTATTGATGAGTTTCTGATAAATGTCACGCGTAACCGCACCGGTTTTCGTTACTAATATACCATCAATAGTAGACATACCGGTAGCTACAATTCCAGCAATGAAAATAGAAGCTAAAAACGGATTCAGACCTCTCTGCAAAATCATCGGAACAAAAAGAAAGACCACAATACAATATTGGATACATAATATGCCCAAGGCATATAGCCATTGGCACCCGGAAATGCAAGATAAGCTTCATTCATACTCTGAAGTGTATGATTGATATTGCCAAAGCCTCCTCCCATTACAATAGAAACAATAAAAGTTACAATTGCTGTTGCGATCATCAAGGAACCCTGGATTACATCCGTCATCATAGCGCCCTGCATACCAACCAATATATGCCATAATTCCAAGATAAAGTACCAGCACCGTATAGAAAGGGCCTGGTGAAGGCTGAATTGCTGCTCCGTTCATAATTACTTCTCCTCCTCATCATAGGTGTGATATTCTTTTCGCTTCATACACATGCGATAATACTTGATGATCAATGCAAATGTAATCGCAGTGTGAATAAACCATCCATACAGGAACAACGGAACCCCGCCAAATGAAGGGATGTATGTTTCACTGTAAAAGAATGGAAATGGAATCATAATGATCACAAACATAAATAAAAAAATAATCAGCCAGGTTCGTTCGAAGTGCTCTTCAAACTGTTTTTCATAGCCTTGTCCTCTTCTTTCCTTTTTGGTACTTATAAATTTTCTTTTAGTTAAGTATATACTTTACTTTCTATTTTTCATTATACATGTTATAATAGATTTGTAAAGTCATCACTTATATTTTGTAAAATATCACGAAACATTTTACTGTAAAAGCGAAAGGAAACTATATGGACATTTTAGAACATATTCAGGAATTATATCCGACACTTACAAAAAAACAAAAAACAATCGCAGATTACCTGATTGCCAACCCAGAAGAAATAAGCTACATCACTCTGGCTCAGCTCAGTCAGCAGACACGATCCTCCGAATTGACACTTCTTCGTTTTTGCCAGAAACTGGGCTGTTCCACATTTGTTGGCTTGAAAGAACAATTCCGTGATTATACACAGAAGATGATTCGAATCGCATCCTCTTCCACTTATTTCGTTCCAGAATTAGAAGCTGGCAAAGCACCCGAGCGCGAACGAATGCTCTTAGAAATCTGTAGCCAGGAAGTGAGTGCCTTTTCCGAGTTTATCTCTGATTTGCCTATGGATACCATTCTGGCAGCTTCTGATAAGATTCGACGCAGTAATCGTATTTTTATCTTTGCACATGATATATCGAAAGTGCCTGGAGAATTTTTAAAATTGCGACTCTTAATCTTGTATTACAACGTCATTCTGATTGACCTGTCCGATTTGGAGCAAACACAGAAAACATTACGAAAACTTACAGAGGGAGATCTTGTAATTTTATTCTCTTTCCCACGCTACTATTTTCCGATAGGAAATATTGCAAAAAAAGCTTCCGAATCCGGTGTCCCGATTTTAACGATCACCGACAGCGATGCCTCCCCGGCTGCATGCCACAGTGATTTGCTCCTTATTTGCCCTACTTCCACAGAAATGTTTTATAATTCAATGACAATTCCAATTGCCATGCTGAATATCCTGGCATCCTGTCTCGTCATTGACAGCATTTCTCCGTCCGAACGACAGAATTTTATAAATACATTATCTTCCTAGTAAAAACAGGAGATACGGATTTTCCTATCCATATCTCCTGTTTTTTGTTTACGCTATTAATTTCTATTATTTTTCATAAGTTCCTTTTTGAAGGATTTCCTTGTTTTTCATGAGAATACGACCACCTGCTATAAAAGTATCCAGCTCCATATTCTGATCAAACAGGAGAACATCTCCATCTGCTCCTTCTTTTATCCATCCCTTTTTCGGAAGCAGATCCAGCCCCTCAGCCACATGGCTTGTCATATAAGGTAATGCATCCTCAAGCTTCATTCCAAGCTCTTTCACCATATATTTTAATTCTTTATAAAGTGCATCTACACTGGACACTCCAATTTCTAAAAGGGTTCCATTTTCCGCATAGTGAGACCAGCTTCCATGTCCATCCGAACTCATCGTAATATGTTCAGTAGGAATTCCTCTTTTCCTTGCTTCCAGAACATAACTTCCCGGAGAAGAATGCATGCCACAAGTCAAATCTACATATCCGCCTCTTCTTAAAAATTCATATCCATCCTCCAACAGATGTTCATTTCGATTTACATGTGTTGGTCTGAAAATGCGAGTAGGAATAGACGTTTTCTCCAACGCACGGAATACCGGTTGTAATCCAGCCTCATCGTCTCCCATATGCAACACAACAATCCCCGGTTTCCCGCTGAGCATACCGGCAACTCTTACTTTGCTTGCGATCTGGATCAGTTCCTCTTCTGTCACATTCGGTGCACGATGATCGGAAATAGCAAGCTTCACACCGAGTATCTCGTCGATGAATACAATGTCTCGATCAACTTCTCCGGTAATTGTCGGATTCGGATAGCCATAAGCTCCCGTAAGCATATATGCACTTACGCCTTCCTCGCAAAGAGCCTTGGTTTTTGCATAAAGATTCTCCACACTTCTTGTAATTCCATCTGTTCCCAGAAGCCCTATGACTGTAGTTATACCATTTTCCACTAACTCAGAGAGCTGTAATTCCGGTGTTCTCGTATGAAAGCTTCCTTCTCCGCCTCCACCGGTAATATGTACATGCTGATCAATAAACCCTGGCGTCAGCATCTTTCCTTCGGCATCTAACACTTCACATTCAACTGGAAGCGAACCAATTTCATCCTGAATCTTTTCAATTTTTCCTCCGCAGATCAAAACATCCTTTTTCCCCAGGTATTCTGGTGCGTATACCTCTGCATTTTTTACTAATAACATAACCAATTCCTCTTTCGCAATTATTCTGCTTTTTTCAACTTAGAAACTCCGGTCTCTATTGCTGTTTTTGCAACTTCTCTTGCCACATTATCAGCAACTCTTTCATCAAAAGCACCCGGTATAATATAATCTTCTGTCAGTTCTTCCGGCTTGATAATGTCTGCAATTGCTTTCACTGCGGCTATCTTCATCTCTTCCGTAATATCGGTTGCTCTTGCATCAAGCGCACCTCTGAAAATTCCAGGGAATACAAGCACATTGTTGATCTGATTCGGGAAATCGGATCTTCCGGTTGCAACAACTTTGGCTCCGCCTTTCTTGGCTTCATCCGGCATAATCTCCGGTGTTGGATTCGCCATTGCAAATACAACCGCATCTTTTGCCATTGTACTTACCATCTCTGCTGTAACTATGTTCGGAGCAGATACACCAACAAATACATCTCTGCCCTGCATTGCAGTTTTTAAATCTCCATGGATCTGTTCTTTATTTGTCTTTTCTGCCATCTCTTTCTGTGCAGGATTCATCCATTCTTCACCGACTGCAAGGATTCCGTTCCTATCAACAAGGACAATATCACCGACTCCCAGCTCTAATAATAATTTACAGATAGAAATTCCTGCAGATCCGGCACCATTGATGACTACTTTTGCTTCTGAAAATTCTTTTCCGACATATTTCAAAGCATTCGTAAGACCTGCGGATACAACGATCGCTGTTCCGTGCTGATCGTCATGGAATACCGGAATATCCAGTTCTTCTTTTAATCTTCTCTCGATTTCAAAGCATCTCGGTGCAGAAATATCTTCCAGATTGATTCCACCAAATGTAGGAGCAAGACGTTTAACAGTCTCCACGATCTCATCTGTGTCTTTCGTATCCAGACAGATTGGAAATGCATCAATTCCTGCAAATTCTTTAAACAAAATGGATTTTCCTTCCATTACAGGCATTGCTGCTTCCGGTCCGATATCTCCCAGTCCAAGTACAGCCGTTCCATCAGAAACTACCGCAACAAGATTTCCTTTTGCTGTGTAGCGATACACTTCATCCTTGTTGTCTCTGATCTTGCGGCAAGGTTCTGCAACACCCGGAGTATACGCCGTACTAAGATCATCTCTTGTCTTTACCGCTACTTTTGATGTGACACTGATTTTTCCTTTGTGTTCTTCGTGCATTTTTAATGCCATCTCATTGTAATTCATATTTATGCTATCTCCTTTATCGATCCGTTTTCTATCCACAAGCATACCACTTCATAGACTAAAAAGAAAGGAAAAAGAAGGACGGCTACTGCAATTTGTACAATAACCGTCCTTGTCTTATCTGTAATTCTCTTATATATAATGTTAAAGTTAAAAAATACCATACGAATTGTTCCGTACTTCGTACTCCCACAATTCTATTATTATTTCATTACAATATTTATGTCTACTCGAAAATGTTGATTTTACGCTGTTTTTCGCTATCTATCTTCTGATTTACTCCATTTTTACTCCAAATTTAAGCCAATATTTTCAGTTCGGCTACTTCTTCTTTTTTCTTTTCTTCTGAAACGTGCGTGTATAAATCGGTTGTCATTGCCAATGTGGAGTGACCTAAGAGTTTCTGCACTACCTGTTGGTCTACTCCATTTTCATAACACCTTGTAGCGTATGTATGTCGCAAAGTGTGACAAGTAAACAGTTCAAATATCTTCGGCTCTCTCTTTTCTTCCTTTGCCAGTTCAATCTCTATTACATTGATTTTCGCTATATAGTCTTTGATTGCACTATTGACATTGTAATAATAAACTGGCGAACCGTCCGAACAGGTAAATACCAAGTTTTGAAATTCTTTATGCTGTCTCCATATCGAGCGTTTCCACATCTTCTGTTCTGTCTGCTTTATCTTCTGATTTTGCAAAATCTCATACACTTCATCTGTCATAGGAATGACACGATTACTGGATATGGTTTTTGCAGTCGTATAGAAAAACTTTGAACCCTCAACGGGACTGGAAGCCTTTGAGTAATGAATTGTCTTATTGATTGTAATTTCTCTTTTTCCAAAGTCGCAATCTTCCCATTTCAGTCCAAGCACTTCTCCAATCCGACAGCCTGTTGTCACAGCAAATTTCAGCACATTGATATGTATGTAGGAAGAAGCAAATGTAAAAAATTTCTCCTGTTCCTCTTTTGTTAATACACGCCTTTCCTTTTTCACTTCTTTTGGCATTTCTACACCGGTACAGGGATTTTTTCTAATGTATTCACTCAATACTGCCTTATCAAGCATATCGCTTAACATAAATCTGATATTCGATACCGTTCCATGCGCAAGACCGCTGTCTATCAAATCATTCAAAAATTTCTGAACGTGATATGTTTTAATGTCCTGCAAATACATCTTTCCGATAGAGTTCTTCACTCTTGAATTGTAGTAACTGTGGTTTTTATATATCGTAGTCATTTTGACTGTTTTCTTCTTATACAACTCCGTCCACATTACATACCATGCGTTTAAAGTGATACTTTCGCCATTGCCATTCAAACCATGTTCATCTTCATAAATCGCTTCTCGCAACTTCCGTTTTAATTCATTTAGTTTAAAATCATAAAGCGTTTTACGTTTCCCTGTTTTGCTTGTAAATCTTGCAATATAGCGTCCGTCTGCTCTCTGTGAAATTCCCTTACCGAGTTCTTTGCCCTTTAAATCTTTACCCATACCAACTTTCCTTTCTTCTACTGAAAGAAAAATGGTAAAGTAAATATTTCATTTTTCATTATATCGACACCCCATTTTCTTTTCAAGCCCTTTTACATTGATATTCCAGCCATTCATCAAGTAATTTCTTATTTGCATACAGCCGATTACCAATGCGTACTGTAAATCTATTTTTCGGATTATTCAACAATTCTCTTGCCTTTGTTTTTCCAATCCCCATATACTCACAAAATTCATTTATATTCAGTAATGCTTTCTCGATACGATTACCTCCTTTCCTCTAATTTTCTTGTTTTTATGTAATCATCATACAACTGCTTCTGTGTGATATTCATTTCTCCATTTTCTATGAGATTACCGATATAATCTCTCTGCTCTATCTTCCCGACCTCTGCAAACAGTTTCAAAGACGGTGCAACATACTTTTCTAACCACTCCCACACCTTTTGTAAACTTTTCTTCTGTGGTTGCATGGTAAGTTTGACCTTACCTATATCTTTCATCAGTTCCGCCCATGCTTGATAGGTTGGATAAAGCCTTTTTCGTGTTGTTACGCTGTCTGTCGGCTTTTCTAAAAATCGTATTTTGCTGTTCAATACTTCCATTGCCAGTCCTGCCACATCTCTATATCTCAATAATTCCTGTACTACGCTTACCGCCATTTCCTGCCGAAATCTCAATTCATATCTGTTCCAATTTTCGTCTAATTCTACTCCATATTTTTTATTCTGTTCATATCCCTTTTCATAAAACACCAATCTCAAATTACTGGCTGAACTACCGAGATAAAGACTGCCACCTTTACTCTGAAACACATCTTCTTTCAATTCTCCCGAATCATGAAAATCTATCTCTCGTAACTTTGAAGAAAGCAATCCCTCTTTTGTCCGTATAATCAAATCGGGAACACTCAAATACGGTTTTCTGTCGTCTATCGCCAAATCAATCCGAGGAAAATTGATATGATACTGACAAACTCTGTTAAAAAAATCAAACCAAGTTTCCTCATTGAGTTGTAAAAAATTCTCATAGTTGCGACAGCCTTTCCCGCTCATTAAAATCTGAAATCCTTGATACTGTGCATTTCCTGTTGGTTTTAGTACCTTGATATTATCAAAGATTGCCACAACCTCATGTCCTGCAATTCCTTTTTCATAGCCTGTCACCGTCATAAGTTCCAACGGTATTCTCAGTACATCTTCTATAACTGCTTCTAACGGAACTTCCTTAATGGTTACCTGACACCAATCTATCAAAGCACTTAATTCTTCTTTCTGTCGTATTACTCCCCTGTTAGTGTAGGGGAGTTCTGGAAGAAAACTTCCGCTTCTTTCTTCCAAATTTCACATACCTCCTATCTACAATGGCGTTGCCATTGCCCTACCCTCAACCTGCCGTTTAATACGTCAGAATGAGGGCAGGAACTTTGACCACCTACATATTTTTATTCGGAACAGGACGGATACCTTTACAGGTAATCTTTTCCACTAATACCGGAAAGTTTCCTCTCTGCACATAAGGGGCATATACTGGTTCTTCGAGTTCTACCACCGCATAAGGCTCAATCTTCGGAAGTTCCGTTGCTTCCAAGCGAATATCCACGCTATTCCCAATTTTCATGCTTCCAAGATGAAGTTTTAAGGCTTCCACTTCCTCTGTTTTCTTCTTGCTGTCTTTGTCATAGCGGTAACAGTTGTCCGCACCCATAAAACGAAGTTCTCCAAAGGCTTCTTTTACCTGTTCTTTCGTCAATGTAATCTGCATACTCGTTCCTTTCTCCCCGTTGAACCGATAGGTCAGTTTCTCATATTTTCATTTTCCTATTACGACGTCGTTTTTGTTCAGTTATTTCTGAACTTAGTTGTATGTTAGCATAAATATATTCATTCTGCAACAGAAAGTTTAGTTTTTTATGAACTTTTTGTTTTCTTTTTTCTGAACTTATGATATAGTGTCCTTAGACGATATGATACGAGAAGTTATAACGAGATATGGAAAGAGAGGTTTTCAGATGAATACAATCGCAGAACGGATTAAATTTGCCATGAAAGCAAAAAATAAAAAACAAGTTGATATAGTCAAAGATACTGGTATCAGCAAAGGAGCGTTCAGTTCCTATCTTTCGGGACAATACAATCCAAAAGCCGATAAAATGGAACTAATTGCCGACTCTTTAGATGTAGACTTGCGGTGGCTTTACGGACAAAATGTGCCTATGGAACATACAACCCCAAATGATAACGCTCTGCAATATGTCTTTTACAACAACACCTGTTCCGAGTATCTTCTTGATAACTTAGATGATATATATATTGCCATGATGACCCAATATGCTGCTCTTATTCCACGCTTTTATGTCCTTGTCAATCGTGGTGGAAATGCAATGCACATACTGCCATTATTTTTGAAAGAGGATAGCTCTCAATTCTACGAATGTCCGTCTGATTTCTTCTATTCCGACAGACATACTATTTTTACAAGAGATTTTGAAAGTATTCACATGGTATTAACAACCGCCACAATTTACTATTATGGAATTGATACAAAAACCTATGAACCGAAAGTTACCAAACTTGCCTACTCACAAACTGACGATTGCTTTTATATCGACAACGGAATACACGACGGTCACATCAAGGCATTTGAGAAAGAACTGAAGAAAGAAGCACTTTACTTAAAACATAACGCCCAGTAACAGACAAGAGGACTTGCAAGGTTTCTGACCTTTCAAGTCCTCTGCTGTATCATGGTGCTGTTGGCTGTATCCGTTCCGTCAAGGACTGCCCTACGGCGTATCGGCTTCGCCTTGTTCCTTGACCTCACTACATTTCTCTCAACTTTTTAGAAACTATAAAATTACACAGAAATGCTACTGCTACAATAATAAAACAAATGATTATACACCATGCAGGTACTCTCATATCTAATTGCACTCGTAGCAAAATCGTGATGGCTAAAAATACACCTCCCACAATTTGTATAAAGTCTAATATCTTTTTTTGAAGTGTCTGTAAATGCTTCTTGTCTTTTATTCTTTCAGATTTCCATATTCCATAATTTACTTGCATATCATTTACATCTTCATCTGATATAAGTTCATCCATACTTACATCTAGTTCTAATGCCAGTTTTTTTGCCGTAATCAAATCTGGACATCTTGAACCATTTTCCCAACGACAAACTGTCTGCCTTGAAACATATAACTTATCTGCCAGTTGTTGCTGAGTGAGATTTTTTTCTTCTCTGAATTTTTTGATGTTATCATTTAATGCCATACTCCATACCTCTCTTTCATTCACATCATATAACGATAGAACCCAAAATAAAAGTACCAGTATGTATTTCCTTTGTTTCCATTTTGGTAACATCTGTTTATTCCAAGTTTTCTACACCATAATACCGATATATCGCTGAAC
This sequence comes from Dorea sp. OM07-5, assembly GCF_003481355.1. NCBI lineage: Bacteria > Bacillati > Bacillota > Clostridia > Lachnospirales > Lachnospiraceae > Dorea > Dorea sp. OM07-5. The sequence continues at coordinate 354,262 of NZ_QUKZ01000001.1, read as the reverse complement.
CAATGTATTTTGTAACCCCTTTTCCGTACTGTTTATCTGTGGCTTCTTCCAACTGAGAATGATTCAAATAATCTTTAGCCATTTCTAATAATAATACTCTTGCATTATCCATTTTAAAAAGATTTTTACAACTTTTCCCCAATCTTTTTACTGCTTTCATTGACATATCTTTCATCGTAAACCGTTACGCTACTAAAGAGTCAAGATGTTTTTTCTATTTTATCACAAATTCAATAAAACTGCCCCTAATTTTACAAATAAGAAATGACGCAGATAATGTTTCCACTACCTACGCCGTTTCTCATTACATCTTTGAAATATTTACTCCATTTTCTTTCAATCTTTACTCCAATTTTACTCCATTTTAAAAATCTGTTACGATATTTTACGGTATTCTATGATACCTTTCCCTTGAAGAAAAATGTCTGCAAGCCTTGATTTTAAGCGAACTTTTCAATATTCCCAAGCACTTTATTCTGTTGTGAGATTTTCTCTCAAATTATTTCATGACAATATTAATGATCTTCTTCGGTACATAGATCTCTTTGATGATATTTCCGGTCAGTTTGTCTGCAATTGCTTCTTTTCCTGCTGTAATCGCTTCTTCTTTGCTGCTTTCTGCTGCAATAGAAATAACTGCTCTTGTCTTACCATTGATCTGTACAGGTACCTGGATTTCATCATCTTTCATGGCTTCTTCATCGTATGTCGGCCATCCGGCTTTGAATACACTGCCTTCATGACCTAACTGCTCCCAAACTTCTTCTGCGATATGAGGCGCAAATGGTGAAAGCAGTACTGCCATTGTAGATAATGTCTCTGTATCGATTCCGCCTGCTTTTTTCGCAATCTCGATCAGTTTGTTATTATGCTCCATAAATCCGGAAATCGCTGTATTCAGGCTGAAGCTTTCCAGACGGGTTGTGATATCTTTTGCAAGCTTATGACGTTCTTTGATCATCTCTTTGGTAGCTTCGATGTTTGCATCTTTGCTGTCCATAACCAGATTCCAGAATCTCTTCAGGAAACGGTTTACTCCGTCAATACCACGGTCATCCCACTCAGCATCTAACTCCGGTGGTCCTACAAAAAGTTCATACATTCTCAGGGAATCGCATCCGTAATCTCTTACAAGATCGTCAGGAGATACAACATTTCCCTTAGATTTACTCATCTTGATACCGTTCTTACCTGTGATCATTCCCTGGTTGAACAATTTGTGGAATGGCTCATCAAAGTCAATCACTCCAATATCACAAAGGAATTTGGTATAGAAACGGGAGTATAAAAGATGCAGTACCGCATGTTCCACACCACCGATATACATATCTACCGGAAGCATTGCGTCTGCTTTCTCTCTGGATACTAATTCCTTATCATTATGGTTATCTACATATCTCAAGAAATACCATGAAGATCCGGCCCACTGTGGCATTGTATTTGTCTCTCTCTTCGCATCAGCGCCACACTGTGGGCATTTACAATTTACCCACTCGTCAATTGCAGCAAGCGGAGATTCTCCTGTTCCTGTCGGCTCGTAGGACTCTACATCCGGCAGACGTAACGGCAGTTCTTCTTCCGGTACCGGAACATTGCCACATTTTGGACAGTGTACGATCGGGATTGGTTCTCCCCAGTATCTTTGACGTGAGAATACCCAGTCACGCAGTTTGTAATTAACAGTAGCTCGACCAATTCCACGTTCTTCGATAATGTGTGGTGCTTCTTTTTTCAGTACAGAAGATTCCATACCATTCCACTCACCGGAATTAATCATTGTTCCGGAAGCTTCTGTGTATGCTTCTGTCATATTTTCAATTTCTTTTCCGTCTTTTGCGATAACCTGGATGATCGGGATGCCGAATTTTGTTGCAAATTCAAAGTCACGGTCATCGTGAGCCGGTACACACATGATTGCTCCTGTACCATAATCTGCAAGTACATAATCAGATAACCAGATTGGTGTCTTCTCGCCATTTAACGGGTTGATTGCATAACTTCCTGTAAATACACCTGTCTTTTCCTTATCCTGCATACGGTCTACATTAGACTTCATGGATGCATCGTAAATGTACTTCTCAACTTCTTCTCTTGTCTCATCTGTAGCCAGGCTCTTTGCAAGTTCATGCTCCGGAGCCAGTACCATAAAGGTTGCTCCATATAATGTATCTGGTCTGGTTGTATATACCGTGATCTTTTCTTCTCTTCCTTCTACCGGGAAGTCAACTTCTGCACCATAAGATTTACCAATCCAGTCTGTCTGCATCTTCTTAACTTTCTCAGGCCATTCTAATTTGTCCAGATCATTTAAAAGTCGGTCTGCATATGCTGTGATTTTTAACATCCACTGCCGCAGATTCTTCTTGGTAACTTCTGCTCCGCAGCGTTCACATTTACCATTTACAACTTCTTCGTTTGCAAGACCTGTCTTGCAGGACGGGCACCAGTTGATTGGGAACTCTTTCTCATATGCAAGGCCCTCTTTGAACATCTTCACGAAAATCCACTGTGTCCACTTATAGAAATTCGGATCTGTTGTATTTACTTCACGATCCCAGTCATATAAAGCTGCGATCTCGTTGATCTGTCTCTTGATATTTTTAATATTTGCTTCTGTGGAAATAGACGGATGTACACCCATCTTAATTGCATAGTTCTCAGCCGGAAGTCCGAATGCATCCCATCCCATCGGATGAATGATGTAATAGCCCTGCTGCAATTTATAACGGCTCCATACATCAGAGATTACATAACCTCTCCAGTGTCCTACATGAAGTCCATTTCCTGATGGATATGGGAACATATCCAGACAATAATATTTCTCTCTTTTGCTTCCGTCATCGTTCGTTGTCACATTGACCGGGTTCTTTTCCCAGTTTTCGCGCCATTTTTTCTCGATTGCCTTATGATTATAAGGGATCTTTGACATCTTTCCATTCCTCCTGTTTTCTAAATAACTTTTTATGTTTGATTTCCACCTTCAGAGCCTGCCGGAGGCTTTTTGTATAATAGAAACTGAAATTCTTATTATATAAAAATATAAGCCTCCTCATCTCTAAGAGACGAAAAGGCTTGATTTCCGTGGTACCACTCTTCTTCACCCGGATATACCGGATGCACTCATTCACTTCTGTAACGGGAAGACCCGCTATTATCTACTCCTGTTCAATAATAGAACTCCGAGGCGAGTTGGGAGATTACGCTTGCTGTCTCACACCAGCCGACAGCTCTCTGAAAAACAATGATCTCTTAATATTCCTCTTCAACGTTTCTGCGTTATTCCCATCTATTATATGAAGAATGTTAAAATAAGTCAACCCCTATCTTAAGATTGCACCACTCCAAAACGATATTTTTTATTCTACATCTTTCAGCGCATCCAGATCTTCTTCTCCGGTACGGACTTTAATGACTTTCTGTACGTTGTAAACAAAGATCTTGCCATCTCCGACACGTCCTGTATACAATGTTTTCTTTATGGTTTCTACTACTTTTTCAACCGGAATACTTCCTATTATTACTTCAACTTTTACTTTCGGAAGCACTGTTACATCCATTTCTACACCACGATATTTTTCTCCGGCGCCTTTCTGGATACCGCATCCCATAACCTGTGTTACAGTCATTCCGGTTACACCAAGTGTATTTAATGCATTTTTCAGTTTTTCATAACGGGAAAGTTTTGCAATAATTACAACCTTATGAATACCTATCTCTGCATCTACAGGCGTAGTTACCTTCACTGCCGCTGCACGCTGTACTTCTGATGCTGCATCATAATCGCTCTCACCAAGTTCTGTATTTTCATTTACATTCATACCTCCGCCTGTAACATCCATTAAACTGAATCCTGCATAAGCAGAAGAAAGTCCATGTTCCGTTGCATCCAGACCGATAATTTCCTCTTCTTCCGAAACCCGAAGTCCCAATGTTCTATCGATCACTTTAAACACGATCGTCATTGTAACTGCTGTCATTATCTCTTTTGTTATAATCGTCCTCCTTCTCTCATTACCTGTCTGAAAAATCATGAAATAAAGAAAGGCATGGATTTCTGTCGCCGACATACAAAAAACCACACCTTTGTGTTCTTTATCCCTGTAATGATTATCAGAAAGCAAAGGCACTTCAAGAATAATCTCGAAGCGCCTTTGCTTTCATGCGGTTTAGTTTAGTGTACGTTTTTTCAGTTGTCAAGTCGTATGTACAATTTTCAGAATTTTATATAAAAATCTAAAAAATAGTTGTTCCTTTTCGTCATTTCGTGTATAATAAGCTCAAGTACTCATACTGATATTATTCAGTAAATCTGATACATAAAGGAGAGTTTGCCATGGTAAATTTATTAACAGGCCCAAAAGGCAGCGGAAAAACACAAACAATGATTGAGCAGGCTAATGCGCAGGCTAAGAGATGCAACGGAAATGTTGTTTTTATCAAAAAAACACATCGCGACACAGCAAGTGTAGCATTTGATATCCGTACAATCTGTATGGATGATTTTCCAACAATTACTAACACAGATGAATATATCGGATTCTTATATGGTATGTACAGTTCTAACCATGATATCGAGTGTATCTTTATCGATGGTATTTTAAAACATGCTGACATTTCTCTGGAAAATATTCCGGAATTTATCGAACGACTGAAAAAACTCTCTAGCGAATGCAACATTGACTTTTATGTAAGCATCAGTGCTGCCAAAGACGATTTATCCGCAGTTAATACTGACGGTTGCACATTTTTAAATTAATGATCTGATCAGGACAACAGCAGGCGGCTTTTTGTATTCAGAAGCTGCCTGTTTTTATATGATAGGAAATTGCATTCCCCATCATGTAAAAAACCTCCGACAGGATGCACATTATAACGCTTATTTAAAAGAATGAAAAAGAGGAACAAACAATGGACAAGAACGAAAGACAAAGACTGAGGCGCCGCCGACGGAAGCTTAGAAGAATCTATCTTCACGTCAGACGCGCTGTTGTAATTCTGATTCTGCTTCTGATCTGCTTTGGAATCTTTTCCGGAATCAAAGCAATTGTACATGCAATTACCGGCTCCAGTCCGAAGACGGAACAGACAGCTCAAAAAAAGAAAAAGAAGGCACCTTCAATTGACACTTCCGGTGTAACCGTGAATGAATTTACGATCAAAGGAAAGAGTAATCCTTCCACAATTTCCTGACTATAAGTTCCATGGGAGATTGTACACTTGGTACAGATGAACATTTTGATTCTTCGACCAGCCTGCCGGCTTACTATAATCAATACGGCGCTGATTATTTCTTCAAAAATGTAAAATCCATTCTGGAAAAGGATGATCTTTCTATTGTGAATTTTGAAGGAACACTGACTACAGAGACAACGAGAGAAAATAAAAGTTACGCCTTCAAGGCGCCACCGGAATATGCACAGATTCTGTCAAACAGTTCGGTAGAAACTGCCAATACAGCGAACAATCACAGCTCTGATTATGGCGAACAGAGTTATACCGATACAATCAAAAACCTGACCGATGCCGGTATCGCTCCATTCGGATACGATACTGTTGATATCATTAAAATCGGCAAGATCAAGGTCGGACTTACCGGTATTTATGAACTGAATGATCATCTGGATCGCGAAGAACAGGTAAAACAGAATATCCAGGCTTTAAAAGAACACGGCGCAAATCTGATCATTGCAAATTTCCACTGGGGAACGGAAAAAGAAACCAGTCCGGACACGAACCAGCAGACACTTGCACACCTGGCAGTAGATCAGGGTGCTGACCTCGTTATCGGACATCACCCACATGTTTTGCAGGGTATTGAATACTACAAAGGCAAATCCATTGTCTACAGTCTTGGAAACTTTTGTTTTGGCGGAAACTCCAACCCAGCTGATAAGAATACGATGATCTATCAGCAGACATTCTCTTTCAAAAAGGGAAAAGTTCAGAAAAATGCGAAAGAAAATATCATTCCTTGCTCAATCTCTTCCACATCAGTACGCAACGATTATTGCCCGACACCACTAGAAGGAGATCAGAATCAGGCACTTCTGGATCTGATTAAAAACTATAACGAAGCGATTGCAAACGGAGAATTTAAAACACCTGCAAGCGACAGTTCCGATTCTACTTCCGGAACGACAGATACCACATCTGACACTTCATCAGATGCCGGCTCAGACAGTTCCACGGATAGTTCGCCGGACAGCGCATCGGATTCTTCCGGCAGCGGCACAACAGACTCGACAGGTACAACGGATTCCTCTACTGATACTGTAGATGGATTGTAGAATCCTAAATTTTTATAAGAACACTTACCGATATCCTAAGTATTGAAGACTATCTTCATTTGGACTGTAATGGCACAAAAGAACCGGCACACACGCGCCGGTTCTTTTTCTACCACTTTTTGTGTTAATCTCTAAGTCAGTTCTAATCTTCTTTTATTTGTCATCTGCCTGAGCATCTGTCTGGGAAGGCTCTTCTGTTTTCACAGTCTTCTCTGCTTTTTTTGTGCTCTGTGCTGCCTGCTTCTCTGTGACAGTTACAGTGTAAGATGTATTTCTTCCTGAGAAATCTGTTGCAATCATCTTAATATTCACTGTACCTGCACCAACAGCTGTTACATTTCCATCTGCATCTACAGTTGCAACATTGGTATTGTTAGATTTAAAACGTACAGTTGGAAGTGTTCCACTTGCAGGGAAGATATGAATATCACTATTCTTATAAGTATCTCCTACCTGAAGTTTTACATCCATATTTGTATACTCAAAGCTGCTGCATGTTCTTGCCTGTTCCGGTGTCAGCATCTGGATCGCATTATGCTCCAGATCTCTGGTCCACTGCCACCAACCTCCATCATACAGACTTACTTTCCAGCCTTTTTCATATGCCATCAGAAGAGGCATTGTTGCTCTCCATCCTGTTCCACAGAAGAAGCACACCTCATTTGTCGGATATACATAGCTATCTGCCATAAAACCTTTGAATCTCTCATAAGAAATCAAAGTTCCGTCCGCATTCATATATTCTTCCATTGTGTTCGCATCATTCCCTGCACGTCCGAATACTGCTCCGGCAATCTCACCTTTTTCCTGAAGCATCGGATAGTTTCCATCCGATAATCCCTTGAACTCATCCAGGCTTCGGATACTTACAAGACGGAAATTCTTATCATTTGCAAGTTTATCTTTCAGTTCTTCTTTAGAAACAATATATTCCGGATGTGCCGGAACTGTTGTTCCGAAATCATAATTTGCATCTGTTACAGGTGTATTAACTTTTGTCTCTACTTCATATCCTGCATTTTCCCAGTTTGTAAGCGAACCATTTAACACTTTTACATTTTCAACTCCACAATACAGGAAACAGAATGCTACACGCTCTGTTGCCGGATGTGCACCATATAAGATTACCATGGTATCTTTTGTAATATTATATTTTTTCAATAATGCAGCCAATTCTGCAGGCTCATGCAGATTTCCAAGATTCTCATCTGTATAGTCAATTGTATTATTTGCATATGCCGCATAAGTACTTGACTCTACCTGACGCACAGAGCAGTGATAAGCTCCTGGAATATGTCCTTCATTATATGACGCAGCCTCTGTAGATGTATCAAGAATCACATAATTCTTGGATTCTTCCTGTTTTCCATCCATAACGCTCTTAATGTATGCAGGTGATACAAATACATCTGTTTTCTTTGCGCTTGGAACTTCTTCCGGTTTTGTCTCTGCTTTCTTTACTGTTACAGTTGTTTTTGCTGTCAGATATTTACCCTTGCTGCTTTTCTGAGTCAGCTTTGCTGTAATTACCGCTTTACCAGCACTTTTTGCTGTTACCGTTCCTGTGGAAGATACAGTTGCAACTTTTGTATTACTGCTACTGAATTTTACAGGTGCATATACTCCCGACGGACTTACTGTTGCCTTAACAATTGCTTTCTTTCCATTTGTAAGACTGAGAGCTGCCGGAATGGATACCTTACTTGGTTTCAGATCTTTTACTTTCAGTTTTACAGAAGCTTTTACTTTCTTGTTTACTTTGGATGTTGCTGTGATCGTTACACTTCCGGTTTTCTTTCCTTTTACTGTACCTTTGCTGGATACAGAAGCAATTTTCGTATTACTTGACTTGTATGTAACGCTTCTGCTTGCATTCTTCGGGCTGACACTTTTTACAGAAATCTTTGTTGTCCCCTTCACATCAATAACTTTGCTGGAAACCGACGATGTTACGGTCAGTTTTTTCGGTTTCACAGTTGCTGCCTGTGCATCCACAGATGCAACTCCTGTGGATGTTACCGTTACTGCCACAGCAGCCATAACGGCAAGTGCTTTCTGGATTCTTCCTCTCATAATCCTTCCTCCTTTTTTCGTACAAGTGGTATTCTTTCATTATAGTGGTTTGTTGATTTTTTAACCAATCGGTATTATTGATAATCAGCTCTATATATTCGTGTTTTCTATAATTGTTTTTCCATATAATTCTTCAATCCAAATCCATTCTCTGATTTTACTTCGAAATCGTCTTGTAAAAATACCCCCCTTACTGGTTCATCCAGCAAAGAGGGTACATATCATTTTCAACAGCTCTTCCTTCTTTGTTATTTTATTAAACTATTTTTACTGCAAAATCTGCCACTGGCAGCCTCCACTAAATGTTATAGATTTAAAAGAAACTCTCGTACAGCATCACCATACATGGCATTGTGATAATACAGAATATCACTGACATCACATTGATGACACTTGCGTATTTGGCATCCTGGTCGTAAATCTGTGCAAGCTGCGTTACCATTGCTGCAACTGGTGCGGCTGTTGCGAGAAATACGATCATAAGAATATATTCTGCATCCGGGTGTATTTCCATACTGCCAAGAACTCCAAATGCGACCGCACCGATCACCGGATAAAAGATTAACCGGATAAAACAGATCAGATACGGTCGCTTCTGGCGGAACACCCACTTTAAATCAACATTTCCAATCACCATTCCGATTACCAGCATACTTGCCGAACTGATCATATCTCCGAAACTGCTTACACATGTTCCGATCACTTGTGGAAGCCGAATCCTGGATATGAACATAAGCATTCCAAGAAACATAGCAATCATATTCGGATTCAGGAATATCTCTTTATAATTCTTTTCGTCTTTTTTGCTGATGATTCCGACTGCATGCGTCCAGAGTAGTACAGTCTGTACCAGATTATAAGCGGTTGTATAAAATACCCACTCTTTTCCAAGAACATTCCCTACCAACGGGATGAGCAGATAACCTGAATTTGAATAAATGACAGATGCCTTCTCAATCCGGTTAAAATGCAGTGGTTTTTCCATTAGCTTCGTCCCACCAATCATAACAATATGAACACAAATTGCTGCCACAACAGCAATCAATAATCCTTGTAATTTATCATCGGTTAACTCAATCTGAAACGCATCAATAATTACGCAGGGAGAACAGATGTAAACTACCATATTGGAAATGATCTTGCTGTCTGTCTCCTTGAATAATCCGATCTTGACAATGATATATCCAACAATCATTGTCAGAAACATGGATAAAATTTGTTCTGCCAGTAAGATGCTTAGTTCCATTCTGTTCTCCCTTTTTATCTATTTGTTTATATTCTCTGTATCCTTATCCTGTGTATTGCTTTCTTTGTCAGTCTCCGTTTTAAGAGACATTACTGTATTCGCCTTATCTCCTTCTTTGTACTCCAGTGAAATCGTCTGTCCGACTTCGCATTTTACGATATCGATAAAATCTACAACCGATGTATCAAAAATGTCATCGGATCCTTCCAACATAACATAGTAATGTGATGTTCCATCTATGACTGCCTGTGCAATCTTCGTGATCTTACCGGTAATCTTCTTCACATCCCGTGTGTCTTTTTCTGCTTTTTTGATACCATTCTCACCAAGCAGATTCCGGTAATTCTCTTCACACTGACTGACACTATCACCAATCGCTACAATCTGGTATTTATGGACATTTACCATAGCATACTTTTTCACCAGGCCGGCATCATCCTTTAATGCAATAAAGTAAGTCGGTTCCTTGGAAATGTTAAGCAGCAGCGGAAAGGTTGCCTCGTACTTTAAGTTCTGCACCTGACCTTCCGCTGAAGACATCGCTGACGCTTCGGTTGCGCCTTCTACCGTATAGTACTTCGTCTCCATCGTCCGCTGGTTGGCTAATACAAAGCCGACATTAGACTGGTCGCCATTGACAGATGTCACACCTGTATACATCCAGACATCATCATCCAGTGCAAGATAATTATATCCATCCGTTGTCTCCAGACAGTCCTTCTGACTCAGCACACTGTTCAAAAATCCATGTTTCAATGTGCCATAATAGTCAAAGAGCTGTACAAGAATATCTGCCGAATACGCACGGTCTACCCATGACGGTACATCCTTGATGTCATATGTCCTCGTTTCACCGGTTACTGCGTTACAGAGTACGACTTTTCCGACTGTTTCACCACCGAACAGACCGATGTTATATTTCTTCACCGGTGCAATCCAGTATGGTACTCCGGATTCATCAATCTCAAAACTTAACTCTCCGTATATATAAGTCGGATGTGCAAATCTTAAGTGACGGTAAATATTACGGTTCAGATGTTCACTGGTCGTATACTTGATTCCTTCTTTTAATTTCACAAGTTCTGTTGTCTGTGTAGCCATATTGATCCGAATATATGCCGGAATTCCTTCTCTGCGGTTTGTAAACCACTTGATCAGATTCGCATATTTCAGTGGCGTTACACGGACCGGATTATTCTTGTAATTGATCTGGCTGTAAATGTCATCTGCCTCAAACTGAGATACCATATCTACCATACTTCCCATCTTACGATCTCCGAGAAGTGCTGCAGTATCTTTATCCAGAAGCGGAATTCTGTCATAAGACAATTCTTTTACATCTTTACTGAACTCTCCAGTCTTCACTTTCATCAATTTCTGATATTTTTTCGCATTGATGATCGGAGATGACAGTACAGAACCTGCCAGATACACAATTCCAAACACAACCAACAGTCCGATCATGGAACGTAAAATCTTATTCGTCCCAAGTTCCACACGTGTTACACGCTTTCTGACCGCATAGTAAATGATCAGGACAACAAACAGTGTCATCACAAAAAACCATGTCTGCGCCGAATGAATATTGACTGCCGGAATTGACACATAATAATAAATCGCCGCAATCGCCAGCAAAATAACAACAATCGCAAATTTACTTCTCTTTTTCATAACACCCTCCCATTCTAAAATTTCTTTCTCCAAGATATTGATGTAAAGAGCATCAGGAATGGAAAGATTTCCAGACGTCCAATCAACATATCCATACAAAATACCAGTTTTGAAAATGGAGAAAACTGTGCAAAGTTTCCTGCCGGACCAGATACACCAAGTCCCGGGCCGATATTATTCAAAGTTCCCATTACAGATCCGAGGTTTGTGGCAAAATCAAAATCATCTATAGAAACCAATAATACGGATAACCCGGCAATTCCCGCATATGCAACCAGATATACGAATACATTCTGTACAATGTCCGGATTCATCTTCTTGCCATTTATACGGATCAGGTTGACAGATTTCGGATGGACCATCTGTTTCAGTTCTTTCTTAATACTCTTAACAACAATCAAGAATCTTGAAACTTTGATACCACCGCCTGTGGATGAAGCACACGCACCAATGATCATTAGTATGATGATGATCGTCTGTGACATCGTCGGCCATTTCATATAATCGGCCGTCGAGAATCCGGTTGTCGTAATAATGGATGCGACCTGAAATGCCGCATACCGGAATGCCTTTAACGGATTGCCATATATCGATGTAATATTCCATGTGATCAAGGCAATCGCTGTTGCTATGATCGCCAGATACGTCCGCAGTTCTTCATTTTTCCATACTGGTTTGAACTGTCTTAACAACAACAGATAAAACAGGTTAAAATTGATACCGAACAGGATCATAAATACCGTGATCACACCGTCAATATATGCACTGTCAAGCTGTCCGATACTATTAGCATAGTTCGAAAATCCTCCGGTTCCTGCAGTACTGAATGCATGGATAATACTGTCAAATGGGGACATACCACCAAAAAGCAGCAATACAATTTCTACTGCTGTCAGTGCAAAATACATTCCATATAAAATTCTCGCTGTTGCCATCGCTTTCGGCACAAGCTTATCTTTCTCTGGTCCCGGTACTTCCGCACGCATCAGATACATCGTATTCTTCTTATCAAGAGAAGTCAGAACCAGTACAAATACAAGCACGCCCATACCACCGATCCAGTGTGTGAAGCATCTCCAGAAATGCATACAGTGTGACAGCGATTCAATATCATTTAAAATTGTAGAACCTGTTGTCGTAAATCCGGATACTGTCTCAAAAAACGCATCCAGATAGTTCGGGATATATCCTCCCAGCGTAAACGGAATTGCTCCAAACATCGACCATAAAATCCATGCACTGGCAACGATGATCATACCTTCTTTTGCATAAATCTTCGTTTTATTCGGCTTTCTGATTCCGAATATAATATAAATCAATGCCAATATTGTTGCCGGAAATAAAAAGCAGGCTCCGCTTTTTTCTCCATATAAAAGTCCGACAAAAGCAGGAAGGAGCAAAAGCACACCTTCTACTCCCATCATTTTTGCCAGAATATATAAAATCATTCTTCTATTCATATTTCCACCGGCTCCTATAAAAGTATCTCATTCAGATTGCGGATCACATGATTCTTCGTAACGACAATAACGCTGTCACCAACTTTCATCGTTGTATCACCATTCGGGATGATAACCTGGCGATGTCTGCCGATACATGCAATCAGTGTATTTTTCTTTGTTCTTAGCTCTTTCAGTGGAACGGATGTATATTCACATTCCTTTCGAATGATAAATTCCTGCGCTTCTACTTTTCCGTTCACAAGACGATACATCGTCTCTACATTGGCATTACTGTAAGAATTCTTACGGGCACGAACATATCGCATGATCGCATCCGCCGTTGCACTCTTCGCCGAAATAATACTGTCAATGCCGAGTCCTTCCACCATCTGTGCCCTGGAATCTTCATTTACTTTTGCAATAATCTTATTCACGCCCTGCGTCTTTGCGAATAGAGATAAAATAATATTCTCTTCATCAAGACCAGTCAGTGAAACCATCGCATCTGCTTCGGCAATTCCTTCTTCCAGCAGCAGATCATGATCTGTTGCATCACCATGAATGATCGTTGCCTTTGGAAGTAATTCACAGAGATTCTCACATTTTTTTTCTTTGATCTCAATGATCTTCACCTGCATTCCTGCCTGCAGAAGCTGATTTGCAAGATAGAAGCATAAATGCCCTCCTCCGCAGATCAGAACATTCTTCACACGAGTACGCTTTCTTCCTAATGATTTGAAAAATGATTTCAGATCCTGATGTGCAGCCGCGATATGTAACTTGTCTCCTTCTCTTAAGACAAAATCACCATCCGGAATGTAAACTTCTCCTTTGCGCTTTACTGCACATACCAGTACTTTGATCTGGAATTTCCGGTACAGCTCTGAAAGTGCGATATCCACCAGTGGACTGTTCTCACGTACCGGATATTCAACAAGTTCTACTTTTCCCTTCATAAAAGTCTCAACTTTACTCGTCTCCGGGAATAAAAGCACACGGGCAATCTCATTCGCCGCAGTCAGCTCCGGATTAACCGCCATACTCAGATGCAGGTCTTCCTTCAGAAGATCCATCTGTCTGTAGTAAATTGGGTTGCGTACTCTGGCTATCGTGTGTTTTGCTCCCAGCCTTTTTGCCAGAAGACAACTCAGCATATTCATCTCGTCCGTTGATGCGCATGCAATTACCAGATCTGCATGTGGTACGTCCGCCTGCTTCTGAACCTCTGCATCTGCACCGTTACCGGTAATGCAGAAAATATCAAGCTGGTTCAACGCGGCTTTTAACTTGCCTTCGTTCTGGTCAATCAGCACAATATCGTAATCTTCTTCCGATAATTGGACTGCCAGCTTATGGCCAACCTTGCCATCACCAATGATTACTATTTTCATTTTCTTTCCTCACATATATTCCTTTGACAAAATTTCTTTCCTAATATAAATAGCAACCACGATTATAGCACTTTTAATATAAGAAAAAAAGCCCTTCCCAGAGCTTTTTTTCTTATTTCATAATCTAATTTTTATCAAAGATTTATTCTTCTGCTGTTCTCTTTGCAATCTCTGCTTCCTGAATGTCTGAAGGAGCCTGCTCATAACGTGCAAATTCATAAGAATAATTGCCACGTCCACCGGTCATGGAACGAAGTGTTGTGCAGTATCCGAACATACCTGTCATCGGAACATCAGCGATAATCTCCTGATATCCGCCACTTAATGGATTCATACCAAGCACACGACCTCTTCTCTTATTCAGATCACCCATAATATCTCCGGTATAATCATCCGGAACTGTAACTTTCACAGAAGCGATTGGCTCTAAAAGAACCGGTCCGGCTTCCATGAAGCCTTTCTTAAATGCCTGGATCGTTGCTGTCTTGAATGCCATCTCAGAAGAATCTACCGGATGGTAAGATCCATCATACAGAACTGCTTTCACACCTACAACCGGATATCCTGCCAGAGGCCCTTTAAGTACAGATTCCTGAAGACCTTTTTCAACTGCCGGGAAGTAGTTCTTCGGAACAGCTCCGCCCACAACTTCTTCTTCGAATACATAAGGTGTCTCCTGATCTCCGGATGGTTCGAATCTCATCTTGACATGTCCATACTGTCCATGTCCGCCGGACTGTTTTTTATACTTCGTATCTACGTCTGATTTCTTCTTAATTGTCTCACGGAATGCCACTTTCGGTGTCTCCAGTGTGATCTCACATTTGTATCTTGCAGCAAGTTTGCTTGCCGTCACTTCCAGATGCTGGTCACCCATACCATAGATCAGTGTCTGACGGTTCTCACTGTCGTTAACACTCTTAAGTGTCACATCTTCTGCCATCATCTTCTGTAGCGCCTGAGATACTTTATCCTCATCGCCTTTGTTCTTAACAACATATTTCATATATGTATATGGTTTGGAATATTCTGTTTTTCCAAACATCAGCGGCGTTGTCTTTGCTGAAAGTGTATCACCGGTCTTTGTATTGGCAAGTTTGGCGATCGCACCGATATCACCTGCAAATAATTCGCTGACTTCTACCGGTTTGTTGCCTGACATTGTATAAATCTTGCCAAGTTTGGCTTCTGCTTCGGACTCTGCATTGTAGAGCACATCATCCCCCTTTAATACACCGGAGCATACTTTTACGAAAGAATATTTTCCGATAAACGGATCTACCATAGTTTTGAAGACATATGCGGATTTTGCTTTTGCGAAATCATAATCTGCTTCATAGATCTCGTTCGTCTTACGGTTAATGCCGGCGCATTTTCTGCTGTCCGGGCTTGGGAAGAATCTTACAATATCTGAAAGGAGGTTTGCAACTCCCTGTGCCTGGATATTCGATCCCATAGCAACCGGAACGATATCTCCGTCCATAACTTCTGTTCTCATTGCAGAACGAATCTCCTCTACAGAAAACTCTTCTCCTGCAAAATAACGCTCCATAAACTCATCACTTGTCTCCGCAACTGCTTCTAACAGTTTCTCACGGTAGATCTCCAGGTTTGGTTTACAGTAATCCGGGATCTCGCACTCTTCTCTCTCTCCGATACCAGTATAACGTCTTCCTGCATTCTTAATAATATTAACGTAACCAACTAACTTCTCATTCTCACGGATTGGCTGGAAATGCGGTGCAATCACTTTACCATACTTATCTGTCAGATCCTGTACTACCTGACGGAAACTTGCATCATCCACGTCCATCTCTGTAACATATACCATACGAGGCAGATTATATTTGTCACATAATTCCCATGCTTTCTCTGTTCCAACCTCAACACCTGCTTTTCCAGAAACAACGATAACTGCTGCATCTGCTGCACTGACTGCTTCTTCTACTTCTCCGACAAAGTCAAAATATCCCGGTGTATCGAGAACATTGATCTTCGCTTTCTCCCATTCGATCGGTACCAGTGATGTGCTGATTGAGAACTGTCTCTTCTGTTCCTCTTTATCAAAATCACTGATCATATTACCGTCTGCAACTTTTCCCATACGAGTAGTTGCCCCTGATACATAGGCCATGGCTTCCACAAGACTTGTCTTACCGCTTCCTCCATGTCCTAATAGAACAACATTTCTAATCTCATCCGTCCTGTATACTTTCATATTAAGCTGCCTCCTTACTATAGTAAATTATCATGGGTATATTGTACTAAATTTTCTGACTAATTACAACTCTTTTATACATTTTTTACAATTTTCTTTCTTTACTTTTTCGCTTTAAAGCATCATAGCATTGACAAACACCAAAAAAGAAAATATAATAAATTTCAGAAGTTTCAAAGCCTGTTTTTTCAATCCAATAACAGGCTTTATCTATGGAAGGAGTTACTATGGACAAACAGAAAATCGGATTCATCGGTCTTGGTCTGATCGGTGGTTCTATTGCGAAAGCGATACGCCAGTATTTCCCGGATTACGAGATCGTTGCATTCGACAAAAATAAAGAAGCGCTGGCACTCGCTACACAGGAATCTGTGATCGACGTTGCAGCGACTACGATTGATGATAATTTCTATCACTGTTCTTACATATTTTTATGTGCACCGGTTTCTTTTAACAGTGCATATCTGAAGCAGCTTACCTGCTATATGCATGAGGACTGTATTCTTACAGATGTTGGAAGTGTGAAAACAAACATCCACGAAGAGGCAGAAACTCTGGGGCTTGGTAAATATTTTATCGGAGGACATCCTATGGCAGGTTCCGAGAAGAGCGGTTACAGCAATTCCAAAGCAATGCTCATTGAAAATGCTTACTATGTGCTGACACCATCTGTAGAAGTTTCCGATGAAAAGGTAGCGCGCTATGAATCATTTGTCACTGCACTGAAGGCACTGCCGGTAATTCTGGACTATAAAAAACACGATTACGTAACCGGTACGATCAGTCATCTGCCGCACATTATTGCAGCAAGTCTTGTCAACTTTGTAAAAGATACCGATACGAAAGACGAACTGATGAAGCATCTTGCCGCCGGAGGATTCAAAGATATCACAAGAATCGCCTCTTCCTCTCCGACAATGTGGCAGAATATCTGCACACAGAACAAGGAGAATATCAGCCAGATCCTTGACTCCTATATTGAAACACTTACAAAAGCAAAAGAACTGGTAGACGCCGGAGACGAACAAGGTGTTTACAATCTTTTTGATTCTTCCCGTACTTACCGGAACTCGATCAGTGAAACATCGGCAGGTCCGATCAAGAAAAATTTTGCCGTTTACTGTGACATCATTGATGAAGCAGGTGGAATCGCAGCAATTGCAACTATCCTTGCTTCCAATAATCTCAGTATTAAAAATATCGGCATTGTACACAACAGAGAATTTGAAGAGGGGGTTCTGCGTATAGAGTTCTACGATGCGGCTTCACAGGAAAAAGCCGGCGCACTCTTGCAGAAATTCAGGTATATTGTTTATGAGCGTTAAAGAAATCTATCCAGTAAAAGGTTTAAGAGGCGAAGTTACGATTCCGGGCGACAAATCGATCTCCCATCGTTCCATCATGTTAGGAGCAATCTCTCTTGGCACAACAGAGATCACACATTTTCTGAAGGGAGCCGACTGTCTGTCAACCATCGACTGTTTCCGGAAGATGGGCATTGAAATAGAAGAAACACCACAGAGTATCCTTGTCCACGGCAAAGGACTTCACGGTCTGTCTGCACCTGCCGACATTCTGAACGTCGGAAACAGCGGTACAACAACCCGGTTGATGTCCGGTATTCTTGCCGGACAAAATTTTGCTTCTGTTATGTCCGGTGATGATTCTTTAAATTCCAGACCAATGGGAAGAATTATGACTCCGTTAAATCTGATGGGGGCAAATGTTACGAGTATAGGCGGAAATAATTGTGCTCCGCTTCGCATCACACCGGGGAAGATTCACGCAATCTCCTATACATCACCGGTTGCCTCTGCGCAGGTAAAATCCGCAGTTCTTCTTGCCGGGCTTTACGGTGACGGTACTACTTCGGTGACAGAACCGGCGCTTTCCCGAAACCATACAGAACTGATGTTACAAAGTTTCGGCGCTGAAGTCGCTTCTACTATGCACCCGGACGGAAATGCAACTGCCAGCGTAGAACCATGTGAACAGCTTTACGGACAGAAGATCTGTGTGCCGGGTGACATTTCTTCCGCTGCATATTTTATCGCTGCAGGGCTTCTCATTCCAGACAGTGAACTGCTTGTAAAGAATGTCGGCACGAATCTTACCCGCGCCGGATTTTTAGAAGTCTGCAAAGGCATGGGCGCTGATATCACACTGTTAAACCAGACTTACGAGGGCGGCGAAGGCCGTGCTGATGTGCTTGTCCGCACCAGCCATTTAAAAGGCACTACTATTGAAGGAAATCTGATTCCGACGCTGATCGATGAGATTCCGATTCTTGCAGTTATGGCATCACAGGCGGAAGGCCCAACCATCATCAAAGATGCTGCTGAATTGAAAGTAAAAGAAACGAACCGTATCGATACTGTTACAGAAGGTCTCCGTGCGATGGGCGCCACTATTACTCCGACGGAAGACGGCATGATCATTCAGGGTTCCAGCCCGCAAAGCGGTGGACAGCCATTAAAAGGCGCTAAGATTAACAGTTATCTTGATCACCGGATTGCCATGTCATTTGCAGTTGCCGGGTTAACCGCAGACGGTACAACACAGATCCTGGACAGCCAGTGCGTGGATGTGTCTTATCCTGACTTCTTCCAGTCGCTGGAAAACTGTATGGAATAAAAAGAATATGCCACCGGCAGCTTCTTATCTATTATATCTTGCAGCAAAATGCTATAACAACACTATAAGCACAGCCATCATGACTGTGCTTTTTCTGATGCACATACATTGTTACAAAAGCGTCCGATCTCGCTTATGATTTGAATATTTATACAACCCTTTGTATGAATTTCATTGAATTTCACTTCAAAACAGACTATACTTATTTTTAATTATTACTATTTTTAACGAACTTGAGGTGAGATCATGCATAAAGAATTTTTAATGGGAAATGCAGCGATTGCACTTGGTGCTGTTGCTTCCGGTGTCAATGTTGTTGCCGGATATCCCGGAACTCCATCCACGGAAGTTCTTGAAACAATTGCCAAACACCGTCCGGATGATGTCTATGTCGAATGGTCGGTTAATGAAAAAGCAGCAATGGAGCTAGCCGCAGGCGCCTCCTACAGTGGCGCAAGAACACTCGTCACAATGAAACAGGTTGGTTTAAATGTTGCTTCCGATCCTCTGATGAGTCTGGAATACATCGGAGTTAAGGGCGGTATGGTAATTCTTGTCGCCGACGATCCAGGACCGATTTCCTCGCAGACAGAGCAGGATACCAGACATTTCGCAGCGTTTTCCAAACTACCTTGTTTTGATCCGTCTTCTGCACAGGAAGCATATGAGATGATTCAGGAAGCGTATGAATACTCTGAAAAATATAACACTCCTGTATTTTTGCGCCCGACTACCCGCGTCTGTCACGGCTATGCTTCTGTATCTGTCAAAGATCCGGAAGAATATACTGTACATACGCCGGAAGGCTTTGTCAAAGACTCAAAGCGTTGGGTTATTTTCCCACGGCTTTCTTACCAGAATCATCAGCAGATAGAAGCCAGAAATGTTGAATTAGCAGATATATTTTCTTCCTATGAGAAAAATAAAATCTATCCTGCCTGTGACACTTTTGCAGACAGCAGGAAAGGAATCGTATCCGGCGGTATCAGTTTTACTTATGCGATGGAAACACTGATTGAAACCGGTATGGTCCGCCATTTGAAGATTTCGACTCCGCATCCTTTTCCGGAAAAGCTGGCAGCCCAGTTCTTAGACGGACTCGACGAAGTACTCTGTCTGGAAGAATTAGATCCTGTCATTGAGCGGGAGCTTACTTATATTTGTGGAAAATATCACCTTCCGGTAAAAATTCTCGGAAAACTGACACACAATACTGCCAACGCCGGAGAAAATACAAGAGACAGCGTAGATACCTATATCCGCACATTTCTTGATCTTCCGGTAAAGGAACAGCAAAAACTTACAGATGTCCCTCCACTTCCGGTACGTCCGCCGGTTCTGTGTGCAGGATGTCCGCACCGTGCTTCTTTCTACGCAGTAAAAAAAGCAATGCAGGGTCGCAAGACTATTTTCTGTGGTGATATTGGCTGTTATACACTCGGCAATGCCAGGCCACTTGATATGGTAGATACCTGTCTCTGCATGGGTGCAGGTCTGAATATCGCACAGGGTGTGGAAAAAATTGAACCGGATACTGCCTGCTTTGCATTTGTCGGAGATTCTACGTTTTTCGCTTCTGCGATCACCGGAGTTGTCAATGCGGTCTATAATCAGGCGAATATGACACTTGTTGTTCTGGATAATTCAACCACTGCCATGACCGGACACCAGCCGCATCCCGGTACCGGCCGCACTGTTATGGGCGAAATCGTCCAGAAAATCAATATCGAACAGGTTCTTCGCGGTATCGGCGTGCAGGATGTAGAAACAGTAAATCCACTGGATCACGAGGCGGCTGTCTCCTGCGTAAAAGAGCTCGCAGATAAGCCGGGTGTAAAAGCGATCATTTTCAAATCGCCATGCATTGCTGTCACAAAACCGGGCACCCCGATGCATGTAGATATTTCCTCCTGCATCCATTGCAAGAAATGCATCCGGGAATTGGGATGTCCTGCAATCATTACAAAAGACGGAAATGTTTCCATTGATTCATCTATGTGCACCGGCTGTGGACTTTGCAGTCAGATCTGTCCGGTTCATGCGATCAAAGGAGGTAAACAGCATGATTAAAAATATTGTACTCTGCGGTGTTGGCGGACAGGGTACCGTCCTTGCATCCAAACTTCTTGCTGCCGCAGCTATGGAACAGAATATTCCGGTTATGAGTGCCGAAACGATCGGTATGGCGCAGCGTGGCGGAAGTGTATTCAGCCATGTGCGTATCGGTGAAGGGCTCTATTCCCCGATGATCGCCGCCGGAACTGCCGATCTGATCATTGGATTTGAACCGGGCGAAACGGTCCGTATGCTTCCATACTTAAAAGAAGGTGGTCATGTTGTTGTAAGCACTCGCGCGATCAAGCCGGTAACTGCAACACTTTCAGAAAGCAATTATGATTCCGAACCAATGCTTGAATATTTAAAACAAAACGTTCCGAATCTTACACTGATCGATGCTGACAAAGCCTGTGCGGAAATCGGTTCATCCAAAGTCCTGAACATGATTCTCCTTGGAACTGCACTTCGTACCGGTGTACTTGACTTCAACTTAGAAGACATCGAACATGTAATGCTCCGGACACTTCCGGAAAAATTCCACGCCATGAACCTTCAGGCATTAAATTATACAAAATAACCGGATATGAAACATTTCATTTACATAACAGAAAGGACAGACCTATGAAAATTACAGAAACACAAATTGCACAGGTAAACGGACAGATTCAGGCTCTTATCAAAGCCGAGAGTTTCTATGGAAAGAAACTGAACGAAGCCGGTGTTTCAAGCATTTCCAGTGCGGAAGATTTCCAGAAGCTTCCATTTTCCGAGAAAAGTGACTTAAGAAATGCCTATCCACTCGGACTTATGACTGCACCGGAGGAGAAGATCGTCCGCATCCACTCTTCTTCCGGAACAACCGGACTTCCGGTCATCATCCCGTATACAGCCAAAGACGTAGACGACTGGGCGATTATGTTCAAACGTTGCTACAAAATGACTGGTATGACAAATATGGATCGTATCCAGATTACCCCGGGATACGGACTGTGGACTGCCGGAATCGGTTTTCAGGCAGGCGCTGAGAAATTAGGTTCTATGGTCATTCCTATGGGACCTGGTAATACCGACAAACAATTACAGATGATGATGGACATGAAAACGACAGTCCTTGGTTCTACTTCTTCTTATGCATTGCTTCTCGCAGAAGAGATTAAACGTCGCGGTATCAAAGATAAGATTCATCTGAAGAAAGGTATCATCGGTTCTGAAAGATGGGGCGAAAAGATGCGGAAACGTATCTCCGAAGAACTCGGCATCGAGCTGTATGATATTTACGGACTAACAGAAATCTACGGTCCGGGAATCGGTATCAGCTGCTCACATGACTGCGGTATGCATTACTGGGATGATTATATTTACATTGAAATCATTGATCCTGTAACAGGTGAAGTTCTTCCGGACGGCGAACTCGGTGAGATCGTAATCACTACTCTTGTAAAAGAGGGCGCACCACTGATCCGTTATCGTACACATGATCTTTCCCGCATTATTCCGGGTGAATGCCCTTGTGGAAGCAAATTTCCGCGTCTGGATACGATCATGGGACGTACTGACGACATGATGAAGATCAAAGGTGTAAATGTATTCCCAAGCCAGATTGAAGAGATTCTGAAAGAGTTCAAGGAAGTATCCAGCGAATATCAGATCCGCATCTCTCATCTGGACGGCAAAGACACAATGCGTATCTACGTCGAGACAAACGGAACCGTTGATTTCCTTGATCTTGCAGACCGCATTGCTACACGTGTAAAGAGCAAGATCGGATTTACTCCGCTTGTAAAAGTTGTGGAAATCGGTCTTCTTCCGAGAAGTGAGAAGAAAACGAAACGTGTAATTGACGAACGTTATGAATAAATAATATTTTATAGCACGAAAAGCCTGCTCTTTAACAGGCTATGAAAACTCAAAAAAAGAGCAGAATTATTACAAAGTGAGGATTCACATAAGTAATGATTCTGCTCTTTTGCTTGGTTCATCATATATAAAAAAGCGGGTGATGGGAATCGAACCCACGTATCCAGCTTGGAAGGCTGGTGTTCTACCATTGAACTACACCCGCATTTATTTTTGTTGCTCTCTGCAACGAAAATTATGATATCATAGATTCTTATAAATTGCAACTATTTTTTCAATTTTTCAAATTATTTTTTCAATTGAGTTTTCAGCTTTCAACCAGATTTTTTCACTCTGTTTTTTTATCAAAGCTACACTTCCTGTAATTACACTGGTTATTTTCCGTCTTGCTTTTCAGATTCAGCACATAGCCTTCCCCATTTTTCACCTGGAAATCATAGTACTGCCCCTGCGGTCTTGCATATTTCTCCATCACGTTCATGATCGTTCCACCATGTACGACAAATGCAATCTGTGAAGCATGCTCCTTTTCCGCGATTTTCAATGCGGTCTCGATTCCACGGATACAGCGGCCGCGTACTTCTTTCCTGCTCTCTCCGCCCGGAAATGGCAATGTACCGCCGCTGTCAATCCAGGCCTGATATCTGACATCACCGGACAATTCTTTATATGTGTGGCCTTCAAATGCACCGAAATCGCTCTCTCTTAATTCTTCTATGCATTGATACTGCTGCCCCGGATAAATCGTTTCTGCGGTCTGCATACAGCGTTTCATGGGACTGGTAAACACCATCTCCACCTGCGGGTACTGGTATTTCTTCAAGTTTTCTCTTCCAGCCTCGCACAAAGGCTCATCTGTCCTTCCGATATAGCGCTCTTCCAGATTTCCTTTTGTCTTTCCATGTCGTATCAGATAGATTTTCATCCTTTGATCACCGTTCCTATCCCACAGATTACCCTGTGCACTTCTTTTGCTTCTGCCGCAATCTGCGTGCATACCCTACCATGCGTCTCTCTATATTCTCTGTAAAATGCATCTGTCGGAACGATTCCATATCCAATTTCATCTGTGATCAACACTATCTCTGAATTTTCACACTTTAACTTTTCCACTATTTTTAAAAGTTCCGGAAGCTTTTTCCCCTCACGCATCCGATTTTCAATATAACTGTGGAAATGATCCATTCCCTGACATGCAAAGATTGTCTCTTCTGCGCATGATATTCCATCTACAAAATCTATGCCAGGGTACATCTGTTTTGCATAATTTCGTTTTCCATGATAGGCTCCGCCTGTTATTAATATCATTTTTCTCTCCTGTTATTCTCCACCAAAACCTGCCACTAACAACCTTCTCCAAACGCTATTGCAACCCATAGGACTTCGCGTGCTTTTGCCGCTGGCATCATCTACACACTCGTCACAATTACCGCTGCCATTGCAATTCCAAGTTCACAGATCTGCAGAAAATACCCTGCCAGATCTCCGGTAACTCCGCCAAATTTTGCACATGCCATATGATAATAATACAAAAAAAGAAGTCCTGCAACAATCACGCAGCAAAGCCCTGCTCCTCTTCCTGCCCATAACAATGCTACAATTTCCAGCACCAGATAGATGATCAATACACGAAAGGTTCTTCTCTTATCTGCACGCTCGGCAAATACTGCAACCAGACCGTTTTTCCTTGCCTGAGGAAACCGAAGTACGGATATGCCGCTTAGTGTCCGGGATAGTATGAATCCCATCCCGATCAGCCGCATGCTCTCCTCTGTCACGCCGGAATATATGCCAAGACTCAAGATGAAATAAACGCAGCCGGACAGGATTGCAAATGCTCCTGCATGGGGATCTTTAAGGATTTCCAGACGCTTCTCTTCCGATTGCCAGGAGCTTAATGCATCCTGCGTATCCAGAAATCCATCCATGTGGATACCACCACTGATCAAAACCGGTAACACCGTCAGTACTGCCGGAAAGAACAGGCTGCCAAATGAGATTTCTCTTTCTTTTAACAGATCTGCAAACAACACGACCAGATAGGAGATGCCGCCTGTCACAGCTCCCACCCAAGGAAAAAAACACATAGCATAGGACATATTTTCTTCCGTCCACTCGCTTTGTGGCATTGGTATTTTACTGTACATTGCAAATGCAATTTTAAAACTGTTCCATAATTTCTTCATCTATTTTATCTCCACCGGAATCCCATATACGACTTCCGTTACTTTCTCTGCAAGTCCGGCAAGGCTCTGGTTTACTTCCCCCAGTACTCGCTGGTAAATCTTCGTCTCTCCGCTGTATTCCATCTGATCTCCCTGAACTTCATTTGTAACGATGACAAGTAAATCCGTCTTTTCTATCACATGCCGGATTCCTTCCAGTATCTGTCTTTTTACTTTTTCAGGTTTATTCATGTTTCCTGCTTCGTCATACAGCTCATTTGCCGTCAGATTCGACATGCACTCTAACAGAATCCCCGTATTTACCGGAATGTCTGCTTTCGCAAGATCCCGGTAACATTCAAATGTCCGGAATCCTTTTCCCGCGCGCAGTCTCCTGTGTCTTATAACTTTTGTTTCCCCTTCTTTTCCATATGGAATCATCGTCGCAATATAGAGTGGCGCAGACGGATTCGTATTTTCGCTATTTTCATCATACAGATTTTTCTCGCGTTGTTCAAGCAGCCAGTTTTCTGCATAGGCTGATTTTCCACTTCCGCTTCCTCCGGTAATTACATGCAACATGGCGTTCCTCCTATATTTGCTTCTGTTTTTTCCGGAGAATCCTTTGCCGGATTTTCTTTCGTATAATCCTTGTAGTCCTCAATCTGATTCTCTGCAAATGTGCTCATTTCCTGATACACGGATAATCCAAGTTCCAGAACCGGTAAATATGCGACTGCTCCGGTTCCTTCTCCTAAACACATACCGAGATTCATGCCGTGGACATCACTGGCTTTTTCCGTTGTCAGCTCTCGCAATACCATCCCGGCCCCCGGTTCTTTTGATACGTGTGAAATCAACAGATAGTCTTTTACAGCCAGACACAGGTGCACAGCAAGAAGCGCCGCCACATCCGAAATAAATCCATCCAGCATGACAGGAATATGCTCAATTGCACCACCAAGGCAGATGCCTGCCATTCCTGCAATGTCCAGCCCTCCCACTTTTGCAAGTACATCCACCGGGTCATCTGCCCGCGGATGATGTTTTTCAATTCCCGTACAGATTGCCTGTATCTTCTTTTGCAGACCGCTGTCGTCAAGCCCGGCGCCACGACCTGTCAGTTCTTCCGGTTCTTTTCCAAGAAGCACAGATGCCACAGCACTGCTTGTCGTTGTATTGCCAATCCCCATCTCACCGATACAGAGGATCTGATAGCCTTCCTTTTTCTTATCCCGGGCAATCTGTATTCCGGTCAGGATGGCACGCACTGCTTCTCCTCTCGTCATTGCCGGTTCTTTTACGAAATTTGCTGTTCCATAGCGGATCTTAACATCTGGGACTTTTGTATCTGTAACCATGCCAATGTCAACCGGAAAGAGATCCACACCAGCCTGTCTGCACATGATCGCAGCGCTTGTATTGCCGGTCAGAAAATTTTCAGCAACAATGGCGGTCACTTCCTGTCCCGTCTGTGTGACACCTTCTTCAACTACACCATTATCCGCACACATCACAAGTAATGCTTTTTTGTCCAGATGTACATTCGGATCACCGGTCATCCCTGCAATCTGGATGATGTCTTTTTCCAGTTTTCCAAGGCTGTGCAACGGCTTTGCGATTGAATTCCAGCGCTTCAGTGCGGTTTCTGCCACACATGGATCCGCCGGATGGATTGCTATGAGCATTTTCTGCAATTCTTTCTCAAGATTATTTCCCTTTTCTGCTTTCATTTTTCTTTCTCCAATGTCTCTGTCACACGCGAAAATGGAGGTCCTGCCGTAAGACATCCCTCCATTTTCTTTTATTCCTCTTCTAAAAATCCTATCGCAATCAGAACTTCTCTTGCTTTCTCTTTGCTCTCTTTCGGTACATAGATCTCTTCCCCGCTCATGGAGTTGGTTCCGTAAATATTCAGAAGACCGGCATTTCCAAGTTCTTTTCTGAGTGCCGGAATCTGCTGATTCTCCAGCGCACCAACTGCCATCTCTGCCTGGATATGATCATACGCTGTATAGATCTTTACTAAATCATTTTCCATAATCAACGACTCCTTAACTGTCAGTTGCGTGGTAAGCTTCATCTGCGCTGTATACGTCGAATCCACTGCCTTTCAGAATATCGATCACGCGTCCCGGATCGTCACTCTTTAATACTGCTGCCGCATCCACACCATTTGCGAACGCATACATATATTCGATGTTGACTTCTCCTTCCACGATCTGGTGCATCGCTTTTGCAAGTGATCCTGTCTCGTGCGGTACACGAAGCGCCACAACATCTGTAAGCATTGCTGTGATTCCTGCTTCTTTTAAAGCTGCACGTCCTTTGTGCGGATCCGATGTGATCATACGAAGCATACCATAATCGGATGTATCTGCAAGACTCAGTGCAACGATATTGACATCATTTTCTGCAAGGACACGTAGCACTTCGTCCATACGTCCTTCGCGGTTTTCCAGAAATACTGATAACTGCTGGATTGTATTACTGATTCCCATATTGTCCCCTCCTTTTACATCTCTCTGTTGTCAATGACACGTTTTGCTTTTCCTTCACTTCTCTGGATGGTCTTTGGCTCAACCAGTTTAACTCTGACTGCAACGCCCAGTGCCTGTTTTAAGACTGCACCGACTTTTGCTTTTAGTTCGTCCAATTTACGAATCTCATCAGAGAAGTATTTCTCATCTACTTCTACCATAACTGTAAGAACGTCCAGATTATTCTCGCGGTCTACGATCAGAATATAGTGTGGAGCTACACCGCCACCAATGGACAGAAGCGCGGTCTCAACCTGTGTCGGAAATACGTTAACACCACGGATAACTTTCATGTCATCGGTACGTCCTTTGAACTTCTGGATTCTAGGAAGTGTTCTTCCACATGCACAAGTGCTGTGATCAATGCTTGTAAGGTCTTTTGTACGGTAACGGAGTAATGGCATACCTTCTTTTGCAAGTGTTGTAAATACAAGTTCTCCTGTCTCTCCGTCTGCACATGCAGAATTATCTGCCGGATTCAGTACTTCCGGATAGAAGTAATCTTCATAAACATGCATACCATTATGATGGATACATTCTAACGCAACACCTGGTCCTGTGATTTCACATAATCCATAAATATCAAAACAGTTGACATTCAGCAGTTCTTCGATCTTGTGACGCATCTCTTCTGTCCAAGGCTCAGCTCCGTTGATTCCGACCTTTAATTGTAAACGATCCACAACTCCTGCTTCTCTTGCTGCTTCTGCAAGATATAATGCATAAGACGGTGTACATGCAAATGCAGTTGCTCCGAAATCCTCCATACACATGAGCTGTCTCTTTGTATTACCTGCTGACATCGGGATCGCCATAGCGCCTAATTTTCTTGCTCCGAAATCCAGTCCCATACCTCCGGTAAAAAGTCCGTATCCATAACAGATATGAAGTCTGTCTTCTGCGGTAAGTCCAGCCATCGTAAGACCTCTTGCCACACATTCACCCCAGACGTCTACGTCTTTCTGTGTATAAGATGCAAGTGTAAGCTTTCCGGTTGTTCCGGACGTTCCCTGCACTCTGACGATCTTATCCTGCGGAACTGCAAGCAGACCGAACGGATAATTATTTCTCAGATCTTCTTTTGTTGTAAATGGAAGCTTATTAATGTCCTCGATTCCTTTGATATCTCCCGGCAAAACTCCCATCTCATCCATCTTCTTACGATAAAATGAAACATGCTCATATACGTTTTCAACCTGTTTTATCAGTCTTTCACTCTGAAGTGCTGTCATCTCATCTCTGCTCATGCACTCGATTTTCGGATCTCTGATCTGTTCTTTCCAGTTTTCTAATGATACTGCTGCCATGTCGTGTTAACTCTCCTCCTTCGTACTTGTAAAATACCTTTGTATTATAAATCGGCTTCTTCTACAATCTTAACCTCTGCTTCTTTTAATACTTTCTCTGCTTTCGCAAAATCATCTGTATTAAACACCATAACCGGTTCTTTGCCATCCCGGATAATAAACGAATAAATATAATTGATGTTCAGCTCACCTTTTGCAAGAATTGCAAGCATCTGATTTAAGTTGCCTTTCTTGTCTTCCAGTGCGACTCCCATGACTTCATGGATACGCACAACATACCCAAGTTTTGTCAGATATTCTTTTGCTTCATCCGGCTTATCTACAACCATTCGCAAAATTCCAAATTCCGGTGTGTCAAATGTTGCCACTGCACGGATATTCACTCCTGCTTCTGTCAGTCTGGAAGTTACATCCATAAGACTTCCCGGTTTATTCTCTACAAATACTGATACCTGTCTGATCATAAGACACCTCCTATAACTGATAGCCTACGTCAAAGGCTTTTTTGTTAATCTCAATTGTTTTCGGCGGTACCGTCTTCTCTATCACATCATACCAGAGCTCTTTGGAAAAATCCATGTGCTGTGCTGCAATTCCGAGTACAATTAAGTTAAATACTCTTGGATTGCCAAGTTTCTTAGATTCCTCTGTAGCATCCACTGCATAGACACGGTAATCTTTTTTCAGATTCTCCAGAATATTCTCCGGATATTCAGCTGCTCCGATCACAACCGGCATCGGATCGATTCGCCAATCATTGACGATCAGTGCACCATCTTTTTTGAGGAAATGTGCATAGCGCAGTGCTTCCAGACGCTCAAATGCGATGATCACATCTGCCTGTCCTTCTTCCACGATCGGCTCTGCTACTTTATCTCCGTAACGGACAAATGTTACAACGCTTCCTCCACGCTGTGCCATTCCGTGTACCTCGGATAATTTAACATCATAACCTCCTGCAATTGCCAGTCCGCCAAGGATTCTGCTGGTGAGAAGGGTTCCCTGTCCGCCGACTCCGACGATCATAATATTCTTTACTGCCATTATTTCTCACCTTCCTTTACTAATTCTATTGCTCCGAATTTACATAAGCTATCACACAGTCCGCATCCGGTACACATTGTATCATCAATATGAACCGTTCCGTCCTCATTCTTTGTCATTGCAGGACATCCCGGTTTCATACACATTCCACACTTCTTACATTTGTCTGCGTGTGCCACGTATAATGGTTTTTTCTTCTTGCTGAGCAGTACGCAAGGTGTCTTTGTAATGATAACGGAAACTTCATCTTTCGCAACTTCTTCTTTGACAACCTGTTCCAATTTTTCAATGTCAAATGCATTGACTTCAATTACATTCTTCACACCGATTGCACGACAAAGTGCCGGAATATCGATTGCATAAGTCGGATCTCCCTGCAGTGTCTTACCGGTTGCAGCGTGATCTTGATGTCCGGTCATACCGGTTGTAGAGTTATCAAGAATCATAACCGTTCCTGTTGCTTTATTGTACATCATATTCATCAGGGAATTAACTCCTGTATGAAGGAATGTAGAATCACCAATAACAGCTACCCAGTTTTTGATATATTCTTTACCTTTTGCTTTCTCCATACCATGTAAGCTGGAAATACTTGCGCCCATACAGATTGTTGTATCTACTACACTTAACGGTGCAACGGCTCCTAATGTATAACATCCGATATCTCCTGCCGCATGCATTTTCAATTTATTCAGTACATAGTACACACTTCTGTGTGGACATCCCGGACATAAGATTGGCGGTCTTCCCGGTGCCTGCGCCGGCTGTTTCAGATCCAGCTTCTCTCCGAGAATTGCTTCACGGATCATATTGGCACTGTATTCGCCCTGAACAGTGAAGATCTCTTTACCTGTTGCTTTGATTCCCCAGGATTTTACCTGTTCTTCGATCACCGGATCAAGCTCTTCTACGATATATAACTTCTCTACTTTGGAAGCGAAATCTTCAATCAGTTTTCTCGGAAGCGGATTCACCATTCCCAGTTTCAGAACAGATGCATCCGGCATTGCTTCTCTTACATACTGATACGGGATACCACTTGTGATCACACCGATCTTCGTATCGTTCATTTCTACCTGGTTGATTGGAAGTGTATTTGCAACTTCAGCGAGTTCCATATTGCGTTTTTCAATCTCGACATGGCGAAGCTTCGCATTGCCCGGCATCATAACCGTCTTGCGGATATCTTTTACATACGGTTTGTCCGGCACTTCTACCGGATCACATAACTCTACCAGTCCCTGTGAATGTGCGAGTCTTGTTGTTGTACGGAATACAAATGGTCTGTCATATTTCTCACTTAAATCAAAAGCCATTTTCATAAATTCTTTTGCTTCTGAACTGTCAGAAGGCTCCAGTACCGGAAGCTGTGCTGCACGCGCTACCATTCTTGTATCCTGCTCATTCTGGGAACTGTAAAGTCCCGGATCGTCTGCGACAACAATAACCAGTCCGCCGTTAACTCCCATATAGGAAACAGTATAAGCCGGATCTGCCGCCACGTTAAATCCAACGTGCTTCATACAGGACATTGCACGGACACCTGCAACGGAGGCTCCGATTGCAACCTCCGTTGCAACTTTCTCATTCGGTGACCACTCACAGTACAGAGAATCCTTATATTTTACCAGATTCTCACTGATCTCTGTACTCGGTGTTCCCGGATATGCTGCGGAAACTTTCACTCCCGCTTCATATGCTCCCCTGGCAATCGCTTCATTGCCGAGCATAATTACTTTTTTATTTTCTGCCATTTTACAGTCCATCCTTTCGTAAATCTGTTACTCGTTTTGCTTTTCCTTCGAATCGTTTCAGAGAATGTGGCGCAACCAGTTTGATCTGTGTCGCAAGTCCAAGCTGTGCTTTTAATCCCTTTTTGATTCTCTGCTCCAGTTCGCTTAACTTGCTGTAGCTGTCAAGCAATCTGTCATCTACTAATTCTACAGTAATCGTCATAACATCCAGACGGTTCTTTCTCTCTACTACGATCTCATAATGTGGTCCGATCTCCGGAATCTGTAACATCACTTCTTCAATCTGTGTCGGGAATACATTGACACCACGGATAACAAGCATATCATCTGCGCGACCGGATAAATTCTCCATGCGCACTGTAGTTCTTCCACATTTACATGGTTCGTAAAATAATCTGGTCAGGTCACCGGTTCTGTAACGGACAAGCGGAAGCGCTTCTTTTCCGAGACAAGTTACAACCAGTTCTCCTTTTTCTCCCGGTGGGAGTACTTCTTCTGTCTTCGGATCAATGATCTCAGGGATAAACCAGTCTTCATTAATATGCATACCGCAGAGCTGTTCACACTCACCTGCAACACCTGGTCCACATAATTCACTCATACCATAATTCTGTGTGCAGAGGAAATTCTCCCCCCATACTTTGTGCATCTCATCACGCATAGGTTCTGTCATGCCCTCACCGCCGAACAGACCGATATGGACATGCAGATCCTTCTCCGGATCCAGTCCTCTTGCACGAATCTCTTCTCCAAGATGCAATGCATAAGATGGTGTTGCGATCAGAAGTGTTGTTCCAACATCCTGCATAAACATAATCTGCTTCTTTGTATTACCGGATGACATCGGGATGACTGCTGCTCCGATCTTCTCCAATCCACCCTGCAGTCCGAGCGCTCCGGTAAATGTTCCATATCCAAATGCATTCTGTGCGATATCGTCTGGTGTCGCACCGCCCATACAGGCGATTCGTGCCACGTTATTTAGCCATGTATCCAGATCCTTTCTTGTATATCCTACAACGGTCGGTTTACCGGTTGTTCCGGAACTTGCATGGAAACGTACCAGTTCTTTCTTATCTACTGCAAACAGTCCTGTTGGATAGTGATCTCTGAAATCTGCTTTATATGTAAATGGCAGCTTCTTCAGATCATCCAGCGTCTGAATGTCTTCCGGTTTCACACCTGCTGCATCCATCTTCTCACGGTATGGTTCTACTTTTTCATAAATATAATGTACGGTCTCTTTTAACCGCTCCAGCTGGATCTTCTCAATCTCAGCTCTTGGCAGGGTTTCTTCCTTTGCCCAAATCATGTTACATCCTCCTTCATGCTACCGGGATTCTTCTCCCCAATATTACGAAAACAGGCGCAAAACCTTTACGCCTGCCACTTGTTATAGTATAGCACATTACTTTCGTAGTTTAAAGCATTAATTGAACAAAAGGCACTTTACAGACACCTTTTTATGCATGCTGCTTGCATGTATATTCATCCACTTCGATTTTGAAAACTCCAACTGCATCTGCAAGCTTCGGATTCTCACTGAAGTCTTTGAACTCTTTACCGGTCTGATGTTTCATGATCGCCGCCAGAGCCTTGCATTTTTCTTCCTGATCTTCTACGACAGATGCCTTGCCACTGCCGATAATACTTGCATAATAGTAGCTGTACTGGCATGCAACTTTTCCTTCAACGAGTTCATCCTTGCAGTCCATCTCAAATCCAACATATGGATTTTCTTTTATTAAGTCCAGTTTCTTGCCTTCTTTTGCTCCATGCACATACATTGTCAATTTATCTGTTTCTATTACAAGCCCAAAGTTTACAGGCACTACATATACGCCCTTTCCATCCTGGATTCCAATTCTTGCTACTTTACATACATGCAGGATTTCCATCTGTTTTTCTCTGTCTGTGACTTCTCTGTCTGTTCTTCTCATCTTGTGAACTCCCTTCTTCCTGTATATTATTATGCCATACGAATTGCTCCATACTTCACACTTCCACAATTCTACTCGTATATCATGATTTAAAAATAAACACTGGCATCGGCGGATTATTTTTTCTATTATAATACTCATTTGCGATCACTGTATATTCTCTTGACGGCAGTGTACGCAGCAGATTCAGAATTGCATCTTTTTCTTCAAAACCGGTATCGCCGCCACTGTATATGCAGAGACTCATCATCCCTCCATGCTTCAAAAGTTTCAATCCTTGCAGGATTGCCTGCATACTGGTTTCAGCATGGGTTGCAACCTTATGATCTCCACCCGGCAGATATCCAAAATTAAAGCAGATCACATCCACAGTCTCTTCTCCTGCATATTCTGCCATATGCTCATGTCCGCACAGACAAAGCTCTGCCCGGTCTGCAAGTTCTTCTTTTGTAAGACGCTCTTTTGTAAGATGGAGCGCTTCTTCCTGCACATCAAATGCAAGAACATGTCCATTTTCACCTGCAAGTCTGCATAAGAAGGCGGTATCTCCACCTTTTCCCATTGTTGCATCGATATACAGGCCTTCTTTTACTGCCTGCGATTCTATGATCGCCTGACACCACTGTGTAATCTGTGACTGTCTCATATCTTTTACTCCGTTCTGCGATTGTTATATAAAAACATTGCTACTGCCATCAGACAGATGACTGCATAGCCGATCCAGCTTAACAGATCCGGAATCTGTTCGAAGAAGAAAAATCCAAGTCCTGCCGAGAAGATAATCTGTGAATAATCATAAACAGAGATCTCTCTCGCCGGAGCATAGCAATATGCTGCTGTAATAGAGAACTGGCCTCCTGCCGCCGACAATCCTGCAAACAGCAGAATCCCGATCTGTGCAAGACTCATCGGATGATAGTCAAAAAGCAGCCATGGCAACGTCACTACACAGGAAAAGGTAGAGAAGAAAAATACAATAAACGGTCCTTTTTCTCCCCGCTCTCCAAGTTTTCTTACCATCGTATATGCCGCTCCTGCACCGATTCCTCCACACAGTCCGATCAGGGAAGGGAGCAGATCCATATTGCTGAATGTCGGTTTGATCACAAATAAACTTCCCACAAACGCACCGATTACAAATAATCCCTGTGGCACCGTAATCTTTTCTTTTAACAGAAAGTAGCTGAAGATTACTGCAAAAAATGGAGACATCTTATTTAACATCGATGCATCTGCCAGCACTAGATGATCTACTGCATAGAAATTACAGAGGATTCCAATCGTTCCACAGATGGATCTTCCAAGCATATAGCCTAAATTTTCTTTTTTACAGTGAAATGGTACTCCATTCTTCATTAATATAATGCCGGCAAAAATGGCCGCCACAAAATTTCTAAAGAAACTTTTTTGTATCGGTGGTAGATCTCCTGCCATTCGTACAAAGAAACTCATCAATGCAAAACAAAAAGCTGACATGATAATACATATAATTCCTTTGTACCGTTTCTTACTTTCCATGTCTTACTGACTCCTTTATCTTTTTTACTTTCTTTTCATTATATTTCTGTAATGATGATTTAAAATATCCGTTTAAAAATCAAACAATGATAACTGGTTGGATTCCGGCAGTTCTCCAAACAATCCAAGATCATTCATCGTATCAATAACCGTCTTACTTGCTTTTGTACGCTGTCTGAAATCATCCCTGGACAGATATGGACCATCTTTTGCGGCAACTTCTACTGCCTCTGCAGCCTTATCTCCCATTCCATCAATCGTAGAGAACGGCGGCATCAGTTTTCCGTCAATGATCTGGAACTTTGTCGCTTTCGCTTTATAAATATCGATTGGCATAAATTCAAATCCTCTCGCATACATTTCCTGCACGATGTGCATATCCTTCATCTCATCCTGCTCTTTATTCGTAAGCGAGGAAGATCTTCTTGTATAGTCATTGATATAATATTGCAGCTTTTCCTTACCCTGACACATTTTTTCATAAGAAAATGCATTAGCACGGATTCCAAAATAAGCGCCATAATATGCCAGCGGATAATTAACTTTACAATAAGCAATTCTGTATGCCATCATGACATATGCAGCCGCATGGGCTTTCGGGAACATATATTTGATCTTCTCGCAGGAACCGATATACCAGTCCGGTACATCATGGTCGATCATATCTTTCTTAAAGTCCGGCCACTCCTTACATTTTCCCTTTGCTACTGTTCCCTTTCGCACACGTTCCATAATCGTAAAGGATTCCTCACTGTCCAGTCCTTTATTGATCAGATACGTCATAATATCATCTCGCGTACAGATTGCTGTGGAAATCGTTGCCTTGCCACTCTTGATAAGATCCTGCGCATTATTCAGCCATACATCCGTTCCGTGAGACAGACCGGAGATACGAATCAGATCCGATAACGTCTTTGGTTTCGTATCGACAACCATCTGGATAACGAAATCCGTTCCAAACTCCGGAATACCAAGGCAACCAACCGGACAGCCTCCGATATCATCCGGTGCGATTCCAAGCGCCGATGTATCGTGGAAGAGTGACATTACGTCCGGATCATCCAGCGGAATATCCGTCGCTACAAATTTGTGATCCGTTTCATTGTATTCATTGTCCATCGCCGGTGAGCTGATATATTCCTCCAGCGTCTTGATCATTGTCGGATCATCATGTCCGAGAATATCCAGCTTCAATAAGTTGTGATCGATGGAATGGTAATCAAAATGTGTTGTGATAATATCTGTTGTCATATCATTTGCCGGATGCTGCACCGGAGTGAACGAGTTAATATCCTCACCCAGTGGAAGTACGATAATACCACCCGGATGCTGTCCGGTACTTCTGCGGATACCGGTACATCCACCTACAATACGATTGATCTCACAGGTTCTCTTACCCTGTCCGCGCTCTTCATAATAATTCTTCACATAACCGAACGCTGTCTTATCTGCCAGCGTACCGATCGTTCCGGCACGGTAAGTCTGACCTGCTCCAAAAATAACTTCTGTATATTTATGCGCATTACTCTGGTAGTCACCGGAGAAGTTCAGGTCAATATCCGGCTCTTTATTTCCTTTGAATCCAAGGAAAGTCTCAAATGGAATGTCAAAACCATCTTTGATCAACGGTGTGCCACATTCCGGGCAGTTCTTATCCGGCATATCCCATCCACAGCCTCCGGCATACGCACGCACTTCATCCGAATCAAAATCACTGTAATGACAATTCGGGCAGTAATAATGCGGGCTCAGCGGATTAACTTCCGTGATTCCCGCCATCGTAGCAACGAAAGAAGATCCTACGGATCCACGGGAACCTACCAGATAGCCGTCCTCATTTGATTTCCATACCAGCTTCTGTGCGATAATATACATAACAGCGAATCCGTTGGAAATAATAGAGTTCAGCTCTCTCTCCAGACGTTCCGTAACAACCGGTGGAAGTTCCTCTCCATACATGGAGTGCGCTTTATTATAACAGATCTCACGCAACGTCTTATCCGAATCCGGGATAACCGGCGGACACTTATCCGGACGCACCGGGGAAATCCGTTCGATCATATCGGCAATCCGGTTCGGATTCTCTATTACGATTTCTCTTGCTTTCGCAGAACCGAGGTATTCAAATTCTTCTAACATCTCATCCGTTGTGTGCAGATACAGCGGCGGCTGGTTATCCGCATCCGGGAATCCCTTACCCGCCATAATGATCCGGCGGTACACTTCATCTTCCGGATTCAGAAAGTGCACATCACAGGTTGCCACAACCGGCTTATTGAACTTTTCACCTAACGCAATAATCTTCCGGTTGATCTCACGCAAATCTTCCTCACTGTTTACCTTCGTAATCTTCGGGCTGTCGATCATGAATTCGTTGTTTCCAAGCGGCTGTACTTCCAGATAATCATAGAAGTTGACAATTCTGGAAATCCGCTGTTCAGACTTATCATTTAAGATCGCCTGATACAGCTCTCCCGCTTCGCAGGCGCTTCCTACAATCAAGCCTTCTCTGTATTTTGACAACTCACTCTTCGGAATACGCGGGCGTCTCGCATAAAAGTCCAGATGTGACTCCGACACCAGTTTGTAAAGATTCACACGACCGGTCTGGTTCTTTGCAAGAATAATTACATGATAGGACGGTAATTTCCTGATCGCATCCTTATTCTGCGCTCCAAACTGGTTTAATTTCGTCAACGTCTTAATATTTCTGGCGCGCAGCATTTCCACAAATTTTACGAAAATCTCTGCCGTCGCTCCCGCATCATCAACAGCGCGGTGATGATTTTCCAGAGAAATGTGCAGTGCATTCGCCACAACATTCAACTTAAACTTCGATAAAGTCGGCAGTAAGATTCTCGCCATCGCTACCGTGTCTACCGATGTAAAATCCGGTGTGATGTCCTGATATCTGCAATTCTGTTCAATAAAGCTTACATCAAAGCTTGCATTGTGTGCCACCAGTACCGCATCTCCGACAAATTCGAGAAACTGAGGCAGGATCGTCTCGATATCCGGCGCTTCCATAACCATGTCATCGGTAATGCCCGTCAGGTTCGTAATTTCAAACGGAATCGGCACTTTCGGATTGACAAATGTACTGAATTTGTCAGTAATCACTCCATTTTCCACCTTTACAGCACCAATCTCGATAATCTTGTCCTTGATTGAGCTGAACCCGGTCGTCTCAAGGTCGAATACTACATATGTGTCATTCAGGCTCTGCCCTTTTTCATTCACTGCGACATCCTGCAGGTCATCAACCAGATAACCTTCCACTCCGTAAATCACCTTAAATGGATCGTCTTTATCCAATCCTTCAATAAAATGATTGGCAATTGGGAATGCCTGTACCACACCATGGTCTGTGATTGCGATCGCCTTGTGTCCCCATTCATGGGCACGCTTCAGAATATCAACTACTTCAGAGACACCGTCCATATCGCTCATCTTTGTATGGCAGTGAAGCTCCACACGTTTCTCCGGCGCAGTATCCATTCTGGATTCTGTGAAATCACTGATCTTGCGGATTCCGGTTACCGAACCGATTGTCAGTTCTCCGTCAAATTTATCGATCGTTGTTACACCCTTGATTTTCAGAAAAGCGCCTTTCTTGATATCACCTAATACATCTGGGAGCTGCTCATTTCTTACAAACATCTTAACCATGATCGTATCGGTAAAATCTGTCACTGCGAACATGACAATTGTCTTCTCATTACGGATCTCACGGGTATCAAATTCAATGACTTTGCCACGGAAGGTAATCTCACCCATTTCACCTACAACTGTGGATAACTCGATCGGATCATCATCAAAATCACGTCCATAGAGCAGATTCGGATCGTCCGGATTCCGCTTAAATGGAGAAAACCGCTCTTTTTTACCAAAGTTTCCGGAAAATTTCTTACCCTTTCCACCAGTCATTGGTTTTGATGCAGACTTTTGCACCGCTGCTGCTTTCTTTTCCTCTTTTTTCGTTTCTTTTTTCTTATCTTCGTCTGAAGCTTCCGCTTCCTGACCGGCATTTTCTTCTCTCACTGCCGCTGTGTGTTCCAGAATTGCTTCTACTTCCTGCTGAATCTTCTGGTCATTATATTTTAATTTGCTGTCTTTTGCTTTCTTATATGTAACGTGTACTTCAATCGGACAGCAAAAACGCTCTGCAAATATCCGCTCCAGATAATGTACGAGATGCTCTTTCTTGCCCTTTGCAACAATTGTATCTGTAAGCTGGAGTCTCAGTACATTTTCCGTATCAAAAGACCACGTAGCGCTCTGCATCATGCTGCGCTCTACGACACTCTCCGTCCCCAGTTCTTCCAGAATACTGTCCAGATACTCGTTAAGCAGATTCTCCGGCGTATACTGTGCCGATAAATGATACTGCTCTTTTACCTCTATCTGGAGTCTGTTTTTTCCGAATAACTGCTCCTTTACCATAGATTCCACACGGTAGATCATCTTCTTCTGAAGCAAATGTGCACTTTCTATATGAATACGGACAAAGTCACGATTAGAATTCGTCGTGACTTTGCTAACTTCTACGTCCTGTAATAACAGACGCATATCATCTTTTACCTTTAATGTTGGAAATACTTCAAAAAATTTTTTATTCATTCCAGTGTAAAAGCTCCCATCTTAATGTTTCTAACAACTCATCTTCTTTTACTTTCTTCACAATCTCGCCCTTCTTGATCAGAAGTCCTTCTCCGATTCCTCCGGCGATTCCTATATCTGCTTCTTTTGCTTCTCCCGGTCCGTTTACGACACAGCCCATCACCGCAACTTTGATATCAAGCGGAATATCAGCTACCATCTGCTCTACCTGATTTGCAAGACCTATGAGATCGATCTTCGTTCTTCCGCAGGTCGGACAAGACACAACTTCGATTCCACCTTTACGAAGTCCGAGTGTCTTTAAAATTAATTTTGCAGACTTGATCTCTTCTGTCGGATCTCCGGTCAGTGATACACGGATCGTATCTCCGATTCCCTGATGCAGGATCAGACCGAGCCCAATGGATGACTTAATATTTCCGGCAAGTAAAGTACCGGACTCTGTAATACCTACATGTAATGGATATTTACACTGGTCAGCGATCAGCTCATGCGCTTTCACACACATCAGTACATCGGAAGATTTGATGCTGACAACCAGATTGTCATAGCCCATCTCTTCAATCATATGTACTTTATCCATGGCACTCTCAACCAGGCCTTCAGCTGTAACGCCACCGTATTTCTCTACCAGATTCTTCTCCAGAGAACCGCTGTTTACCCCGACACGGATTGGGATGCCATGTTCTTTTGCCTTATCTACCACTGCCTGCACGCGGGATGCATCCCCGATATTTCCCGGATTGATACGGATCTTATCTGCGCCATTCTCAATCGCAGCAATCGCCAACCGGTAATCAAAATGAATGTCCGCCACCAATGGAATATGAATCTGCTTCTTGATTTTTCCAAGTGCTTCCGCCGCTTCTATCGTCGGCACAGCGCAACGAATAATCTCACATCCTGCTTTCTCCAGCGCATGGATCTGTGCAACCGTTGCATCTACATCTTCTGTCTTCGTATTCGTCATAGACTGAATTGCAATCGGATTTCCTCCACCAATCTTCACATTTCCAATCTGTACTACTTTCGTACGTTCTCTTGTCATAATTTCTCTCCTTAACCGCAATTATTCTGTTTCTTTTCTCTCTAAATGTCGGAAAAACCCTCTATCACCCGTTTCTTTGAACAGGAAAAATAGAGGGATCTTAATTATTCCTTATCTAATACCATCTGATCGCCATATTCGCTCTCCGTAAGTGTCAGACATTCCCGGTCAACACTGTACGTGTAAGTCGATGCCAGCGATTCAAGAGCTGTCTCCAGATCATTTTCGCTATATGCACCCTTAGACTTATCAGCTACGCTTTTTAACTTCGCGTCATCATAGGAAAATGTAATCGTCTTCGCATCCTTATCAATCGAATAAGCTAAAGGCACTTCTACTTTGTCCTGCTCCTGGAAATCTAACAGCGTCACATCTGCCGAACCGCTGCCATGGATACTCAGATCCATTCTTCCATTCTCATCCTTCCAGTTTCCTTCTACCGGATTGGAAGTGAACATCTTCGTCAGCAGGAAGATTGCAATCAGGATGATCAGCGCGGTTGAAACCAGTACGACTGCCCTCCAGATTCTGCTTCTTTGTTCTTCATCATTCTTTGCTATAAACATCTATCTTCGTCCTTCCGTATAATACTAATATGTTTTATACAAATTATAAGTTTTTTCCAATCGGGTGTCAATGGCAAGCGCCTTGTGTCTTTTCCAAAATAATGTTCCCTCTATTGAATTTTCTTAGTCATAATGGAGATTTTTTATTTTGGGGAATTATCATCCGGTGAAATTTCTTGTCTGTCCCTGTGTAAATAACTTTATTCCTCCATCTCCACTACAAGATAAAAGCCTCTCTCTGTCTTCTCGATTTCTTTGATAATCCCTTTTCGGGACATGATACGCTCTCTTGTACGGTAAATGCCGGACATTGCAACTGACGGCTCTACCAGATAAGTATACTGACCGGTCACGGCGCTTCTTTCGCTGATCACAACCTCCTGACCTTCTTCAACCAGTCCTTCTCTTTCCATCTTAAATCTTTCCTGACGCATAATATCGCTTCCTTTCCATATAATAAATTTATGATGCCAGCTGATTTTTTCCTTTCATGTCTCATTTGTGTCGCGTTTCGGAACTTTTGTTCTGCTTATTGTTGAGTATCGGCACATTCTATGTTCTTTATCGAAACAATTGTTACAATGTATATAAATGCCAGGGTCAATAGCCTAAAGCCACGACGTGCTTGCACGTGAGTGGTTTTATGGCTTAGTGACCCGCCCCGATATGAGCATAAAAGCGGAGCGTAAGCTTCACGATATGCGAATATTGGGTAGAATTGTGAAAGTACGAAGTACGGAACAATTCGTCTGGCATCACCCTAACATCATCCAGAAAGGCGGTAACGTATTATGGCATCATTCGCTGAAAAATTAAAAGCTTTACGCGGACAAAATCACATGACACAGGCTCAGCTTGCCGCCGCTTTAAATGTTGCACGTTCTACTGTTGCCGGATATGAAACAAAAAGCCGAGAACCTTCCCATGACAAACTGAATGTTATGGCAGATTTGTTCCATGTCAGTGTAGATTATCTGCTTGATGATTCCCCTGTTGAAATTACCACTTTTGATGAGCCGCACACTTCGCAGACCGAAGCGCTCCTGCTTACAAGATACCGTAAGCTGTCACTCCAATCGAAAAAGGAGTTGTTACATTACTTGGAACTCTTAGAGTCCTGGGAAGCAACTTCCCACTTAAAAATACAATAATACGTATACCAAAACCGAGATTTTAGTATACGTATTTTTTATTTTCCTATTAACATTCTTCTGCTATCTTCAGAATCAGATCTCTTGTATCGTCCCATCCAAGACACGGATCTGTAATTGATTTTCCGTAAGTCATATGATCACAGATATCCTGTCTTCCTTCTTCCAGATAGCTCTCAATCATAACACCCTTTATCATATCTTTGAGAGCCGGATTGTATCTTCTGCTGTGCAGAATTTCGCTTGTAATACGGATCTGCTCTTTGAATTTCTTATTCGAATTTGAATGGTTGGCATCTACAATAATTGCCGGATTCTCCAGATCTTTTTTCTGGTACAAGTCATATAAGCGGATGCAGTCTTCGTAATGATAGTTCGGAATACAGGTTCCGTATTTATCTACACCACCACGCAGAATCGCATGTGCATAAGGATTACCGCTTGTAGACACATCCATTCCGCGATAAATATAACGATGTCCTTTCTGTGCTGCAACAATGGAATTTAGCATAACCTCGAGATTTCCGCTGGTCGGATTCTTCATTCCTACCGGGATGTCCATTCCACTTGCTGTTAATCTATGCTGCTGATTTTCCACAGATCTTGCACCGATCGCCTCATAAGATAAAATATCATCCAGATAACTTCTGTTCTCCGGGTAGAGCATCTCATCTGCCGCTGTAAGCCCTGTCTCTTCCATTGCTCTTAAATGCATCTTACGGATGGAAAGGATTCCGGCGTACAGATCCGGTGCTTTCTCCGGATCTGGCTGATGCAGCATTCCTTTGTATCCTTCCCCGGTTGTCCTCGGTTTATTTGTATAAATACGCGGGATCAGGATCAAACGATCTTCGACCTCTTCATTAACTCTCGCAAGACGGTTTACATATTCGCATACCGCATCTTCATTATCCGCGGAGCACGGTCCGACAATTACAAGGAATTTATCGGATTTACCGGCAAATACATCCTTGA
Source organism: Dorea sp. OM07-5 (assembly GCF_003481355.1). NCBI lineage: Bacteria > Bacillati > Bacillota > Clostridia > Lachnospirales > Lachnospiraceae > Dorea > Dorea sp. OM07-5. The sequence goes on along the minus strand of NZ_QUKZ01000001.1, from coordinate 310,757 downwards.
TCATCTCATCTCTTTTTTCTTTAATGCTTTTTAATTTATCCGACAATGGATATTCTTTTTTTAATTCCGCCGGTGACGGAAGTTCTTTATTAATTCTGACTGCCATTTTTTATCATCTCTTCTATCTGTTCCGGTTCCGGCATGGAACGGATAGCTCCTTTTTTTAATGTAATAAGCGCTGCGCCGGCATTCGCGTACTGAAGGATTTCCTCCAGATTTTCTTCTGTGAGATTATCGATTCCATATTTTAACACACCATTGATCGCACATCCGCAGAATGTATCTCCCGCTCCGGTTGTCTCTATCGCTTTCACCGGATAACCCGCTTTTTCTACACGCATATCTTTGTAATATGCACGGCTTCCGTCTTTTCCCATTGTCAGGAAAATGAGTGGAATGTGATATTTATCCTGTAAATACTGAATTCCCTCATCATAGTCTTCTTTTCCGGATACAAACTGGATCTCATTATCAGATATTTTTAACACATCACACTGTGTAAATCCATATTCCATCATCTCTTTTGCCTCATCCAGAGATTTCCATAACGGTGGTCGTAAATTCGGATCAAATGTGATCAGACATCCTGCTTCTTTTGCAGTCTCGAGCGCTTTCTTTGTCGCTGTGCGAACCGGCTCATCTGTCATGGACAATGTACCGAAATGAAATACTTTTGATCCGCGAATCAATTCTTCATCAACTTCTTTTTCTTCCAGCATCATATCTGCACCTGGTTTACGATAAAAAGAGAATTCCCTGTCTCCGTCCGGAAATGTATGAACAAAGGCAAGTGTTGTCTTAATCTCTTCATCCAGGATCAGACCTTTTGTCTCAATCCCGATCGCATCGATCGTATCTTTTAAAAGTCTTCCAAACTGGTCATTTCCAACTTTTCCAATAAAAGCAGTCTTTCTGCCAAGCTTGTTCAGCATTGCAAGAACATTGCATGGCGCTCCGCCCGGACATGCTTCAAACAGACCGTTTCCCTGTTCACTCTCTCCGTTTTTCGTAAAATCGATCAGCATCTCGCCCATCGCTGTTACGTCATAAATCTTATCCATAATAGTCTCTCCCGTTTTTCTTCTTTTCTCTATCCAAGCAAATGCACGCCGCCAAGCAGGACATAAGAAACAAACCACATAATGACAGTTGCTATACAGATTCCAAGCATGATTGCCGGAAACGCTTTTTTAAATTTTATTCCCAGAAGCGCTGCGATCAGAGATCCTGTCCACGCTCCGGTTCCCGGAAGTGGAATACCAACAAACAGTACAAGTCCCCAGAACTCATATTTCTCGATCTGGTCTTTTTTGCTCATTGCTCTTGTTTCCAGCTTTTCCACCAGTGGTTTCAGCTTCTTCGTTCCTTTCATCCATGCAAAGATCGGTGTGATCAGAAGCAGAATAAAAGGCACCGGCACGATATTTCCAATAATTGAAAGCGGAATTGCTTCTGCTACCGGCACACCGAGAATTGGTCCTGCAACAAGTAATGCACCACGAAGTTCTACGATCGGAATCATGGAAATGATAAAGACGATTGCTTCTTTTCCCATGCTTCCTCTAAGGGCATGTATCAGGCCCTGCACTAAAGTTTCTGTCATATTCTTCTCCTATTTATTCATATATCTCTTAAGAAATGAAAACATTGTTTCCATCTCTTCTTTTGTTCCTATTGTAATCCGCATGTACTGCTCGATCCGTCTGCTTCCCCAGAAACGCACATAGATATTCTCTTTTTTCATTGCTTCAAAAAGTTCTTTTGCATCGTATTCGGGATGTTTTGCAAAGATAAAGTTCGCCTTGGAATCAAGGAACTCAAATCCAAGTTTTGCCAGCTCTTCTTTTGCCCATTCTCTTGTCTCGATAATTTTATGCACCGTTTCTTCAAAATGTGCACGGTCTTTTACAGCTTCGACACCGCAGACCAGTGATGTCTGGTTCATCGTATAAGAGTTAAATGAATACTTTACATCATTCAGGCATTTGATCAGATGCGGATTACTGATCGCATATCCGATCCGCATGCCTGCCATGGATCTTGCTTTCGAAAAGGTCTGCACAACGATCAGATTATCGTACTTGTCAATCAATGAAAGTGCTGACTCTCCTGCAAAATCAACATATGCCTCATCTACAATTACAATCACATCCGGATTGTGTCGGATAATATCTTCCACTTTATCAAGTTCCTGATAAAGCCCGGTCGGCGCATTCGGATTCGGAAAGATCACGCCTCCATTTTCTCCGTAATAATCTTCCGGAACAATCTCAAAATTCTTATCCAGCTCCTTGCACGTATATGGGATGCGGTACAGGTTCGCCCATACTTCATAAAATGAATACGTGATATCCGGGAAAAAGATTGGCTTATCCGAATTAAAAAATGTCAGGAAACACATGGATAACACATCATCCGATCCCACTCCTACAAATACCTGTTCCTCTCCGACATTATAAAAATCTGCCAGTTCTTTCACAAGAATATCTGCTGTCGGATCCGGGTATTTGCGGAGAAGATCCGTATTCATAGACTCCAGCGCTTCTGTCACACCTTTTGCCGGCGGATACGGATTCTCGTTTGTATTTAATTTAATTACTTTTCCGGTCGGCTGTTCTCCCGGAACATACGGTTCTACTTTCCTTATATTCTCTTCAAATGAATACATAGACTCTCCTTTATCTGTACATCATTAACAACTGCCTAGATACATTTCATCTCTTTTGCAAGCTCTTTGAACTTCGGAAGAGAATTTACAATTGTTTCATAAGATACACAGTATGCAAGTCTTACATATCCAGGGCATGCGAAAGAGCTTCCCGGAACGAGGAGCAGATTGTATTTCTTCGCAATGCTGCAAAATTCCTTCTCATCTGCAATTGGGGATTTTACAAACAGATAAAATGCTCCCTGTGGTTTGATACACTCAAATCCGCACTCCAGAAGTCCATTGTATAAAGTCTCTCTGTTTCTGTCATAGAAAGACAGATCTGTCTTCTCGTTAATGCATTTTACAACGACTTTCTGCTGCAATGTCGGTGCATTTACAAATCCGAGAATACGGTTTGCTACATTAGCTGCTGACAATACCGTTTCACTATCTGTTACTTCGTCTGGAATCACAAGATATCCAATGCGTTCTCCAGGAAGTGATAACGACTTACTATAAGAATATCCTACGATCGTATTGTCATAATACTTCGTCAGATATGGCACTTCCACTCCATCGTATGCAAGTTCACGATATGGTTCGTCAGAAATCAGATAAATCTCTGTTCCGAATTCTTTCTGTTTTGCTTCCATGATCGCTGCCATTTTTTTAATTGTATCTTCTGAATATACAACACCTGTCGGGTTGTTCGGTGTGTTCACAATGACTGCTTTTGTTTTTGCTGTGATCTTCTGCTCGAACTCATCAAGCTTCGGCTGGAACGTCTCTTTATCTGGTGAAATTTCAACCAGTACTCCGTCAAAGTTGTTCGTATAAGAACGGTATTCTCCGAAATATGGTGCAAATGCAATTACTTCATCTCTCGGATTTAACAGTGTCTTCAAAATAACATTTAAGCCACCTGCTGCCCCTACTGTCATGATGATATTCTTTCCTTCAAAAGAAGTTCCGAATCTCTCATTCAGCGAATTTGCAATTGTCTCTCTTACATCTGCATAACCGCTGTTGCTGTTTGTGTAGCCATGCAGTACGATCGGATCACTCTCACTTACAAGCTCGATAATCGCTTTTTTTACTGCTTCCGGAGCCGGCACATTCGGATTGCCAAGGCTGAAATCAAAAACGTTCTCTGCCCCGTATATCTCTGCCAGTCTGTTACCTTCTTCGAACATCGCACGAATGGCAGAACTGTTTGCTACCATTCCTTTCATCTTCTCTGCAATCATGTTACACACTCCTTTTTATTATTTATTTTCTTGTCACAGTGCCTTTTTCCACCATGAACACCGGACGGTAGGACATCTTTGCCTTTCTTAAGCCTTCTGCCCCGGTATCTTCTTCTCTGTTTACATATTTGTAATCCATGCACTCATGTGATACAAACTGCTGGTTGATCATAGGATATGCCCCTTGTACTTCTGCATATGCTTTCTCAATATGCACACCAAAAGTATCTGAACAGATTGGTTCTCCTACCGTAAAGGCTGCTACTTCTCCATCAATACGGAGTACACCGCCTTTCAGACCCAGTTCTTCAAACAATCTGAGTGAATTCAATGTCACACAGATCTCTGCATTCTTCTCCAGATCTTCCTCACAACCGTTTTCATTTCTCCATTTTAATGCCATCTGGAAACAGTCTTCCACATTATCCTTTGTCATCGGTTCGTAGCTCCAGCGGTCTTCATACATAATTTTAAATTTATTAATATGGTTTCGCTTGCCATGTAATTTTTTACCGGATAAGGTTGCCAGCTTCTCAGTCTCATAAACATAATCCGCCTGGTCTCGGTCATACTCGATCTGGTATCTGTCCGGGAACCATTCCTGCAAACGTTCAAAATTATCCGGTGTCACATTATACATGGAAAATGTACGTCCCCGGTCTTCGCAGTATCTTTCCAGAACCGGGATCACATTCTTCACATCCTCATCTTTTCCTGCCGGAAAAGCAAAGGCAATGTGATTCTCGTCCTCACTTTTGAATACAAGTGTATTCTCTATGACTGCCCATTTTACCGGATACTGTCTTGACCAGAGATACAGATTTACAAAAGTTCTCTCGCAGCTCCGGCTGGTATGATGCCTGAAATAGTGATCAATGATCTCTTTGTCTTCCAGTGCTGCCTTTTTAAACTGATATTCTTCCATAATCTTCCTTCTATATTTTGTTCATTTATCTCGTTATAAACAATTCGTATAATTTTTACTCTTCGTTCATATTCGCAAGCTTTGCTGCCTGGTCTGCTGCTGTAAGGCTGTCGATGATCTCGTCCAGATCTCCATTCAGAATAGAGTCCAGTTTATGAAGTGTCAGCTTGATACGGTGATCTGTTACTCGTCCCTGCGGGAAGTTGTAAGTACGGATCTTTTCAGAACGGTCTCCTGTACCGATCTGGCTTCTTCTTGCTTCTGCTTCAGATGCCTGTTTCTTCTCCATCTCCAAATCGTATAATTTGGAACGTAACAAACGGAAAGCTTTTTCCTTATTCTGTAACTGGGATTTCTCTGTCTGGCTGTAAATCACGATTCCTGTCGGGTAGTGAGTCAGACGTACCGCAGAGTCTGTTGTATTGACACACTGTCCACCGTTACCGGATGCACGCATAACGTCAATACGGATATCTTTGTCATCAATCACTACGTCTACATCTTCTGCCTCCGGCATGATCGCTACCGTGATCGTGGACGTATGGATACGCCCGCCGCTCTCTGTCTCCGGCACACGCTGTACACGATGTACACCGCTTTCGTATTTCAAACGGGAATATGCACCCTGTCCTGTGATCATAAATACACACTCTTTGAATCCACCGATTCCATTCTCATTTAATGAAATCATCTCAACTTTCCAACGGCGTCCTTCTGCATAATGCAGATACATACGGTAAATCTCAGCAGCAAATAAAGCAGCTTCATCTCCCCCTGCTCCTGCACGGATCTCGACTATAACGTTCTTGTCATCGTTCGGATCCTTAGGCAGAAGAAGGATCTTCAGCTCATGCTCTAATTCTTCCACTCTCTTCTTGGACTCACTTAGTTCCTCTTTTGCAAGTTCTTTCAGTTCTTCATCAGACTCTTCATCTAACATCTCAAGACTATCTGCAATTGCCTGCTTGCAGGCTTTATATTCCTTATAAGCCTCAACGATCGGAGTCAAATCATTCTGCTCTTTCATCAGTTTACGGAAACGGTTCTGATCATTTGCAACATCTGGCTCCTGAAGCTCGCTTAATATTTCTTCAAATCGAATGAGCAAATCTTCTAATTTGTCAAACATATTTTCTCCTCCTGTTTCTTCTCTTCACACCTGTTTCAAGGCTACCCTTTATTGTACATTGCACTGACAACACGGTCAAGTCCTGCCAGATCCTTTTTCACATCAATTTTGTCGTATCCCGCCTGCGCAAGAAGCGCAGATACCTCTTCTGCCTGATCGTTCCCGATCTCGAATAAGATCCATCCGCCCGGTTTCAGGTATTTTCCTGCCTGAGCAATAATCTTCCGGTAAAAATACAGTCCGTCTTCTTTCCCATCAAGCGCAATATACGGATCATGTAATTTTACTTCATCGGCAAGCTCTTCGATTACGGCACTCCGGATATACGGTGGATTGGAAACGATGATATCGTATGCTCCTTCCACATTTTCAAACAAATCACTCTTCCTGAATACAGCATCCGCCTTAAGTCTCTCTCCATTCTGTCGCGCTACTTCCAGTGCGCCTTCGGATATATCCACACCGGTTCCTTCGATCTGTCCGCACAGCTTCATAAGACTTAGTAAAATGCAGCCAGAGCCGGTACACACATCCAAAACCTGTACTTTCTTATTCGGCTCTTTTTTTAATTTTTCTTTTATATGACGATATGCTTCTTCTACCAAATTCTCGGTATCCTGTCGAGGAACAAGTACCTGATCATTTACAAGGAATTCATATCCCATAAAGTATTGTCTCCCGGTAATATGCTGCAACGGAATGTGCTCTGCGCGCTTTGCAAGTGCGACTTCGTATTCTTCTGCCTGTTCTTCCGGCACATCTGCTTTGGGGTTACCATAATATGCCGTCTTCGTAACTCCGGTAATATATTCCAACAGATACCACGCATCCAGATCTGCTTCTTCAATCTGTGCTTCGCGCAGTCTCTCTTTTCCACTTCGAAAAAGCTCTTCCAGATTAAAAATTTTTCCGTTCATAATCTCTCCAATCAAACACTGCTTCTACTGCCTGGATCGCGACTTCGATCATACTGTCATCCGGTTCTTTCGTTGTCAGCTTCTGGATTGCAAGTCCCGGTTTGCTCACAAGATTGATAAGTGCACCGTCACTGTCTCCCGCCAGATGCAGGATCTCATAAGAAATTCCGGCAATTACAGGCAGAAGCAGGAGTCTTACAACAACACGCATCCCCATGGAATCCACATGGATCAGAAGCAGTAAAATAATACTGATTGCAAGAACCAGGAACAGGAAGCTGGTTCCGCAACGTTTGTGCTGTCTGGAACTCTTGCGGACATTTTCAACATTCAGTTCCATTCCATGTTCAATACAGTTGATACATTTATGCTCTGCACCATGATACATGAACGTGCGCTGTATATCTTCCATTCTGGAAATCAGTGCCAGATATAAAATAAATATCAGAATCCGTACCACTCCCTCCAGCAGTGTCCGGATTTCGTATGACGGAATAACATTTTTGAACAATGAAGACAGAAAATACGGAACCATCATAAAGATCACAACAGCAAATACAAGAGAAAACGCAAGCATACCGCGCATTGCCCATGCATCCTGTTTTTCTTTTTTCTCCTGTTCTTTTGCTGTCAGCTCCTTTTTCTGTTCTTCTTCATCTTCCTCAAAAAATTCTGCCGAATACATTAATGTCCGGATTCCAAGAACCATAGAATCTGCAAATTTAAAAATCCCCCGGATAAATGGAATCTTAGAAAGTATCCCACATTTACCGGAAATCCCTTCATAATGTTCCGTCTTCACATGGATTTCTCCGTCCGGCTTTCTCACTGCCACGGCATATTCATCTCCGTTGCGCATCATAATACCTTCGATGACTGCCTGGCCTCCGATTTCTGATGACTTCATAAAGCCTCCTTTAAAACTTTTATAACGAAAAAAGGGTTGAGATTACAAAACCTCAACCCAAAACCTGCGAACTTATTTGTTCATTCCGTATTTCTTATTGAACTTATCAACACGGCCACGAGCCTGAGTTGCTTTCTGCTGTCCTGTATAGAACGGATGACACTTAGAACAGATCTCTACGTGGATGTCCTCGCTAGTTGATCCTGTTACGAATGTGTTACCACAGTTGCAAGTTACGGTTGCCTGATAATATGCTGGATGTATTCCTTCTTTCATGATTTTCACCTCTTCTTTTTATTTTTTACTTTCACGCGATTTTCGCGATTATGATTCGTTTTCTAAACAGCTTTGTTATTGTATCACAAAAAACACAGCTTGTCTAGACTAATTTTGTCTTTTTCATCAACTGGATAAATTCTCCATTATCCTTTGTTCTGGAGAACATGTTGAGGATATTATCCACAGCGTCTTCGGCTCGCATACCATTGAGTGCACGGCGCATCGTATCGACTGCTTCCTGCTCTGCCGGTGTAAGTAAGAGATCTTCTCTTCGTGTACCAGATTTTGGAATATCTACAGCCGGGAACATTCTCTTTTCAGACAGCTTGCGGTCAAGAACAAGTTCCATGTTACCGGTTCCTTTAAATTCCTCATAAATGACGTCATCCATCTTGCTTCCGGTATCTACAAGCGCGGTTGCCAGGATTGTAAGGCTTCCTCCGCCACGCATATTTCTCGCTGCTCCGAAGAAGCGCTTCGGCATATGCAGTGCAGCCGGATCGATACCACCGGAAAGTGTTCTTCCTGACGGCGGTACAGTTAAGTTATATGCTCTTGTCAGTCTTGTGATACTGTCAAGCAGAATCATAACGTCCTTTTTATGTTCTACCAGTCTCTTGGCACGCTCGATCACCATCTCTGACACACGCTTATGGTGCTCCGGTAACTCATCGAAAGTAGAGTAAATAACTTCTACATTGTCGCCTTCAATCGTTTCTTTGATATCTGTAACTTCCTCCGGACGCTCATCTATCAAAAGGATCAGAAGATGTACTTCCGGATTGTTCTTTCTGACAGAAAGTGCAATCTGCTTAAGCAGAGTTGTCTTACCTGCTTTCGGAGGTGATACGATCATACCGCGCTGTCCTTTACCGATTGGGGAAAGCAGATCCACAATACGCATCGCTGTGCTTGTCTGTCCGCTCTCCAGACGCATTCTCTCATCCGGGAAAATCGGTGTCATATCTTCAAAGTTCTTCCGGTGGATCGCTTTCATCGGATCCATATCATTGATCTTTGACAGGTAAAGAAGTGCACTGAACTTCTCCTGCTGTGTCTTGATTCTTGTATGCCCCTCCAGAATATCTCCTGTCTTCAGATTAAACTTACGGATCTGTGACGGAGATACATATACATCATGATCACCCGGCAGATAATTATCACTTCGGATAAATCCATATCCATCCGGCATAACTTCCAGAATTCCATTTGCGACAACACCGCTGTCCAGTTTGTCAATATCATGCAGTTCTCTGTCGCCAGTGTTTGCTGACATCTCTTTTACATTCTCCTGGGATGCCTTTTTTTCTTTTTCATCTTCCTTCAGCATTAATTCAATCAACTCTGCTTTTTTCATTGTTGAAATGCCTTTCAGGCCACGCGCTTTCGCAAGCTCTTTAAGCGTAGCTAATGGAAGAGATTCATATTTTTCTCTCATCATATGCTTTATTCATCCTTTCACATCTGTTGTGGGAATCTTTGTCTGAGTTGACTTTCCTGAAATATTCATTCATTATACTACACTTTTTTTAATTTTTAAAGGGGTTACCAAATTATTTTTCACTGCTATTTTCTTGATTTGCCCCATTAAGGATGATATGATAATGAATAGTGAATAAGGCAGGTAACGAGATGACAATACACTGGAACGAAAAAAGATATTATTCTCTGGATTATTATCTGAAAGAGAACTACGGGGAAAAATTATATAAGCTCTCTTTAAATGGCGGTATGACCTGTCCGAACCGGGACGGCACACTGGACACGAGAGGCTGTATTTTCTGCAGCCGGGGCGGTTCCGGTGATTTTGCTGCTGACTCCGCAGTTTCTGTTACAGAGCAGATTGAGCAGGCAAAAGCACTTATAGCATCCAAACAGACAGGTTCTTCATATATTGCTTATTTTCAGGCATTTACGAACACTTATGCACCTGTATCCAGACTACGTGAACTCTTCACGGAAGCGATCCATCATCCAGATATCCGGATTCTTTCCATTGCAACAAGACCTGACTGTTTAAGCGAAGAAATTCTGGATCTTCTCGGTGAACTGAACCAGATCAAACCAGTCTGGATTGAACTCGGACTTCAGACGATCCACCCGAAGACCGCAGCTTTTATCCGCAGAGGCTATGATCTTCCGGTTTTCGAACATGCCGTTCAGCATTTGCGCGCCCGCAATATTTCTGTAATCGTACATACGATCCTTGCTCTTCCGGGCGAGACGCCGGAGATGATGCTGGATACGATCCACTATCTGAACCGTTTTGATATCCAAGGTATCAAATTACAGCTTCTTCACATTCTGAAAGGAACGGATCTTGCCGATATCTATGACGCTCATCCTTTTTATGTTCCTTCCATGGAAGAATATTTTGCACTTCTCGGCATGTGTATCTGCCACTTAAGACCTGATATTGTGATCCACCGGCTTACCGGTGACGGTCCGAAACCTTTGCTCGTCGCACCTTGCTGGAGCGCGAGCAAAAGATATGTCCTGAACCAGATGCAATCTTATTTCAAGGCACACGACATCTGGCAGGGAAAGGAGTATTCATAATGGCTGAATCATTTAAACTGTATAAACTGATCATTTTATATATGTTAAATAAAGTGGATTTTCCGCTTACAAATTCACAGATTTCCGAATTTATCCTAGATCAGGGATACACAACTTACTTCAAGTTACAGCAGGCTCTCTCTGAACTTCTCTCTTCCGGTTTTATCCGCGAAGAAGCAACACACAGCCGTACTTTCTATCATCTGACCGAAGACGGCGAATCTACAATCCGGTATTTTGAAAATGATATATCGCCTGCAATCCAGAGCGACATCGATACATTTTTACAGAAAAAACACTACGAATTGAAGAACGAAGTAGCTGTAAAAGCCGACTATTACCAGCTCAGCACGGGGGAGTATTCTGTCCGCTGCCAGGTTTTTGAAAAAGGTCTTCCTCTGATCGACTTAACCATAACTGCCCCTACAGAAGCAGAAGCAGAGACAATCTCCAACAACTGGGCAAAGAAAAACCAGGAAGTGTATGCTATGGTTATGGCGCATCTACTTTAAGAATTCACTCATCACATAGTTGCTGATATCGATTCCACGCCGGGTTAAATATACCCGGCTGTTTTTTTCTTCCAGAAGCCCTTCTTCCTTTAGTGTACGGATCGTATCTCCGTACACTTCATCCAGTTCTTTTCCATAACATTCTGAAAATTCTTTTCTTCCTACGCCCTTCATCATCCGGAGCCCTAAAAACATCGTCTCTTCCATCTGTTCCTGCACAGACAGTATTTCTTTTTCGTCCGCTTTCATATGCATACGGTCTGGTTCATAAGTAAAGCGACAGTTATTAATAAGTGACGCTGCTCCCGTACCAATCCCCAGATACTCTGTCCGATACCAGTAACCAATGTTATGTCTGCATGCTTTTCCCGGCTTCGCATAGTTGGAAATCTCATAATGTTCATATCCATATTCTTTCAGAATTTCCTCTGTCCGCCAATACATCCGACGTTCGGTATCTTCATCCGGAAGCCGCTCTTCTGCCGGTATCCGTCTGCCTCTTTCCAGTTCCTCTTCCTGATTTCCATATCTCTCATAAAACGGTGTTCCCTCTTCAATGATCAGACTGTATGCCGAAATATGTTCCGGTGAAAGTTCTGCGACCGTACGAAGCGTCCGCTCCCAATCTGAAAGATTCTGTCCCGGAATTGCTGACATCAGATCAATGTTAATATTTGTAAATCCAACCTCTTTTGCCAGCCTGTAAGTATGCAAAAATTCCTCATATGTATGGATCCTGCCAAGCATCCGGAGTTCTCTGTCATCTGCCGACTGCAAACCAATACTCAGGCGGTTGATCCCGCATTTCTGATATGCACGGAGTTTCTTTTCATCTACTGTTCCGGGATTCAGTTCAGTTGTAATCTCTGCGTCTTCTGCGATTGTAAATGTTCTGTTAATTGCTGCAAATATGCTCTCCGTCTGTTCTGCTTCCAGCGTGGACGGTGTCCCACCGCCAAGGAAAATGCTGACAACACGATAAGCCTTCGCCAGATCTGTATAGGAACAGATTTCCCGGCAAAGGCTTTCTACATATATTTCCTGTTCGGCTCTGGTAGCAGGACCTGACAAGAAATCACAATATTTACATTTTCTTACACAAAAAGGAATATGAATATATAATTCTAATGCTTTCATTTATTTATCATCCAGCTTCAGTACGCTCATAAATGCCTTCTGTGGAATCTCGACATTGCCCACCTGGCGCATACGCTTCTTTCCTTCTTTTTGTTTCTCCAACAACTTTCTCTTACGGCTGATATCACCACCGTAACATTTTGCAAGAACGTCTTTACGCATTGCTCTTACAGTCTCTCTTGCAATAACCTTGCTTCCGATCGCTGCCTGGATCGGAATCTCAAAAAGCTGTCTTGGAATCTCTTCTTTTAATTTTTCACACATCTTACGTCCACGTTCATACGCAGTATCTGCATGCACAATAAAGGACAGCGCATCCACTTCTTCCTTGTTGATCAGAATATCCAGCTTCACAAGATCCGATCTTACATAGCCGTCCAGCTCATAATCAAAGGACGCATATCCTCTGGAGCGGGATTTGAGTGCATCGAAGAAATCATAAATGATCTCATTGAGTGGCAGATGATAGCGTAGCACGGCACGCGTCTCTTCAATGTATTCCATGCCTTCATATACGCCTCGTCTCTCCTGGCAAAGATCCATGATCGCTCCGATAAATTCAGATGTCACCATGATCTCTGCTTTTACCATCGGCTCTTCCATATATTCGATTTCAGACGGATCCGGCAGATTGGACGGATTGGTAAGTTCGATCACATCGCCGTTCGTCTTGTATACTTTGTAAATAACACCCGGTGCTGTTGTTACAAGATCTAAATTGTATTCTCTCTCCAGACGTTCCTGAATGATCTCCAGATGCAAAAGTCCGAGGAAACCACAGCGGAAACCAAATCCCAGTGCAATAGATGTCTCCGGCTCAAACTGCAGAGACGCATCATTTAACTGTAATTTCTCCAGCGCATCCCGAAGATCCGGATACTTTGCTCCATCTGCAGGATACAATCCGCAGTACACCATCGGGTTGACTTTTTTATAACCCGGAAGCGGCTCGGCACAAGGATTCTGTGCATTCGTCACTGTATCTCCGACACGGGTATCTCTTACATTCTTAAGGCTTGCTGTAATATAACCAACCATTCCGGCACTTAATTCTTCACACGGAATAAACTGTCCTGCACCAAAATATCCGACTTCCACAACTTCTGCTTTTGCTCCGGTTGCCATCATCAGGATCGGTGTGCCCTTTTTTACAGTTCCTTCTTTGATTCTGCAAAATACGATGACTCCCTTATAGGAATCATACAGCGAATCAAAGATCAATGCCTGAAGCGGTGCTTTCGGATCTCCAACCGGCGCCGGTATCTTCTCAACAATCTGCTCCAACACCTGTTCTACATTAAGTCCTGTCTTTGCAGAAATCTGCGGTGCATCTTCCGCTTCAATTCCGATCACATCTTCAATTTCTTCAATCACACGCTGTGGATCTGCACTTGGAAGGTCGATCTTATTAATAACCGGCATAACATCCAGATCGTGATCCAGTGCCAGATATACGTTGGCAAGCGTCTGTGCCTCCACACCCTGTGCTGCATCCACGACAAGAATCGCTCCGTCGCATGCTGCAAGGCTCCGGGATACTTCATAGTTAAAATCGACATGTCCCGGTGTGTCGATCAGGTTAAAGATATATTCTTCTCCGTCTTTCGCTTTATATACAATGCGGACAGTCTGCGCTTTAATCGTAATTCCACGCTCCCGTTCCAGCTCCATATTGTCCAGCACCTGTGACTGCATCTCACGGCTGGTCAAAAGACCTGTCATCTCAATGATACGGTCTGCCAGTGTTGATTTACCGTGATCGATATGGGCTATAATACAAAAATTTCTGATTTTACTCTGATCCATTGACAATTCTATCGTTCCCCTTAGTTTGAATTTTCTCTGTTATTACCTATCTGAATATATCATACAGAACTGTATTTTACAATGAAAAGTTCCACACTCATCACATCGCTTAAGCGTCCTGTTTTCACCAGTTGTTCCGTATCTGCGGCATCTTCCATAATGCTGCGCAGCTCTTCTAAGCCGAAGCTCCTGCACCTGCTCATATATTTTCCTGCTACAAATGGATGAATACCCACCGTCTTTGCAATCTGTGACTTATCCATTCCTTTTATGCATAATGCTTTTACTTCCATCAGCTGCTTAAACTGTCTGGAAAGCAGGTATAAAATCCGCATCGGAGGCTCTTTTAATGCAAGCAGGTCGTAATACAGATCCATCGCTTTTTTCTGATGTTTTGCAGCAACTGCTTCTACCATTTCAAAAATCTTATTGGAAATCTGCGCGGTGCAGATTTCATCAATGGCAGCCGGTGTAATCTCCTTTTCATCCAATGTATACGCAAACAACTTTTCCAGTTCTTTTTCCAGATTCTCCATATCTGTTCCGGTCTTTTCTACAAGATACTGCGCTGTGGAAGTCTTGATAAGCTTTCCTTCCCGCTTTACCTGTGCTCCGATCCAGTACAGAAGTGTCTTCTCGTCCTGTCTTCCAAGTTCCACGACACGGCCTTTATCCTTGACAGCCTTATAAAGCCTGTTCCGCTTATCCACTTCATTTTCCACGAAAATAAAGCATGCGGTATCCGGCATCGTTTTGATGTAATCGGCAAGCTCCGGCGCCGCATTTTTGAAAAAACCTGAATTTTCCACAACGATCAGACGCCGTTCTGCAAAAAATGGCATTGTCTCTGCAAGATCAATAAGCTCTCCCGGATTGATTCCTTTTCCTTCGTAATAAGCGTAATTGACGGTATCTCCATCCGGCAGGATTGCCTTTGTCATCCGGTCTTTGTACTGCTTTTTTAAATAGGCTTCCTCTCCATAGAGCAAGTATACCGGTTTCCACTGTCCGTTCTTAATGTCTTCGTTTAAACTTTTCATACACGTACCATTTCCCGGCTGATCTCACTTAAGTTGTGTGCTCCGCACATGGTCATCGTATCAGCAAGCTCTGTGGTCAGTTTCTCTGTATAAGTTGCAACGCCTTCGGCGCCGCCGCCATAGACAGCTGTCACATATGGGCGTCCGATCAACACGGCATCTGCTCCAAGCGCCAGTGCTTTAAAAATATCCACGCCACTTCTTAAGCCCCCGTCAACAAAGATCTTCATATCTTTTCCAACTGCCTGCACAATCTCTTCCAGTACTTCCGCTGTCGCCGGACACTGATCCAACACACGTCCGCCATGATTCGATACAACAATCGCAGAAGCTCCGGCTTCTTTTGCCTTCAAAGCTCCTTTTACCGTCATGATCCCTTTAAGGATAAATGGTACACCTGCAACTTTTACAATCTCTGCCAGTTCTTCTGTCGTCTTGCTTCCTGCAGGCGGAGTCAGATTTTTCAGGAACGGAAGTCCTGCCGCATCTATATCCATCGCCACTGCAAAAGAACCGGATGCTTTGATCAGTTCCAGTTTTTCCTGTAATGTATTGACATCCCATGGTTTAACCGTTGGAATCCCTTTTCCGTCTTTTGCACGGATTGCTTCCGTAGCACCCTGCATAACCGCAGCATTCACACCGTCTCCGGTAAATGCCGCGATTCCTGCATCCGCACATGCCGGTACAAGAATGTTATTGTATTCCAGATCATCGTATTTATCGCCGTAATGCAATTTCATTGCCCCGATCGGTGCTGCAAAGATTGGTGCTTTATAGATCCGTCCGAATATTTCAAAAGAAGTATCTGCTTTTCCATTTTCACAAATCGTATCCATATTCACACAGATATCCTGCCACTTCTCATAATTGCGGATTGCAACCGTTCCGGTCCCTTTGGCTCCCGGTCCCGGCATCTGGCTTGTGCATGCCTTCCCATTACAGACCGGACATGCTTTGCAGTATGGTCCCATGCAGGTTCTCGCATTTTCCAATATTTCCTGATAATTCATTGTATCTTCCTTCTTTCTGTCTTTTATGTCAGTTTTCCTCTAATCTTTTGATTATACATCGTTATGTTTAATAATAACAAGCTCCAAGTGTCTGCGTCAACCACGCTTTTCTTCCATTCACACGGATTGTCACTGCTCCGCTGCTGGCTGTGCCGTACAGCCGGCTCCCATATTTTTCAAGTCTCTTAAGCGTCTCTTTGTGCGGATGTCCATAGCGGTTATTTCTTCCGGAAGAAACAAGCGTATATTTCGGATATACCGATTCAAGAAACGTCTCTTTCGTTGAATTTTTCGAGCCGTGATGCGCCGCTTTCAGAAAATCCCACTGTACATTCTGATAGTGTTTCTTTAATTCTTGTGTCAGCGTTTCTTCTCCGGCGCCTTCCACATCTCCCGTAAAGAGAAAACGTCTCTTCTGATATTCCATCGCCAGTACCATGGACGCTTCATTGCCAGGCTCCATTTTCTGACCGGTGTCCGGTCCAAGACAAACGATCCGGAAGATCTCTTTTCCACTTTTCTCCAGTAGTTGTTTTTCTTTCTCTATAATACAGATCTTTGCACCGCATCCCTGCCCGGTTTCTGCCAGGCGGAAAAGCTTCTCATCCCACACAGACTGCGGTGGGAAAATAAGTCTCACAATCCTGACACCCATTTTTCTGCGTTTTAACATTTCTTCAATCGCTCCAATATGATCTTCATCTCCATGTGTCACAAAAACAGCATCCAGCTTATGGATTCCCTGTGATTTTAAATAAGGTTCAATTCTGTATTTTCCAGCATTTTTCACATCACTACTGCCACCATCAATCAGATATGCTCTCCTGTCCGGTGTCCGTATAAAAATGCAATCTCCCTGCCCTACATCCAGCATGGTCACCTGTACTCCGGAAAATAAATTCTGGGGAATTGTAAGAACTGCTGTCGCGGTTACGATACCGGTTCCCAATACTGCTGCCCACCTGCTTTTCCTGTCACTTTTTCTCTCTGCCCTGCCTGCCTTTTTTCTGCCGACTCTTATTACATTTCCCCTCAATTTTTTCTGTCTGTCAGGATTTTTCCTACAACCTTTTACCACAGTTTTCCCTATTTTATCTTCTTTCATATCATCTGTTTTCTTTCTTTTTTTTATCCACAGTAACACACCCCCTACAATCAGATAATACAACATACACTGCCACAGCTCAGGCTTCCCGGTTGTTACTCTTGCCCCTGGAAACATAAGCGCAAGATCACAGCTTTTTTCGTAGATTGCCAGAATCCATCCGCAGCCTTTTAGCAACAGCACTGATTCCTGCCAGAAAACAAGCCACAGAAAACTAGCCAATACTGCCATCATCAACAAAATCGTCAAAAGCGGAATAACAAGCAGATTTAACGCAAGACTTAACAGAGATATTTCAAAATAAGCCTTCAGAAGAATCGGGAGCAGAAGTATCTGCGTACTAAGTCCCGCCCACACATTCTGAAATGGCAATTCCACAAAAACAGGAAGGATAAGAAGCATTGCCAGCACCGCTCCAAAAGACATCCAGAAACCTGCATCCTTAAGATAAAGCGGCTGTCCGATAAGAACACATGCTGCTGCCACCGCAAGTGCTGTCGGGCTGTCGTATTTTCTCCCCGCCGCATCGGCTCCCACGCGGAATAAAAACATGATAAATGCACGCATGACCGACACGCTTTTGCCTACGAGAAGCACGTACAGTGAAAGTGCCAGAATCCCGCCTGCGCAACCAAATGGATAGGAACCGCTCTTTTTTCGCAGAAACTGATAGAATCCTGTTCCGAGAAATGACAGATGCAATCCTGAGATTGCAAGGATATGGGCGATCCCATTGACCTGATACAGCTCTTTGATTTCCGGATCCATGGCACTTCTGTCGCCGAGAAGCATTGCCGTCAGCACACCACCTTTTTCTTTGCCAAGCTGGCGGATCAGCATTCCTTTCCAGTGTTCCCGCAAGCGCCAGATCCGTTCCCGCCACTGTTCCTGCTTGCCCCGGTTCTTCAGAACTTTGTCTATCCATACGGATGCATGGATCTTCTGTCTCCTGTAATAGGCTCTCTGATCGAAATTTCCCGGATTTCTCGCCCTGTCAAAATAGCGCAGTTTTCCTGTCACCTTCACTTTATTTCCACAGAAGATCTCATTTTCTGTTTGTTTTTTACTGTTTGTTTTTCTGTATAAAATAATTTTGGATTCTCTGAGCGAACGCCCATGAATATGTATCGATACATTTGTAAGATAATAAGTCTGCCGGTTTTCTGTAAATTCTTTTTTCCAGACGGTTCCGGATACCAAAACTTCTTCTCTGTCCTCTACACAGGTTTCCAGATCCGAAGGAGAGAAAAAGTCTTCTGCCTTCTCTCCTCCAAACCATACGATTCCCGCGATCAGAACTATCCACAGCAGACACACGGAACATAATGGTCTGTTTCTCACTGTTCTTCCTCCACGATCGCCGGATCTGCCGAAAATGGTTTATTTAAGTTTATGCTTCCCTGATATTGTACATTTGCCTTTCCTCCGATCAGGATCTGTACTTTTCCTGCCGCTCCATTTGCTGTAATGGAATTGACAATTGCATAAATGCTGAGCCTTGGATCGATCTTATATTTTGTATTCTGACATTCTTCATCAAGATTTACATAACAGATACCATCCTTCGTGGACACACTTAAGATTTCCGTATCCTGTGAGATTACCGGATACTCCGAAGCATCCTCCGGACCTTTCACCAATTGTTCCACGATCACTTTCTCCAAAGCTGTGTTGCTGTCATACCGTACTTTCACAGACTCTTCTTTCAGTTTGTCTCCTTTGGCATTGGCATAGTATAAAAGCAGATCCGCACTTTGATAAGAGTGAAGAGACGAACCGGTATTCTGTACAAAATCTGCCGCACATAAATATCCTTCCGGCTTGCCATGTTCGTCCTTTACCGGTTTGTTTTCCTGATAAAAACGCACATATCCCACACCGTCAATCTGTGTCAGTGTCTGTACAACCGCTGCCTCCAGCAGTAATCTGGAAGTTGTATTCATTTTCCCAAATGCATCATTCAGATGCAGATCCAGCTTCCCAGCTGTCACACTCCAGCTTTTTACCGCTGTATGGTTCTGGAAAGCGCTCTTATACTCAATCGTATCCGGTTCTTTTTTTAATGATTTCAGAGCATACCGTATCCGGGAGTTTCTGGAATCACCCGTAATCTTATATGCTTCTTTTACCAGATCTGTTCCTTCCGCATTGATATAATATAGTGCCGTCTCGCCCTCTTTTGGTTCTCTGTGACGTCCGCATCCGGTAACTCCGTTAATCAACATTAAAAGTGCAAGACACACAGATAAAATCCGGCGTATTTTTATTTTCATAATTTCATCCCTTCTTTTTACACACAGTTATCCCCGCTCCGGTGCAACATATACAAGTGGAATACGAATCGTAAAGGTGGTTCCTTCGCCCGGCTGGCTGAAGACTTTAATCGCTCCACGATGCATAACAACCGCATTCCTTGCAATAGAAAGCCCAAGTCCGGTTCCTCCGATCTCTCTGGAATGGGATTTGTCCACTCGGTAAAATCTTTCAAAAATATGTTCTGTCTCTTCCTGTGCGATACCGATGCCGGAGTCCGCCACTTCGATGTTGCAGAACTTGTGATCCGCATTCAGTGTCACGTGAACCCATCCGCCTTCCCTGTTATATTTGATCGCATTTTCCACCAGATTCGTAATCGCAAGCGACAATTTAACTTCATCAATTTCTGCCGTAACCGGGCGGAAGCTCTGGTACACAACCTCCACATTCTGTTTTGTAGCAATCGGGCGCAGACGTTTCAATATCTTCTCCACAAGTTCATTCATGCTGACAGACTGGATATTCATATTGCTTGCTGTCTTGTCCATCTTCACAAGCGACAGCAGGTCATTGATGATCTTGTTCTCTCTCTCAATCTCTTCTGACAGATCACCCATGAATTCCCGGTACAATTCTGTCGGTACATTCTCCTGAATCAGCAGAGAATCTGCCAGCACTTTCATAGATGTCAGCGGGGTCTTTAATTCATGTGACACATTTGATACAAATTCCTGCCTGGAATCATCCTGCGCTTTCAGACGTCCCAGCATCTTGTTAAATGCTTCTGATAAAATCTTCGTTTCTGTATATGCATTTTCATGCAGATAATCAGCATGGTATCCTTCCGTAACCGCCTCAATCCGCCTTGTGATCCTCTGGAACGGACGCACCATTAAGAATCCAAGACCGATTGCAAGCACAAGCGCAATGATCACTGCAACAACTGCAACAACATTTGCTTTGCCGCCAAGCACACCCTTACTTTCCGCAATGGAATCCGTGGACACACTTACAAGCATTACACCAATGACTTTCTCTTTCGCTGCATCCATGATCGGCGAAGTTACCTCTATATAACGATTTTTTGAATCGTAAAAAGTCGTTCCTTTTCCGCTCATACATCCGGTAACATCACCGGATACGATCCTTTTGCCCTCGTCCATATCATACGTGTCTTTCAGAATATGATATGCCTGATCGATAAGCAGCACTCTTCCATTGTAAATATTGGATAATTGTGTAATCTCTGCGTTCATAGCTTCCGTTGTGACTACTTTTGGATAACCACCCTGACTGAGCTGGTTACAAAGAATGGTGCATTGATTCTGTATCTCGGCAGTCCGCACCTCGACCGCTCTCTTCTCATAACTGGTCAGAACCACCGCCTCCATGATCACTGCCGGTATGATTGCAAATAATACCAGCAGACTGATAATCAGGAAGCGGAGACTCTTCCATGTTTCTGTTTTTACGTATCTTCCAAATCTAACCTTTAAAATAATATCCCACTCCCCATTTTGTATATACATATTTCGGATCACTCGGATTCGTCTCGATCTTCTCACGCAGTCTCCGGATATGTACATCTACCGTTCTTGCATCTCCCGGATATTCATATCCCCATACAATATTTAACAGATTCTCTCTGCTGTATACTTTGTTCGGATTCATAGCAAGAAGCTCCAGTAGGTCAAATTCCTTTGCTGTCAGATTCGTCTCCTGCTCTCCGATCACAACTCTCCTGCTCTCACAGTCGATCTTCATCTCACCTTTTACAATGATCTTATCATCTTCGCGCTCCGGCTTCTTCCTTCCTGTACGTCTTAAAATAGCTTTGATCCTT
Source organism: Dorea sp. OM07-5 (assembly GCF_003481355.1). Taxonomy (NCBI): domain Bacteria; kingdom Bacillati; phylum Bacillota; class Clostridia; order Lachnospirales; family Lachnospiraceae; genus Dorea; species Dorea sp. OM07-5. Next base: position 289,432 of record NZ_QUKZ01000001.1, on the reverse strand, counting down.
GCTTTCACTTCCAGAATATTAAATGGCTTGGTTATGTAATCATCGGCACCGTATTCCAGTCCGAGGATCTTATCCATATCGTCTCCCTTTGCCGTCAGCATAATGATCGGAACATCCGAATATTCACGAATCTGTCTGCATACTTCAAATCCGTCATACTTCGGAAGCATCACATCCAGAAGCAGGATATCATATACATTCTCTTTTGCAAGTTTCAGTGCTTCCTCACCATCGTAAGCACAGTCTACTTTCATACCCTCCTGTTCCAGACTGAAACGAATCCCTTTTACTATTAATTTTTCATCATCTACAACCAGAACTCTCTTATCTTCCATTCCTGCTCTCTCCTGTTACTGTTAGCTTCCGCTTATTTCTGTCTCTTTTTATTGTTATATCTCGATCTGGTCTTCCAACTTTCCATAAATTCCGTCTTTGATCCCTTCGACTTCCTTCAACTGTTCTTTTGATCCAAATCTTCCTTTTATCTCCCGGTACTTTATGATTGCCTGCGCTCTCGCCTCGCCGATCCCGGTCAAAGTCATCAGCTCTTCTTTTCCCGCCGTGTTAATATTGACTTTACCGGAAGTTCCCTGTGTGTTTGTACTGCCGGAACTGCTGCCACCCTCTGCTACTCCTTCCGTTTTTTCTGAAGCACCGTTATTATTAGTTGCTTCCTTCTTTGACGGAATATAAATCTGCTGTCCATCCTGCATCTTCTCTGCCTGGTTCACAGAAACGGATGCCGCCTTTCCTGTCAGACCTCCTGCAAGCCGGATCGCATCGCAGATCCTGCTGCCTGCATCCAGCCGGTACACGCCGGGATGCTTTACCTGACCGCATACATATACGCAGATCTCACCCGAAGATACTTTCTCATCCTCGTCATCTGCCCCTGACTGCTCCCTCTGTCCGGCAGTTTCACTCTTAGCATCTTCTGACAATTCTATTTCTTCCAGCGCACTTTCATTTCCTGTGTCCTGCTGTCTGCCAATACCGGAACAGCCAGTCAGGCAGGTAAATATTATGAAGCACACAAGTAAAAATCTTCTGTTATTTTTAAAAATCTTCCTATGCATATTTTGCCTCCACAATGGTCGGAACTGTGAATCCCCTCATATGCCTAGATACACTTATATTACTATTTCCACTGAAAAATTGCAACTCCTATAAGTGCAATTCCCATGCCGATGGCTTTGCGCCACACAAATGGTTCTTTCTCCACTCCGAACAGTCCCATAAGCTCGATCACATAAGCTACGATCAGCTGTGCGATTACAATAAGAAGCGCTGCCTTCGCCGGACCGAGCTGTGCCATACTCTTAATCACCGTCCACGTGATCCCGGCACCGATCACGCCTCCGAGGAGCAAATATTTCGGCTCGACTTTCATAAGTGCGCCTACCGGATTTCTTCCCGTTACCAGCCATGCAATGAGACAGATGATAAATGCACTGAACTGCACCCATCCGTTACTCACCCACATTCCCGCGGTTTTCGTCACCTGTGTATTAAAAACGCCTTGCACACTCATCAATGTTCCCGATAAAACAGCAATCAAAAAACCAGTCATTATCCATACCTCCTGCTTATGCAGATACTATGTCCAACAACTGGCCTTTTATACCTTTTTGTATATTTCTGGCTTGATTTTTCCAGATCTGATTTACAGAATCTTCTCAAGAACTGCAATCATCTCATCCACATGCTCTTTTTCAATGATAAGCGGTGGAACGAAACGCAGGACATCTGCTCCTGCACCGATCACAAGCAGTCCTTCTTTCAATGCTGCATTTGTCACTTCTCCAAGCGGTTTTGTAATCTGGATTCCCTGCATAAGTCCGGTTCCTTTCACCGCTTTTATGCAGTCACATTTCTCCTTTAACGCTTCTAACTTTTCTGTCAGATATGTGCCCATTTCTTTTACATGTGCGATCAGATTTTCTTTTTCAAAAATTTCAACCGTCTTGCTCACTACTGTGCATGCCAGTGGATTACCTCCATAAGTGGTTCCGTGATCTCCCGGCTCCAGTGAACACTCTGCAACTTCCTCTGTCATGGCAAATGCACCAACTGGGATACCACTTCCGATCGCTTTTGCCATTGTCATAATATCCGGTTTGATGCCGTATCCCTGCCAGCAGAACATTTCTCCGGTTCTGCCCATACCACACTGTACTTCGTCACAGATCATAAGGATTCCTTCTTTATCGCAAAGCTCGCGGATTCCTTTCATAAATTCCTCTGTTGCAAGATTGATACCGCCCTCGCCCTGCAGCGGTTCTAAGATAATCGCGCAAGTCTTGTCTGTCACCAGTGCTTTCACACTGTCCAGATTGTTGTATTCTGCGAAAGACACCCCCGGTACAAGCGGACCAAACGGTTTTCTGTATGCGTCATGTCCGGTTACGGATACTGCTCCGAAACTTCTTCCATGGAAAGACTCTTTCATGGCAATAAATTCATAACGTCCGGTTCCTTTTTTATATGCATATTTTCTCGCTGCTTTCAGTGCACCTTCCACAGATTCCCCACCGCTGTTCGTAAAGAAAATACGATCCATCTTCGTAATCCGTTTCAATGCCTCTGCCGCTTTTCCACACACGGTATTATAATACAAGTTGGACGTATGGCACAGCTTGTCGATCTGGACTTTCAATGCCGTATTCAGCTCTTTATTTGCATATCCAAGAGAAGAAACCGCATAGCCGGCTGCAAAATCCAGATATTTCTTTCCTTCTGTGTCATACAGATACACGCCTTCGCCGTGTTCTAAAACAACAGGAAACTGATTGTAAGTGTGCAGTAACGCCTCGTTTGTTTCTTTCATATATTCATTCATAACTTATTCTCCGTGATAATATCTCTCTTCAATATCATTCTTGATCGCAGTTCCGATACCTTTATTTGTAAAGATCTCCAGAAGCAGACAGTGCGGAATCCTTCCGTCCAGAATATGCACTCTGGATACACCATTTTCAATGGCGTCAATACAATTATGAAGCTTCGGTAACATTCCGCCTCCGATAAATCCATCCTCCATCAGTTTCTTTCCTTCTGATACATTCAGTTCAGAAATCAGAGTCGATGGATCTTTTGGATCTTTGTAAACACCCTCGATATCTGTCAGGAACGCAAGTTTCTCTGCATTGATTGCTTTTGCGATCGCGCATGCCGCGTCATCCGCATTAATATTGTAAGTATTAAAATCATCATCCAGACCAATTGGTGCAATGATCGGAAGAAAATCTTTCTCCAACAGATCGAAAATAATATCTGCATTGACTTCTTTTACATCACCGACAAATCCGATATCTTCTCCGTCTGCGTATTTCTTGTCTACTTTCAGCAGCCCGCCGTCTTTTCCACTGATACCGATTGCTCTGACGCCAAGACTTTCTACAAGCTGGACGAGACTTTTATTTACCTTTCCAAGCACCATCTCAGCCAGTTCCATTGTATCGGCATCTGTCACACGAAGTCCGTTGATAAAATGAGGTTCCATGCCAACTTTTCCAACCCATTTGCTGATCTCTTTTCCACCGCCGTGTACGATGATCGGTTTGAAACCAACCAATTTCAAAAGTGTAACATCCTGAATGACTCTTGCCTTCAGTTCCTCATCTACCATGGCGCTTCCGCCATATTTTACAACAATTATCTTACGGTTAAAGCGCTGGATATATGGAAGTGCCTCTATCAGTACCTCTGCTTTATCCAGATATTTCTGCATTGATTTTTCCATCTGTGTCTCCTTCCCTGGCTGTAATTTTTGCTTTTTATCGAATCATCTGTCTCGCTTTAAATTTCATAATTATCGCCGTATTAGCTACGGTAATCTGCATTGATCTCAATGTATCCGTGTGTTAGGTCACATCCCCATGCGGTTGCTGTTTTCTCACCCATCTTCACATCAGCGATTGCTGTTACTTCTTTCTCAGACAGGATCTTAGTAGCTTCTGCTTCGCTGTAATCTACGGCAGTACCATTTTCAATGATCTGGATCTTTCCTGCTGCACTTTCGAAGAATAAATCTACTTTCTCCGGATCAAACTGTGCTCCGGAATATCCCATTGCGCAGAGGATTCTTCCCCAGTTCGCATCATGTCCTGCGATTGCAGTCTTTGTAAGATTGGAGCAAACGATGGATTTGGCAAGTGTCTTTGCCTGCTCTACGCTCTCGCAGCCAACTGCTTTTACTTCAAATAATGCTGTTGCGCCTTCGCCGTCTCCTGCAATCTTTTTAGCCAGATATTCGTTGATCGTATGTAAGGCTTCTGCGAAATTTTTATAATTTTCTGTTCCATATGTGATCTCCGGATTTTCAGCCAGTCCATTTGCGAGAAGGACAACGGAATCATTGGTAGATGTATCTCCGTCTACAGAAATCATGTTATACGTATCTCCGACATCTTCGCTTAACGCTTTCTGCAACGCGTCTTTTGTAATGACTGCATCTGTAGTAATAAATGCAAGCATTGTGCACATATTCGGGTGGATCATTCCGGAACCTTTTGCCATACCACCGATTGTAACTGTCTTGCCACCAACTTCAATCTCGACTGCAAGTTCTTTCTCATAAGTATCGGTTGTCATAATCGCTTTGGCTGCTTCTGTACCATTTTCCTGAGAGTCATTTTTCTTCTCAGCCAGTACTTTGATTCCTGCTGTCAGCTTATCGATCGGGATCTGTTTTCCAATTACACCTGTAGATCCGATCATGACACCGTCTGCTGCCACACCAAGTGCTGCTGCGGCTGCATCTGCAGTGTCTTTGCAGTATCCAAATCCTTCTGCACCGGTACATGCATTGGCAATTCCTGAGTTTACGATAACTGCCTGTGCTTTTGCACCGCTCTTTACAACCTGCTGATCCCATTTTACCGGAGCTGCCTTTACAACATTGGTTGTAAAAGTTCCTGCTGCCACGCATGGCACCTGGCTGTATACCAATGCCATATCTGTTCTGTCTTTATATTTAATTCCTGCTGCTGTACTTGCTGCTTCAAATCCTTTTGCTGCGGTTACGCCGCCTTTTACCTGTTTCATCTTTCTTCCACCTTTCTTTTTTGTTCTCGTCTGCCGGTTCTTCCATCTATAATTCCCACAGATTATTATTCGCCATATCTGTATGAAACTGCTTACTGTATGAAGGCTGTAATATTTGCCTCATTCAGTGTAAAATCATAATAATTCAAATCTTCTCTTTTTGTCCAGCCGATTTCTTTCCAGAATGCATTACCGATATCATTCTGTGTAAATGCGATCAGGGATACTTTGTTGATTCCTTCTTTTTTCAGTGCCTCCATCGTAAATACAACCATGGCTTTTCCGATGCCCTTCATTCTGTGGTTCACATCTACACATACATGGTACAGACAGCCTCGTCTCCCATCGTGCCCACAGAGAATTGCTCCAACGATTTTCCCATCCTCTTCTGCAACTACACTTGTGGTTGGATTTCTCTTCAAAAACCGTTCCACACCTTCTCTGGAATCATCCACACTGCGGATACCAAAGCCCTTAATGCTCATCCAGAGTGCGTGCACCTGGTCAAAATCTTCTATTTTCATTACTCTTATATTCATCTATATTCTCTACTCCTCTGTCTGTATTTTCCGTTGGGGACAAATCGGCAAAACAATTCGTTTGAACCTGTCCTTATGGGAACATTGGAACCAGTTCTAATCCCTCCGTCTCCGGAAGTCCGAACATCAGATTCATATTCTGTACTGCCTGTCCGGCTGCACCTTTTACCAGATTATCGATCGCGCCCATCATAATGATACGGTTTGTTCTCGAATCGATCTTAAAGTTGATATCAACGTAATTGCTTCCTTCTACCCATTTTGTCTCCGGGCACACATCTTTTGGAAGCACACGGACAAATTTCTCATCTTTATAATATTTATCATAAATTGCTTTAACCTCTTCATATGTCACTTCTTTTTTCAGTGTTGCATACTCTGTGGCAAGGATTCCGCGGTTCATCGGCACAAGATGCGGTGTGAAATTGATCAGCACTTCTTCTCCGGATGCATAGCCTAACTGCTCTTCAATCTCCGGTGTATGTCTGTGGCTTGCCACACCGTATGCTTTCATGTTCTCATTGACTTCACAGAAGAGATTCGGAACCTTCGCTCCTCTTCCTGCTCCGGACGTACCGGATTTGGCGTCTACGATCAAAGTATTCATATCAATGATTCCTTCTTTTGCCAGCGGATACGCTGTCAGGATCGAACATGTTGTATAACATCCCGGATTCGCTACCAGTCTTGCGCCCTTTACATCTTCACGGTTGATCTCACACAGTCCGTATACTGCTTCCTTAATAAACTGTGGACTCTTATGTGCGATTCCATACCATTTTTCATAAGTAGCTACATCCTTGATCCGGTAATCTGCACTCAGGTCAATGATCTTTGTCTGGGCCAAGATCTCCTCTGACATCATCGAAGCACAGAAACCCTGCGGCGTTGCCGTAAAGATTACATCTGCCTGCTTTGCAAGTTCTTCCATATTGTCATCCAGACATTTTGCGTCTACGATCTCAAACATGTTGCGATACACATCTGCATATTTCTGATCTATATAACTTCTGGAGCCATACCATACAATCTGCGCATCCTTATGTGCAGATAAAATTCTCACAAGTTCGCCTCCGGCATATCCGGTTGCTCCGATAATTCCCACCTTAATCATATACGTCATCCTCCTGATGTATTTTTATACTTACTAGTTGAACATTCGTGTTTTTTATAGTAAACCCATTTTCGGGAGTTGTCCAGTTTGGGACGGGGCTTTTTTAGAAAATCCCCGTCCCAAACTGAAATCCCACCTGTCCCTTTTTCATTAGTATGTGAATAATTATACAGCTAACGTGTATAATATGCAAGTATTTTCTATTTTTTCCTTGCATATTTATAACATATAGTGTATAGTTAACTTTGCAATCACAAATAATTAAGCATTTTATAAAAATACATTTCAGGAGGATATACATATGAAAGAAAAAGTAGTACTTGCCTATTCAGGTGGACTTGACACAACAGCAGTTATTCCGTGGTTAAAAGAGACTTTCGGTTATGAAGTTATCTGTTGCTGCGTAGACTGTGGACAGGGAGAAGAGCTGGACGGACTGGAAGAGAGAGCTAAAATGTCAGGCGCTTCCAAATTATATATTGAAGATATCGTAGATGATTTTGCTGACAACTATATCGTTCCTTGTGTTCAGGCAAATGCTGTTTACGAAGACAAATATCTGATTGGTACTGCTATGGCTCGTCCGGCAATTTCTAAAAAGCTGGTTGAGATTGCACGTAAAGAAGGTGCTGTTGCTATCTGCCACGGTGCTACCGGTAAAGGAAATGACCAGATCCGTTTTGAGTTAAGTATCCGTGCTCTGGCTCCGGACATCAAGATCATCGCTCCATGGAGAATGACAGACATCTGGACAATGCAGTCCCGTGAAGATGAGCTTGCTTATTGTAAAGCACACGGAATCGACCTTCCATTCGACGCCAGCCACAGCTACAGTCGTGACCGTAACTTATGGCACATCAGCCACGAAGGACTGGAACTGGAAGATCCTGCATGCGAGCCAAACTATGACGACATGCTTGTATTAGGTGTTACACCTGAGAAAGCTCCAGACAAAGGCGAATATGTTACAATGACATTTGAAAAAGGTGTTCCGAAGACAATCAACGGAGAGGCTATGAAAGTTTCTGACATCATCCGCAAACTGAATGAACTCGGTGGAAAACATGGTATCGGAATCATTGATATCGTTGAAAACCGTGTCGTTGGTATGAAATCCCGTGGTGTATATGAGACTCCTGGCGGAACAATCCTTTACGAAGCACACCAGCAGTTAGAAGAGCTGATCTTAGACCGTGCTACATACGAAGTAAAAGAGCAGATGGCTAAGAAATTATCCCAGGTTGTATACGAAGGAAAATGGTTTACACCACTGCGTGAAGCAATCCAGGCATTTATTGAGAGCACACAGGAATATGTAACTGGTGAAGTGAAGTTCAAACTTTACAAAGGAAATATCATCAAAGCCGGAACAACTTCTCCGTACTCTCTGTATAATGAATCTCTTGCAAGCTTCACTACCGGAGATCTGTATGATCACCATGACGCTGACGGATTCATCAACCTGTTCGGACTGCCGTTAAAAGTTCGTGCTATGAAAATGCAGGAAGTAAACGAAAACCAGAAATAAACGTATAATATGAAGATTTAAACTGCTCCGGCAGTTATGGTATGCACCCTGTCAAGTAGACAGCTCAAATATCTAAAATAAGTGTTCAGTGAAAGACCATACTTCATATGAAGTATGGTCTTTTTATACACCAAGCAGGATACGCTCTGCTAATCCCATTCTGATTGCGTGACATTAAAACATAAAGTACCGTTTTCACTGTTCTACTATAAATAACAATCAAAAACGGTACTTTATAACATTCTTTTAAAATCTATGAAATTGTCCTATCGCTTTCCACGTCCAAGCTGTGCCAGCATAATCCCGATCACTACGTAGAAATCGGCAAGATTCGCAGTCAGGCTTCTAAGCAACTTATGCTTTCCGTCGTAGCCAATATAATCCACAACTGCACCTTTCATGATCCGGTCATATGTATTGCTGATGGCACCTGCTGTTACAAGCGTAAGTCCTGCTTTGCAAAGCTTTCTCCCCTTACAGAAAAATACCTTCACATCTGCCAGAAATATAACTCCTGTTCCGATCAAAGACACTTTCAAAGGCAGTCCCGAATGTTTTTCAAAACTACTGAAGATCAGCCCTTTGTTGTAAAACTTCCTAAGAAGCACTCCGGGAATCTTCGTCTTCTCTTCCCGTTCTTCATCATAATTTTCTTCTATATACTGCTTCACCGCCTGATCGATTCCAAGAAGTCCGGCAAATATACCACCGGCTGCAAACTTTCCCATTATAAAACTCCTTTGATGTGCTGAATCTCCTCTGCAATCTTCTTCATCTCTTCGTCACGTTTTTCAATGGATTCACATACTGCAACATAATCAAGGTCGGAAATCTCCCCCTGTACAAATTTGTCATAAACCATACGTCCCATATCCATAAGATCTCTGTCGTTTGCACGACGCAGAGTGCGCATATCACTTTTCAGTTTCTGTATTTCAATCGTGTCCTCTGTCTTCTTTCCAATATCATTTGCAACATCGGATATCTTTCTTCCTAAATCTTCAAAAAAATCTGCCATAAATCATTCTCCTTCGTTTTCTATAGTCTTCGTAAAGTATCCAATGAATGATAGACATCCATCTTTCCATATCCCCACTGCCGGTTCGGTCGCTCCATCTCCGAAAGATTCTCCGCTCCCAGAATGATAATGTTGCGGATCTGGCTGGAATTCACGCCTTTCGCTCCCGGCTGTTCCAGTATCCATTCGGTAAGCAGCGCCGCCGCACCTGCTGCCACTGCAGTTCCGGCACTGGAGCCACTTCTTGTAACCCACCGGTCTTCCCCTGATGCACCTGTAATACGCACCCCCGGAGCTGTAAAATCCGGCTTTATGAGATTACTTCTAGTATAACCTCTTCCCGAATTAATATCAACCGCATTATCCACACTGTTATAATACGCCACTGTCATTGCATTTTCTGTGCTTCCCGGCTCTGTCAGCGTGACATCCGGATTCGCTTCCAGAAAATACACTTCTCCTTCTAAAAACTCCTGCACCGGAAGCCACAAATGCACTTCACCTCCTGCATCTGTCGCGGATTCAATCTCTATTTTCCAGATTCCTGCAACCGGATTTTTAAATTGCATAAATAGAAGCTGAGAATCGTTATTTTCCAGCAACAGCCTGTATTCCACCATAACTTCTGTCCGTTCAAAGGTAAATACAAAATTATAGCGGTAGCCCTGCCGGAACGCCACCTGCCTCGTCCGCTCACCGGACGGGGAAATGAGCACAATCGTAACAACCATCGGAAGCTTCGTCCAGAGTTCTGCGACAAATCCATTGATCCCACTCCCAACCCGAATCTCTGCTGTGACTGGCTGTGACATTTTTTCTGAAATTGTATAAGAAAAATGATGGCGCATGGCAGCTTCATTTCCACCACCAATCACAACACTCCTGTTTAATTGAAGTGCATACTGATCCAGAATCCGCGATAATAGTGTCGTTCCATTATGACCGCCAAAATTCGTTCCAAGCGCAATGCACAGCACGAGCGGAAGGCCTTCATTTTCAGCAAGGTCATTCAGATATTTAAGCCCCGCCATAATATCATTTTCCTGATAACAGACGGCATCCTCCCGGATCAAGTAAAAATCCCGGAGATAATTCTTCGCTTCTTTTAATTTTACAATTCCTAAGATTGCTTCCGGCGCCGCCCCAAGAAACTGTGTATTTACATCGGCATTTCCGGCAGCAATGCTTGCAAGATAAGTTCCATGTCCATTCGTATCAGTGGTTGGAACAATCGACAGTGGATCTTCCGAACGCAATGCTTCATTTAACATTTCTTCTCTATATTCACTTCCGTAATCAAATGCCTTCGGCGCATTGCCTGTCTGAATGGTCTGATCCCAGAGTCCGGCAATTCTGGTGCTTCCATCAATATTTTGAAACACCGGATTCCGGTAGTCGATTCCAGTATCCAGAAATCCGATCATAACTCCCTCTCCCATCAGCCGGAGTGTTGGATAATTCTGCACCTGCAGGATTCCTGCACTGTTTAATGCATCATTATTTGTTCCCGTACTGTCCAGAAGTGTATAACAGTTCGGAATGGAATTATACCAGTATTCTTCTATGTTAAGTGGGGACAGCAAGCTTTTATCTACCGAAACACTCTCATAGCCAAAATCCATCTGCTGCCTGCAGTATGAATTCTCCGGTATATTATCTGCCATTTTCCCCCGGTCTCCCGGAAGTATAAAATCCCAGTAATCCTGGGATAGGATCTTCTCTCGGCATGTCATTTTATTCATAAAAAACTGCCTCATATACTTTTTTCTAAGTATATGAGACAGTCTTCTTTTTCTATGCCTGTCATTTTTATGACATCATATAGTCTGAAACGTTATGCCTCTTTCTTATTCCATGATACACCCGGAATCTTATTCAACATACGCTCAATGATCTCTACCGAATCCTCAATTCCATAACTTGCACTGTTAAAGCAGATATCGTAATTCTCTGCGTCTCCCCATTTTACACCACTGTAAAACTGGAAATATTTCCTGTGCTTTTTGTCCATCTTCTTAAGTTCATGAACAGCCTGTTTCAGACTTAAATTGTTGATCTCCATGTATCTCTTTACGCGCTGTTCAAATGGCGCCGTAATAAAAATACTGATATGTGGGATATGGTTATTTGCAAGAATTACATCCGCACAGCGTCCCATAACAACAAAGTCTTCTTCTTTTGCCATCTTGCAGAGAAGATCGCTCTGGTTAAAGAAAATTGCATCGTCCTTATTCAGTCCATGATAGCGGTTAAAATCATGTAATTTCTGTTTCAATCCTTTGGCTTCACCGAAATTTTTCTGATATTTGTCTTCAATCAGTCCGTCCTGATCCTTATCGCCACTGACTTTCGCATCATTTGTCACATCCAGACGTTTTAATACTTCCTGCAGGATCTCTACATCATAATAATTAATGTGTAGTGCATCTGCCAATGCGAAACCAATATCATTTCCGGCGCTTCCCTGTGTTCTTCCGATACAGATCACAAGATGATCGCCTTTCTTAAACTTTTTCTTCGTGCGCGCTGTATTCAGTTTTGCACGTTTTTTATTCAGGATATCTACTTTTCCAAAGCCGTCCGGAAGTTCTGCGACTGCTTTTAAGATCGCATCATACTCCGTCATAACTTCTGCTTTTACTTCTTCGTCTTTGATCGTCCTTGCCATGTTGCTGATCAGTGCCAGCTCACTTCGAAGCAGATGTCCCTGTGGACGCAGCGTCATCAATCTGGTCAGATTCTCCACACAGGTCTGTCGGTCATCCGTAAAGGTTCGTCCAAGTGCAGATCCCACACTTTCATATACTTTTACGTCCAGATCATAGATACGTTCTGCAATCTCATAGCATTTCTTCTGATTCTCTTCCATAATCTGCACCTCCTATATAAAGAATACCAGCATGTCGATAATGAATACCGGAACTAAGAACAACAGTGACCATATAATATATCCAAAGAACGATGGCATACGCACACCGTTTTCATCAGAAATGGACTTCACCATGAAGTTCGGTGCATTTCCAATGTAAGTATTTGCTCCCATAAATACTGCACCGCAGGAAATTGCAGTCAGCATTTTCACAGAAATCGTACCTACGGATGTTACCATACCTTTTGTAAATCCAAGCGTACCCGCTGTTGTCAGGAATACCAGATAAGTCGGTGTATTATCCAGAAAGCTTGACAGTGCTCCGGTTGCCCAGAACATCTGGAACGGTTTGGTAATTCCAAGGTTCGGTCCGTAAGATTTCAGAAGCATCAGTGCAGGCTGCATAGTAATGAAGATTCCTACAAACAGAACTGCAACTTCCTGGATTGCTCCCCATGTAAAATGGTTCTTCGTACGGATCGACTCGTCTGTCGTCTTAAAGGACAGATAAGCTGCCAGTAAGATAATGACAATCTCTATGATTGCCGGATAAGTTAATGTTACTTCACGGAAAATGTGAAGTCCGCGTACATTTCCGGATGCATCCTGGAACATCGGCATATTCGGAAGTGTTCCGCTTAAGATGACGGCTGCAACGATCATCACAAGGAAAATAACATTGTGCAGTCCGGAAATCCGAAAATCTGTTCCCGGTTTACTGATATCCGGTTTCAGACCTCTTGCAATATCTTTCCGGTATGCACGTCTGTCCATAAAATAAAATATACTCAATATAATTACCATATTAAATAACAGTATCGGTAATAAATGTAAGCTCCAGAAAAATGGTACGCCTCGCATAAAGCCCATCAGAAGCGGTGGATCACCGATTGGTGTTAAGCACCCTCCCATATTCGATACCATAAAGATAAAGAATACCATAAGCTGGCGTTTGTTTCTTCTCCATGCGTTCATTTTCAGTACCGGTCTTACAAGCAGCATACTGGCTCCTGTCGTACCGATACAGCTAGAAAGAAGTGTTCCGAATGCAAGTACCGCGACATTAAGTCTCGGTGATCCTGCGAAATCTCCCTCCAGTGTAATATTTCCTGCTACACAGAATAATCCAAACAGCAGAATAATAAATGTAAGGTAATCATTGAGTACACATTCTAATACGGTCTCTACAGAATCCCCCACTCCATACTTCACTGCATATGGAATCACAAATAACAGTGACCACATAGCTACAACCAATGGCTGGTTCTTCTCCCACCAGGTAGCTTTCACAAGCGGCATAACCGCAATGCACAGAAGCAGTCCTGCAAATGGGATGCAAAGCCATGCTGGGATGATTGTTTCCATTTTTCATTTCCTCCTTTTGTCTCATCCTTTTGTTGTTTTTTTCGTCGAAAATACTTCGGCTTTCTTTATGATAACCGGGGTACATCCTGTCCTCTTAATGTAATGACAGGTCCTCCGTTACCTTCAATATATGCTTTGGTGATGACAACGCGCCCGATACTGTCATCTTTTGGAATCTCATACATGATATCCAGCATAAATTCTTCGATGATCGCACGGAGTGCTCTGGCACCGGTATCCTTTTTCATTGCTTTTTCCGCAATTGCCTCCAGTGCACCTTCATCAAATTCCAGATCCACCTCATCGAGAGCAAGAAGCTTCTGATATTGTTTCAATATCGCATTCTTTGGCTCTTTTAAGATCTTGATATACATATCTTTATCTAATCCTTTTAAGGTAAATACGATTGGCAGACGTCCTAAAAACTCCGGAATCATACCAAAGCTTCTTAAATCTTCTGTTGTTACTTTCGACAGAAGATCTTTATCCCCATTAAAACGGTCTTTCAGATCTGCTCCGAAACCGATGGAAGACTGTTTTGTCAGACGTTCTTTGATAATATTCTCCAGATCCGGGAAAGCTCCTCCACAGATAAAGAGAATGTTCTTTGTATTGATCGTAGTCAGTGGCACCATAGCATTCTTGCTGTTTGCACCAACCGGAACTTCCACGTCACTGCCCTCTAACAGTTTTAACATTCCCTGCTGCACAGACTCACCGCTGACATCTCTCTGGCTGGAATTTTTCTTCTTGGCGATCTTATCGATCTCATCAATGAAAATAATTCCCTGCTCTGCCTTTTCCACATCATTATCCGCTGCTGCAAGCAGTTTTGAAACGACACTCTCAATATCATCACCTATGTATCCTGCTTCCGTCAGGGAAGTTGCATCTGTAATTGCAAGCGGCACATCCAGAATCCGTGCCAGTGTCTTTACAAGATATGTCTTACCGGAACCTGTAGGTCCGATCATCAACATGTTGGATTTCTCGATCTCGATATCATCCATCGTATCGGTTGCCACACGTTTGTAATGATTGTAAACTGCTACAGACATTGCTTTTTTGGCGTACTCCTGTCCGACTACATACTCGTCCAGCTTGGCTTTGATCTTATGTGGTGCTGGAAGATTATTGATATCTACAAGCGGAGTACGCTCTTCGCCTTCTTTTTTCTTCTTCACTTTCTGCTGTTTCGGAATCATATTTTCCAGATCTGCCATGTTCATAACCTGAACACCCGGCATGTTCATAAGCTGACTGTAGTCGATCTGTCCGCTGTTCATTGCATCAAAACTCTTCTGCATGCAGTCGTTGCACACACAGATATGATTCGGCAGTTCGATCATCTTTCCTGCTACACTTTCCGGACGTCTGCAGATAAAGCAGATTTTCTCATAATCATCGTCGGAATCTTCCTTTGTAGATTCCACACCGGAAGTTTCCACTTTTTCTACTTCTTCTTTCTGTTCTTCAAATTCATTATTATTATTCTGATCTGGCATTGTCTCTTCCTTTCTATATCTATATTTGTATCTGTTCTTTCAACCTATCGTGTATGGTTATTCCCTGCCTGCCGGCCGTCCAGCATTTCAAGAAACATCTCTTCTGAGATGATCGGAATTCCCAGTTCATTTGCCTTTTTATTCTTCGACGATGTAGATGTAATATCATTATTAATAAGATAATTCGTCTTGGAAGTCACCGATCCGGTTACTTTTCCTCCGAGACTTTCGATTAATTCTTTCACTTCTTTACGATTTGCAAAATGTGTAACACTGCCTGTAATGACAAAATTAACGCCTCCAAAGATCTGCTCTTTTGCTTCTCCTTCTTCTGCGTGAATTTTCAGTTCTCCAAGCAGATTCTTAAGCTGTCCTACATGTGCCGGATTCTGGAAATATGCCGTAAATGTTCCTGCGATCACAGCTCCGATACCTGAAATCTCACTTAACTGTTCCGCATCTGCATGCAGCATGGCATCCAAATCATTTTTAAATTCTTTGCAGATAACTTTCGCATTGGACAGTCCTACATTGGCAATTCCAAGACCATATAACACCTGCGGAAGTGTTGTCTCTCTCGCTTTTTCCACACTTGCCTTAAGATTATTAAAAGATTTCTCGCCGAAACCTTCCATTTCTTTGATTTCTTCTTCGTAACGATTCAGATGAAACAAATCCGCAAATTCCTTTACATATCCTCTGTCTATGAATTTCTCCAGCGTGGATTCTGATAATCCCTCAATATTCAACGCATCCCTGCTTACAAATAAAGAGAACGATTTAATATGCTTTGCCTGACACTCCGGATTCGTACAATAAAGTGCTTTTGCATTGCTCACCTGGCGGATCTCTGTCTTACCGCCACAGACCGGACAGACTTCCGGAATATCACGCACGCCACTTCTCGTCAAATTCTCTGCGATCTGTGGAATGATCATATTCGCTTTGTAAACTTCAATCTCATCGCCAATCCCCAGTTCCAGCTCTTCCATAATACTGATATTGTGCACACTGGCACGGCTGACTGTTGTGCCCTCCAGTTCTACCGGTTCAAAGATTGCCACCGGATTGATAAGTCCTGTTCTCGACGGACTCCACTCAATCTCCAGAAGCTTCGTGCGCACCTGCTCATCTGCCCATTTAAATGCATAGGAATCGCGTGGGAACTTCGCTGTTCTTCCCAGCGATCTTCCGTATGCAATATCGTCATAAACAAGTACCAGTCCATCCGATGGAAAATCATTGTCCACGATTTTCCGGGAAAATTCTGCCACAGCATCTTCTACTTGATCTCTTGTCACCATGACGTGTTCCACAACTTCAAAGCCCTGTTCTCTCAGCCAATCCATCTGTTTCTCTCTGGAATTATGGAAATCCACACCATCTGCCTGTACTAATGTAAATGCATAAAACCGGACGTTTCTCTTCGCTGTAATCTCGTTATTCAACTGTCTTACAGAACCACTGCACAAATTACGTGGATTTTTGTAACGTGCATCGATATCTGCGATCTCTTCATTTATTTTTTCAAAATCCTTATATCCTATAATTGCTTCTCCACGGAGGATCAGTTCGCCCTGATAGCTGATCTTAAGCGGAATATTTTTGAATACGCGGGCATTGTTCGTGATAACTTCTCCGACTTCCCCATTGCCTCTTGTTACGGCTTTAAAAAGCGTACCGTCTCTGTATGTCAGAACGATCGTCAGCCCGTCCATCTTCCAGGACATCATTGCTTTCTGGTCACCGACAAAACGTTTCAGATCTTCAACTTCTTTTGTCTTATCAAGCGAAAGCATCGGACTTTCATGCCGCTCTTTTGGCAGTTCACTCAATACTTCATAACCTACATTCACGGTCGGGCTGTCGGATAAAGTAATCCCCAATTCCGCTTCCAGCTTTGTCAGCTCATCATACAACCTGTCGTATTCCAGATTGCTCATAATCTCCTGCGCATCCTGATAATAAGCTTTAGCTGCGCGGTTCAGAAGCGTTACCAGCTCCTGCATTCGTTCCTGTTTCTGTCTGCTCATATAGTTCTTTTAACTCCTGATCTGTTAATTTTCGAGTAGCTCCTGTCTTTAGATCTTTCAGTTCTATATTCATGATTCTGGTACGTACCAGCTTCTTCACTTCATATCCAAGTGCACTGCACATCCTGCGGATCTGTCTGTTCAGCCCCTGTGTGAGAACAATGGAAAATGTATATTTCCCAATCTTTGTTACTTTACAAGGTCTTGTTACTGCATCCAGCTTCTTCTCTTTGTCTGTAATGTGCACGCCTTCCGACATTTCCCGGATAAAAGCATCTGTAAGCGGTCTGTCCACTGTTACTTTGTATTCTTTCTCATGTGCATATCTGGCACGCATCATACGGTTGATGAGGTCTCCGTCATTCGTCATAATAAGAAGACCTTCCGAATCTTTGTCCAGTCTTCCTGCGTAAGTAATCCGTTGTGGATAATCCAGAAAACGGATAATATTATTCTTCGTCCGTCTGTCCTCTGTGCAGATAATTCCAACCGGTTTGTTCACTGCAAGTACGATTCTTTCATTGCCCGTATGAACCGTCTTCTTACCGACTTTTACAATCTGATTTTCGGACACATGCATGCCTGGTACTGCACGTTTTCCGTCTACAGTAACGCGCCCGCTTTCAATGAGCCGGTCTGCCTCTCTTCTTGAGCAGATTCCCGCTGCACTGAGGTATTTATTCAGTCTGATCATATTCCCATACCCCGTTCATTTTTTTGCATACCACTTCTAATCTAAACACCTATTATACCACATTTGTATTCAAAAAAAAAGAGAGCATTTCTTATGCTTTTTGATGAATTATTTCCATTTTCTTGTTATAATAAAAGTTCAGAAAGGAGATTTCTATGATTACTTTATCTCTCAAGGCGAAAGTCTCTATGTCACACCTGCTTCTCAAAGAAACATTCGACAAATTTTCCTTTATCGAAGCGGATATTACAACATTTAACAGATTTACAATAGATGGATTTTTACAGAAAGACTTTTTTGATGAACAACCGGCTGAGGCACATGCCCGTTGGAAAGATATACGCGAACACTGCTTCCGTATCATCCGCGGTCAGCGTACCCCTTTGAATTTCAAGATTGTCCTTTCTCTTGCTCCATCCCATTTTGATGCCTTTTTAAAGAAAGAGCAACTTACCGGATTCACTGCCGGGGATATCCAGGGGCTGTATCTGAATTTCCATTATGACGGTACAGATCTTCACTGCATTACAGGGACTTCACTTCGCACTTTCACTCTGGACAAGTCTCTGGAACACGCGTGGGATCAGTATGTCCGCTCTTTTTTGCTGGAAAGTGATCTCGATACGTCAGTTTCTGTGTAAACTTCACAATATGCGAATATAGGACAGAATTGTGCAGACTATTATAATAAAAAATTTTCACAGCATCAAAGTACCGGGAAAACAGAACATCATCTTACATTCCTGCTTCCCCGGCACTTTAATCTTATTTTCTTTTATTTATCTTTATTGGCTTTTCTTCCAAAATCTGACCATTCATTATTTTGTCAGCAACATCATAATCTCATTGCTTCTCTTGACAAATGCTGTCATTTCTTCTGGATTCAGCGGTTTGTGTGCAAGCATTGCCAAGTCATAAAGCTGTTTGCAGATCACACTTGTATTCTCGCTGTCTGCATGGTCTACAACATACTGTACAAGTGGATGATTTGCATTCAGGATTAAAGTGCTCTCTCCGCCAAGATCCATGCCCATGTCATTCATACCGTACATCTTCATCATTTCCTGCATACGACGGCTCTGCTCGGATAAAGTGATCATGGAAGCTACATTCTCGTCTTTTAATTTGGCAATCTTCACATCCAGTTTATCGTTTCCAAGTTTCTTGCGGAAGATCTCGATCAGGCTGTCAGAAGTTTTCTTAAATGTTTCCTGATCTTCTTCGGCAACTTCTTCTTTTGCAGTATCTGTTACATCTGCATCAATTCTCTGGAAGCGGATCGTAGGATTTCTCTGCTCCAACTGTGTGATGAACGGAGAATCAATGTTATGTCCGAGAATTACGGCATCCTGTCCCTGATTCTTAAACATGTTGATGTACTGACTCTGCTGGATCTCATCCGTTACATAGTAGATGGTTGTCTTGATCTCTTCGACTTTGTTATCGTCACCATTTTCTTCTTTCTTATCGTTCGGCTCTACGACTTCTCCGCCATTCTCTTCGATACAGTCTTTCAGCGTCAGATATTTGTGATCCAGGTTCTTGAACAGGATTGCATCTTTCATCTTGTCACAGAACTTCTCATCTTTTAAGCAGCCGAATTTGATAAATGGGCTGATGCTGTCCCAGTATTTCTCATACTCGTCTCTCTTTGTCTTACACATTCCGGCAAGTTTATCTGCAACTTTCTTGGAAATGTACTCAGAAATCTTATTTACAAATCCATCATTCTGCAGGGCGCTTCTGGATACGTTAAGCGGCAGATCCGGACAGTCGATAACTCCTTTTAATACCATCAGGAATTCTGGAATTACTTCTTTAATATTATCAGCGATAAATACTTGATTGTTATACAACTTGATCGTTCCTTCTACGGATTCATACTCTGTATTGATTCTCGGGAAATACAGAATACCTTTCAAGTTAAATGGATAATCCATATTCAAATGGATCCAGAACAGTGGCTCTTTGTAATCCAGAAATACTTTGCGGTAAAATTCCTGATAATCTTCATCGGAACACTCATTTGGATGTTTTGTCCACAGTGGATGTATATCGCTTAAAGAAACCGGGCGCTTCTCAATCTTGACTTTCTCTTTTGCCGGCTCTGTCTCTACCATTTCTTTCTCGCCGTTCTCATTTTCTTTTTCTTCCATCTTGGCTTCTTCGTGAATGTGCTCTACGACAACATCATCCTCTTTAAGATCTGCCTCATCGATAGTCTCATATTCCGGTTCTGCTCCTTCTTTTGAAAGGAAAATCTCTACCGGCATGAATGAACAATATTTCTCGAGTACTTCTCTGACACGATATTCATTTGCAAACTCCAGGCTGTCCTCGTTCAGATACAGTGTCATTGTGGAACCGATTTCTGTCTTCGTTCCCTCTTCCATCTCATACTCTGTGCCGCCTTCGCTTACCCAATGTACCGGTTTTGCGCCTTCTTTATAAGATAAAGTATCAATATGCACTGCGTCTGCTACCATAAATGCAGAATAGAATCCAAGACCGAAATGTCCGATCATATCGTCTTCTGTTGTCTTGTCCTTATACTTCTCAAGAAACTGTGTTGCTCCGGAAAATGCAATCTGTGTAATATACTCTTCCACTTCGTCAGCTGTCATTCCAACACCGTTATCTGTAAATTTCAAAGTCTTCTCTTCCGGGTTTACTTCTACAGTAATCTTTGGTTTATATCCATCCGGAAGCTGATACTCTCCCATCATATCCAGTTTTTTTAATTTTGTGATCGCATCGCACCCATTGGATACCATCTCACGAACGAAAATATCATGATCGGAATATACCCATTTTTTAATAATCGGGAAAATATTTTCACTGCTGATCGATAAACTACCTTTTTTTGCTGCCATTTTAATCACTCCTATTTCTATTTTTTATCATGCGGATTCCCCGCCATTCTTCTCTAAAGGATATAATAAGCCTCTCATTTTCAAAAGTCAACAGAAAATTAGCACTCTTTTAAACAGAGTGCTAATAATTCTTTGAACTTTATAAAGTTTTTATAAATTATGCTGCTTTTATCTTTATTCCACACTTTTCAGTGATTCTACCATATCAATCTTGCGGAGTTTAAAATACATCACACCATTTATAATGATTGAAAACAGTACCGTAAACAGGAAACTGTACAGATAACTCGGCGGATTGATATTGCGTCCGAACATTGCAGCATCCACTTCTACTGTCTGGATGATAAACAGATGCAGAATCCTTCCGATCCCAATTCCTACACCCGCTCCTATAAGCGTCAGGATCAGATTCTCACGATACACATAAGCTCCTACTTCCTGATCATAAAATCCAAGTACTTTCAGTGTTGCAAGCTCTCTCTGCCTCTCAGCAATATTAATGTTATTCAGATTATAAAGTACGACAAATGCAAGCATACCTGCTGAAATGATCAGTACTACAATAACAAGATTCAGGCTTTTCAGCATATCATCAAGCTGTTCTCTGATCTCATGCATATAACTGACATTTAACACTTCTTTCCTTGCCAGTATCTTCTTTCCTGCATCTTCCTTCTGTTTCTGGGAATATCCATCACGGATTGTAAATAAGAAACAGTTATACTCCGGCTTCTCGCCATAGATCTTCTCATAGCAGGCAGGTGTCAGATAGAGATAATGCCCCATGTAATTCTCACAGATTTTTAGGATCTTTACTTTTTTATCTCCATTTTCCTCGTCCTTAATCCGGATCGTATCGCCGGCTTTCGCATTTAAAAGCTTCGCCGTCTTCTCACTGATAATTGCACCATCGTCTGTCAGCTTATAAGGCGTATGGCTTCTTCTGTCTCTGAAATGCACGTAGTCTCTGACATCTTCCGGCTCACCAAACACGCACTCATATGTCGCCCGCTTTTTCTTTCCTTTTGCAAGTGTTACGGACTGCATCTTCGCTTTCATATGACGAATCACATCCGAGTCTTTTGTAAGGAAATCATCCAGATTATCGATTTCTTTTTCCGTCAGATTCTCTTTTAAATAGACACTTCCATCGTAATACTGAATCTCGCTATACTGTAAGTCGGCAATCTCGAAGATGGAATCCCGGAGTCCAAATCCGACGAGCATCAATGCCATACAGCCGCCAATTCCAAATATTGTCATGAAAAAACGTTTCTTATACCGCATCAGATTACGGATGGTAGACTTCCAAGTAAAACTTAAATGTTTCCATAGAAATCCAATTCGTTCCAGGAAGACTCTTCTTCCAATCTTCGGTGCCGGCGGGCGCATCAGCACAGCCGGTGTTCCTCCCAGCTCCCGGTAGCAGGCTTCTATCGTTGCAAGCAATGTGCATGCTACTGCCACACCGGAAGCAAACGCTGCATAACCCCAGTGATACGGAATCAGGATCTCCGGTATATGTAAATACATAATTCCGTATGCATATATGATAATAAACGGGAAGATCTTTTCACCGATCAAAAATCCCATAACGCTTCCAATCGCCGAAGCAAGCAATGCATAGCCGATATATTTTGACGCAATTGCTGCTTTTCCATATCCAAGCGCTTTCATCGTTCCGATCTGTGTTCTCTGTTCTTCTACCATTCGCGTCATACTGGTCAGACTAATAAGCGCTGCTACGAGGAAAAAAATCACCGGGAAGACTTTTCCGATTGCTCGCATCCGATCCGCATTCTCACCATAGCTTGTATACTCCGGCAAGTCATTCCGATCTGCGATATACCATTTTGCTTTTGGGATATCCGCAACCTTCTTTTTCGCATCGGATACTTTTTTCTCTGCTTTTTTGATCTTCTCCTGTGCTTCTTTTTTACCTTTTTTGTAGCTGGCTTTCGCTTTTTCTAATTTCTTTTCACTCTCAGTAAACTCCTGCTCTCCTTTTGTAAGCTTCTTTTCCTGTTCCGAAATTTCCCTGTAAGCATTCTTTATCTGCTTTCGTCCGGACTTAAGCTTTGATTTTGCTTTTGCAAGTTTTCTCTCACTTGCAGTAAGTTTTGCTTCGGACGCCTCAAGTTCCTTTTTTCCGGCTTCCAGCTTGGCTTTTGCCTCGGCAAGCTGTGATGTCGCCGCTTCTATCCCCGCCATCTGGGCTGACATCTGCTCATACTGCGCTTCATTTGTGCGATATTCACTCCAGCCTTTTTTTAATTTCTGTCTGCCGGCTCTTAACTGTGCTTTCCCTGCGCGGTATTCTTTTTCTCCCTGATCCAGTTCTTTTTCTTTTGCTTTCAGTGTTTTCCTGGCATTGACAAGTTTCTGTCTGCCATTCGCTAATTCTTTCTTTCCAGCCGAAAGTTTCTTTTCTCCGTCTTTGATCTTCTTTTCCGCTTTTTTTAATTTTTCACCGGACGTCTTTTTGCCTTTTTCTAACTTCTTCTCTGCTTTTGCAATCTTATCATTTGCTTCATTAACTAATTCCTGCCTTCGGATTCTGCCGCGTTTTTTTCCCAATGTTTCGATTTGATCCGTTGCTTTTTCCACTTTTTTCTCATATGCATCCGTATAAGCAGTCAGTGTTTTTGTACCCTTTACCTGCATACACGCCTCTGTATAAGTATCCAGCGCAAAGGTATCCTCACTTACTACGAGAAATCCATCTATCGTTCCTTTGCCGATCGTTGTACTGCCACGGTTAAAAGAAATATAGCACGGGCTGTTACCAATTCCAACTACCGTATACGTATCTGTCGTTAATGTATCCGAAAGCGGATCATCCGTCCCGGACTTTACAACAATACGGTCGCCGATCTTGTAATCCATCTCTTCATCCGCCAGACATTCTCCTGCCTTCTCTGGCATACGCCCCTTAGATACAGTCACTTTGTTCATATTCTTTGGAAGCGTCATCATATGCAGTACAAACTGGTCATCTTTTGTATCGCTCAGTACATCTGCACTGTATGCGCCTTCTGCCTTTTCTATCGTATCTGCCTCGTTAAATGCCTGTATGTCTTCCCTGGTAATTCCAAGTGTACTGACTGCTTTCACATCCATCAGATCT
Source organism: Dorea sp. OM07-5 (assembly GCF_003481355.1). NCBI lineage: Bacteria > Bacillati > Bacillota > Clostridia > Lachnospirales > Lachnospiraceae > Dorea > Dorea sp. OM07-5. The sequence continues at coordinate 265,721 of NZ_QUKZ01000001.1, read as the reverse complement.
GCGCCGTCAAAATAAGCATCCCCGGTCACACGCATGGATGGTTCCGATGCACGGATACCGGAGAAAAAAGCAACTCCCAATGCTACGATAAACAGCATAGAAAGGAATCTTCCCGGGCTTTTCTTTAATTCCATTAGAAAATCTTTGTGCGTTACTTTCATACTCTTCTACCACTCTATCGTATCTACTGATACCGGATTCTTATTTTCCACAATCTCTGCAACTTTTCCGTTCTTGATCTTGATCACACGGTCTGCCATCGGTGCAATCGCCTGATTGTGCGTGATCAGGATCACTGTCATGCCTTTTTCCCGGCAGGTATCCTGTAATAATTTTAAAATAGATTTACCTGTATTGTAGTCCAGCGCTCCCGTCGGTTCATCACAAAGCAGCAGTTTCGGATTCTTTGCAAGTGCTCTTGCAATGGATACACGCTGCTGTTCTCCACCGGATAACTGCGCCGGGAAATTGTCTGTCCGTTCTCCTAGTCCGACTTCTTCCAGCACTTCTCTGGCATCCATCGGATTTTTACAGATCTGAAGCGCCAGCTCTACATTCTCCAGTGCTGTCAGATTCGGAATCAGATTATAAAACTGAAATACAAAACCGATATCATCTCTCCGGTATGCTGTCAGTTTCTTTGCCTTATAAGTGGCAATATTCTCACCATCCACCCAGACATTGCCGGAAGTCGCTGTATCCATGCCTCCAAGGATATTAAGCACGGTTGTTTTGCCCGCTCCACTGGGACCTACAACTACTGCAAATTCTCCTTTTTCAATTGTAAAATCCATCCCTGCTGCCGCAAGGATTTCCACTTCTCCCATATGGTAACTTTTCTTTACATCTTCTAATGTAACAAATGCAGACATCATACACCTCCGCGGTAATTTATACATTAATTATAACTGATTCAAGACAGAGCGTCCAGAATTAGCAATCAATATACAATAATAAAATCCCCGGATAACAGATTTTGCTATCTGGGGATTTTATTGTATCTTCCTTTATTCTTTTCCGTTAAAACAATATGTACAAATCTTGCACGGATCTATTCCAATTGAATCAAGAAGATCGTCCAGTCTGTGATAGCGCAGGGATGTAAAATTCTGCAGCTTGCGGATATCTTCGATCATCTGTACATAACGCTCTGTTGTCGGATCTGCATATTCATCCAGGATCTCCTGTGGACAGTCATCTCCTTCTCTTTCACGGATCACACGTCTTGTGATCAGTTCCATCTCTGATTTTGATCTGGAGAAGTTCAGATATTTACATCCATATAACAATGGTGGACATGCCGGACGGACATGCACTTCCTTCGCTCCGCTTCTATAAAGAAACTCTGTTGTTTCTCGAAGCTGTGTTCCTCTTACAATGGAATCATCGATCAGAAGCAACTTCTTTCCTTCAATTAACGCATGGACCGGAATCAGTTTCATTCTCGCGATCAGATTTCTCTGACTCTGATTCGTCGGCATGAAAGAACGCGGCCATGTCGGTGTATACTTGATAAATGGTCTTGCATATGGGATACCGGATTCATTGGCATATCCGATCGCATGTGCAATTCCGGAATCCGGAACTCCTGCAACAATATCCGGATGTACCGAATCCCCATCACGTTTTGCAAGCATACTTCCACATTTATAACGCATCTCTTCTACATTCACACCTTCGTATGCAGATGTCGGATATCCATAATATACCCAGAGGAAAGAACAGATCTTCATATCTTTTCCCGGCGCTTTCAATGTCTCCACGCCACTTGCGGTAACAAAAACAATTTCTCCCGGACCTAATTCTTTATAATCCTTATATCCAAGGTTAATATAGGCATGACTTTCGAACGAAACACAATACGCATCGTCTTTTGCTCCAACTACCAGAGGTGTTCTTCCATAGCGGTCTCTCGCTGCATAAATTCCTTTCTCTGTCATCAGAAGCAGCGTCATCGAACCATCTACACGTTCCTGCACATACTGGATACCTTCCAGAATTGTCTCTTTCTCACAGATTAGCGCCGCAACCAGTTCCGTCGCATTCACCTGTCCATTTGTCATCTCATGGAAATGGGAATGTGCACTCTCATACAACTCATTTAAAAGCTCTTCATAATTGTTAATCTTTCCAACTGTTGTAATCGCAAAGCTTCCTAATTTTGACTGGATCAGTAATGGCTGCGGTTCAAAATCCGAAATACAGCCAATTCCAAGTGTTCCTTTCATCTCTCCGACATCTCTGTCAAATTTTGTACGGAACGGTGAATTTTCAATATTATGAATAGAACGGTAAAATCCGTCTTCTCCAAAAGTAGCCATTCCACCTCTTCTTGTTCCCAGATGAGAATGATAGTCTACTCCATAAAATAACTCCAGCACACAATCCTGCTTTGATGCAACTCCAAAAAATCCTCCCATAGCCTTCTCCTTTTGCCTGTAATGATCTCTTTTTTGTTAATTTTTTGTCTTTTTACCACGAATTACTCCGTTATCATACAATTCTAGCACAAAAGGAAATATGCTGTAAAGATTTTGTCTATAACATTTCCTGCAGTTTCTTATTAATTGCTACCGGATCCGCTTTTCCTTTCATCGTTTTCATCGTCTGTCCGACCAGTGCTCCAAGCGCTTTTTTCTTGCCTCCCTGATAATCAGCTACTGCCTGCGGATTGTCTGCAATCACTTTCTTTAACACTTCTTCCAATGCTCCATCATCATTTACAGTTTTCAGCCCGTGCTCCTCTACATAAGCTTTCGGATCTATATCCTCTGCAAAAATTTTCTCAAATACTTCTTTTGCAACTGAACTGTTGATCGTTCCTGCTTCTGTCAGTTCTACTAAAGCCGCAAGATTCTCTGGTGCAAAATCAATGTCTTCCGGTTCCATTCCATTTTCTTTCAGAAGACGCATCGTCTCTACCATCAGCCAGTTGGAAACTTTCTTCGGTTTTCCACAGATAGCTGCTGCCTCTTCAAAGATATCTGCCATATGTTTGGAGTTTGTCAGAATCTCCGCATCATACTGTGGAATATCATATTCTTTTTTATATCGCTCCAGCTTTTCAGAACGAAGTTCCGGCTGCCGGTCTTTTACTTTCTGAATCCATTCATCACTGATAATGATCGGCACAAGATCCGGTTCCGGGAAATAGCGATAATCCTGTGCATCCTCTTTTGAACGCATAGCATGCGATGATTCTTTGTTGTCATCCCATCTTCTTGTTTCCTGCACAACCTGTTTCCCTTCTTCGATCAGTTCGATCTGGCGCTCTCTTTCTCCTTCAATAGCTCTTGCGATAGCTTTAAAAGAGTTCAGGTTCTTCATCTCTGTTCTTGTGCCAAATTCTGCTGCACCAACTTCCCGCACCGATAAGTTGACGTCCGCTCTCATGGATCCTTCCTGTAATTTACAGTCAGATGCGCCAAGATACTGTACGATGGTACGCAGTTTTTCCAGATAAGCAATCACTTCATCCGCTGAACGCATATCCGGTTCCGATACGATTTCCACAAGTGGTACGCCACTTCGGTTGTAATCAACCAGTGACGTGTCATCCCATTCATCATGGATCAGTTTTCCGGCATCTTCCTCCATATGCATTTCATGGATACGAACTTTTTTCTTCTGTCCTGCCACTTCGATCTCTACATATCCATTTCTTGCAATTGGAAGATACAGCTGGGAAATCTGATAGTTCTGTGGGTTGTCCGGGTAAAAATAATTTTTGCGGTCAAATTTGCATACCTGGGTAATATCACAGTTTGTTGCAAGTCCGATTGCCATTGCATATTCAACAACCTGCTTATTCAGAACCGGAAGAGATCCCGGCATACCGGTGCAGACCGGACAGGTATGTGTATTTGGTGCTCCTCCGAACTGTGTACTGCAGGAGCAGAAGATTTTTGTTTTCGTTGCAAGTTCTACGTGAACCTCCAGTCCAATGACTGTTTCATATTGTTTTGCCATCTCTATCTGTCTCCTTTCGCAAGTTCCGGTGCCTCATATGATTTTGTCTGTTCAAATGTATAGGCTGCACGGATGATTTTCTTCTCCTGGAAGCAGTCTCCGATGATCTGCATACCAACCGGAAGACCTTTTGAATCTTTTCCGACCGGAATCGTAATTCCCGGAAGTCCTGCCAGATTGACTGCGATCGTGTAAATATCTCCCAGATACATTTTCAAAGGATCACTTAGGCTCTCTCCAAGTTTCGGTGCTGTTGTCGGTGCTGCCGGTGCAATGATCGCATCATAAGATGCAAATGCTTTGTCAAATGCTTTTTTGATCAGCGCCTTTGTCCGGAGTGCTTTCAAATAATAAGCATCATAATATCCGGAACTTAATACAAATGATCCAAGCATAATTCTGCGTTTTACTTCCGGTCCGAAGCCCTCGGATCTTGTCTTTTTATACATATTGTGAAGGCCTTCATATTCCGAAGTACGGTATCCGTATTTCACACCATCAAACCGGGATAAGTTCGAGCTTGCTTCTGCAGATGCAATGACGTAATAAGCCGGAATCGCATACTGTACAAGGCTTAAGTCAAATTCTTCCACAACCGCACCTTTTTCTTCCAGCACTTTGACCGCTTTTAAAATCTGTTCTTTGACTTCCGGATCCAGACCTTCTGTGAAATAATCTCTCGGCACGCCAATCTTCATTCCTTTTACCTCAGCAACCAGACCTTCTGTGAAATCATACGATTCTCTTGCAATAGAAGTACTATCTTTGCTGTCATGAGAGGCAATGGTCTCCAGAATTGTCGCACAGTCTGTGACATCTTTTGCGATCGGTCCGATCTGATCCAGCGAAGAGCCATATGCGATCAGTCCATAACGGGATACCGTTCCATAGGTTGGCTTGATTCCAACAACTCCACAGAAAGAACTTGGCTGACGGATGGAACCTCCTGTATCAGATCCAAGTGCATATGCACATTCTCCTGCCGCAACTGCCGCACAGGAACCTCCTGATGAACCGCCCGGAACATGTTCCAGATTCCATGGATTCTTTGTTTCTCCATAATAAGAAGTCTCTGTCGTACTTCCCATGGCAAATTCATCCATATTTGTCTTTCCAAGGATTACAGCTCCTGCTTTTTCCAGATTTACAACTGCTTCCGCTGTAAAGGTTGGTTTGAAACCTTCCAGAATCTTAGAGCTGCAGGTCGTCTCCACACCCTTCGTACATAAATTATCTTTGATCGCCACCGGAACACCGGCTAATGGTCCGGTAAGTGTACCGTCATTAATCATTTTCTGTACTTCTTCTGCACGTTTTTTTGCACCTTCCTTATCAATCCGCACAAAACTATGTACATTCTCTTCTACGCGTTCTATCTGTGCAATGGCTGCTTCTACTGCATCTGCCACTGTTATTTCTTTTGCTTTTATTTTCTTTCCGATCTCAACGGCTGTCATACTTGTGATATCCATGCCTTCGTTCTCCTCTCTTTTTTCTTTTCAGAAAACTATCCGATTGTCTTTGGTACTTTAAAGCTCTGGTCTTTTGCAAGTGGTGCATTGGCAAGCGTATCTGCACTTCCGTCACCATTTGTCACAACATCCTCACGGAATACGTTATGCACCGGAAATACATGGGACATCGGTTCTACTCCGTCTGTATCCAGCTCATTTAATGTATCAATGTAATCCAGCATTTTTTCCATATCTTTTTTTGCTTCTTCCTTCTCTGCATCGCTTAATTCCAGCTTTGCCAGTATTCCGACATATTCGATTGTCTCATCTGTGATCTGATTTGCCATAATTTTGTCCCCTTTTCATCTTTCTATTTTCTATTTCTTTATGGTTCCAATCTGCTTAAATCTCTTGGAAATAGCGTTGTCTCGCGGACATTGTCTTCCCCGATGAGCTGCATCGTCAGTCGTTCCAGTCCGATTCCAATTCCACCATGTGGCGGCATTCCATGTCTGAAGGTTGCAAGATACTGATCCATTCCATCTGTCTCCATACCTCTTGCTTCTATCTTTTCTATCAGTTTCTGATAATCATGGATTCTCTGACCGCCTGTTGTAATCTCAAGTCCTTTAAACAACAGGTCAAAACTTAATGTATATTTCGAATCTTCCGGATCATCCATTGCATAGAATGGACGCTTTTTGGATGGATAATGAGTTACAAATACAAAATCACTGCCCCACTCTTCTTTTGCATATTTTCCGATCAGCTGCTCCTCCTCCGGCTCTAAATCGAACGGATTACGCATCTTATGTCCATATTTTTCCGATACGATTTCTTTAATATCGTGGAAACGGACTGCCGGGATTCTGGATACATCCGGAAGTTCTACTCCAAGGATTTTCAGTTCTTTCGCATATTCTTTCTGCAAAAGTTTCATTGCATACTGTAAATACCCGGTTTCCATTGCCATGATATCTTCGAATCCATCAATATATCCCATCTCAAAATCAAGACTGGTATATTCATTTAAATGTCTTTTTGTGTTGTGTTTTTCTGCACGAAATACCGGTGCTGTCTCGAATACACGGTCAAATACACCTACCATCATCTGTTTGTAAAACTGCGGGCTCTGTGCCAGCACTGCAGGTCTGTGGAAATATTCCAGCTTGAAAATATTCGCTCCTCCTTCAGCTCCTTTTGCTCCGATCTTCGGTGTATGGATCTCTGTAAATTCCTGGCTGTAAAGAAAATCACGGAATGCTCTTGTAAGTCCTTCCTGAATTCGGAATTTTGCACGCTCTCTGATATTTCTAAGGGCAATGGAGCGGTAGTTTAATTTTGCTTCCAGTGAAGTATTCAATTTCCATTTGGAAATTGCAAGCGGCATCATCTCTGCCTCCGGCTCACTTAAAATTTCCACTTTCTGCATTGTAATCTCGATTCCGTTTGGTGCTTTCTCATTCTGCTTTAAAACACCTGTCACTTCCAGTGTTGCTGCCTCTTTGATCGTTTTTATATCAAATTCTGCAGTTTCTTTCTCATATACACACTGCAGAAGTCCTTCTCTTTTACGAAGGATCACAAAGGCTACGGTTCCCATATCACGAATGACATGAACAGCTCCATTGATTTTTACAACCTCTCCTTCTGCGCATCCGGTAAGTAACTCTGTAATTTCTTTTGTCTCTTTTTTCTTTACTCCTGTCATAAATTCCATCATTCAGACCTCCCTTGGTATCCTTTTTGGTAAAATAGTGTGCGTCCTCGCAGAGCCATTTTATTTATCACTAAAAATCTTTTTGATAAATAAAAAAAGAGATTCTTTCGAACCTCCGGTACTAAAAAACGTCCCAGAATACATACTTGTATTCCGGGACGGATATAAACTTGTTATCCGCGGTACCACCCGCATTAAGCTCGCCTTTGAACTTATCTCTTGCACGTAACGTGTGCCTTACGTATCTGCCTAATAATCTACATCCGGTAATCTCCTGCCGACGTTCAACAGATCTGCTCCAGAGTGTTCCCTATTGTTCTGCTTCCTTCAGATGCACTCTCAGTCGGCGGTGCTTCCTTCCTGTTAATTCCACAAGAACAGAGTCTCCTTCATCGCTTTGTTGTTTAAAAACTATGTTTATGGTAGCACAGGATTTTTTAAATTGCAAGTACCAAATCAAAAAATTTCAAAATCGTTCCTGACAAAGCGCCTCCATCTTCTCATGTATGACTCCCATATCACGTTCGTCTGTCATCGTTACAATCAAATCTCCTGCCTGAAGTTTTGTCTTTCCTTTCGGAATAATCTCATCTGTACCTCGCTGTATTGCTACAAGCAAACAGTTATCCGGCCATTTCACATCCCTGATCAGTTCTTCTTCAATCGAAGATCCCTGTTTCACAACAAAGTTCGCAAGTACCTTTTCGCCGGTCTCATCCGTCACAGACTCTCCACGCTTTTGCAGGAGACGCTCCAGCAGACTTTCATAAATCGGTTTTGACTTCATCAGTATTGCTACAACATAAGCCACAATGGATACAACCGATAACGACAGCATCTGACTTAAGGAACCGGTCATTTCAAAAATAAGAATAATCCCTGTCAGAGGCGCCCGCACAATTGCGGCAAAATATCCTGCCATTGCCAGAAGTACAAAATTATTGATATACATTGGATTCAGTCCGAAATACTGCACACTGATCGTTGCAAAAGCGCCTCCGATATAGCCTCCGATGACAAGTAACGGGAAGAAAATGCCTCCCGGTGCTCCTGATCCAAAACTTACTGCTGAGAAGATGAATCTTCCGATCAGGAGAAACAAAACGCTCTTAAGCATCACATCACTGTTTGTAAGATATTCAATCAGAGCGTGTCCGCTTCCCAGAAGATCCGGAGCGGTAAATCCAAGAATACCGGCACATACGAACGGAATCATGACTTTCACTTCCGGTCGTAAAAGCGTTGCTTTATTATAGATTTCCTGTGATTTCAAAGTAAACCAGTTATAAAATGCACCCAGCACGCCAAGTATCACTCCAAGTGCCACGATCATTCCATAGGAATGAATTGGCAGTGCATGCAAGATATCAAACTGGAACACGGAACTTACTCCCAGCACATTTGAACATAAGAAATCTGCCGTCAGCGACGCAGACATTACGGATACGAGTACCGATACGGAAAAGTTCTTATGGACTTCTTCCAGTGAAAACATGACTCCTGCAAGAGGTGCATGAAACGCTGCTGAAAGTCCTGCACTGGCTCCACAGGTCAATAAAAACTTCTCTTCGGTCTTTCCTCTGTCAAGCCCTCTGGATACCCCTTTTCCTACCATGGCGCCAAGCTGGATCGATGGGCCTTCTCTTCCAAGTGCCAGTCCTCCAAGCAGGCATAAGAAGCCGCCGAGGAACTTTGCCGGCATCACACGCCACCAGGTCTGATCTAATTTTCCTACCATCTCGCCCTCAAGCTGAGGGATTCCGCTTCCGGATATCATCGGCTCAAACTGTACCAGTTTTGCCACGATCCAGGCAAGCAAAAGGAGCACCGCAAACCATCCTGCCATCCGCACCGGATTGCCTGACGCATATGCGAGGATCTGCTTTAACCATTTTCCCGCATATTCCAGACAGATCCGGTACAAAAGTACAATCAGTCCTGCGATTGCTCCAACTAATATTCCTTCACCTATTAAAATAATCTGAAACCGCTCTGCACGCTTAATCGTGTCCGGTGTATTGTGTCTCACAAGACATACCTCCCATAATTTTCTCATAGCTATATGATACCCGTAGATTATTCCGTGCTGCGCACTCTCACAATCTTCCCAATTATGAGCAAGCTCATGTGGCTTAAGGCCTTAGGACTCCGGTATCATATACATTATAAATAGAAGGTCGTCTTTTTTCCAGTAAAATTTAATTATCTGAATCTGAGACTGTAATCATATTTGTAATAACGTCTTTGCTGACTTTGTATACAATTTTTGAATTTTCCGGCATCACATACCGGTTTTCTCCGTCTTTGTCTGTTTTTCCAATGTAAACACTGTACGTTTTCTTCTTTCCGGATGAAGAATCTTTGTATGTAGCGGTTGCTGTTGTCCGTTTGTCAATCTCCAGACCATATTTGCCAAGTGTCTTATCTGTCACATGGTAATCTGCACAGTCAGTCAGCGTAATCGTTCCGAATCCTCCGGCAAGCTGTGCCAGATCATCTTCATCATCGTATGTCTTTGTCGTTCCATTTTTCGTAACTGCAACTTTTTTCAGATTGCCGCTACTGATGGACGGCACAGTATCCAGACTCACAAAGGAAGATAGCTGAAACTGTAAGTTTTCTACCAGTGTACTTCCAATCGTATACACTGTATCTTCTTCTTCGATTTTCGCATAGTAATCTTCTCCAACATTATTACCGATATCGAGCGTTCCTTTTTCTCCGGAAGCTGTCTCATAAGATACTTTATATGCCGGATCCGCAAGTCCATAATCCTCCAACGCATCCGGAGCATCCAGTTTCTGCTCTGCTGTCAGACTTTCCACAGTACCCGTAATCTGCTCAACCGCACTCTGTGTTAATTTGATGGTCTTATCTTTTTCATACACCCAGGTATCATTTTTCTTGACAAAAGTCATATTTTTATTTCCCTTTTTATAACTGATCTTTGTCAAGTCATCTGCATCTATAATCTGCACGGTCTGTGCTTTTTTCTTTGCCGCCTTCTGCGTCTTCATCTGATGGTTCCATGCCTTGATTCCGCCATATGCGCCGCACAGGACAACCAGAATTCCTACAAGCAGTAACATTCTCTTTTTCTGTTTCATACATGTCCTCTTTTCTTTGAAATCCTTTTTACGCTTTTCTTCTCTTCCACCACTGTATGAATCCATATACGAGGATCAGCACAGGAATTCCAAATATGATGAACAGGCTGATAATTCCGGCATGGTGTACCGTATTATATGTAACCTGCAGACTCTTTCCCTTGATTGAAACATTCTCTACATCGTCATAGTTTGCTGTGACTGTATTCATAAACAGATCCAGATTTTCCAGTGTGGACATATTATCTGTAACATCCGGATTGATCAGGCTGTCGGAAGACACTACAGTCAGTCTTCCGGTATCTGCTATATCTGAACTGTCTATTTCTCCGTCTGAATCATCGGAACCATTTTTTGATTTTTCTGCTACAACTCCGAGTGTATATGTTCCCTGCTTCTGATCATTGTCACTTATTGCATAACCCGAAGATGATGTTTTCATAAATTCTGTTGTTGTCACAGTATCATCTTCCGGATCAGAGACTTTCAGGCCATGTGCATTGACGAGCAGAACCATGTCTGAACTTAAACCTTTTGCCAGATTTCCTGTCGCTGTTAGTTCCGGGAAAATATAATAATAATTTCCCTGATAGCTTCTCTGTGTATCTGCAATATAGCCGCTCACTTCCTGAATACCATATTTCTTCAGGAAACTCTTAAGATTCGGCTGTGCTTTATCCGCATCACCGAGAACAACGTAGATTTTCCCACCATTGTCCATGTAATTGTTCAGAAGTTTTACTTCATCTTTTGTCAGATCTTTCGTCGGCGCATAGATAAATAACAAATCGCAGTCATCCGGTATTTTATTCTTTATAACAAGATTCAGTTCTTCCTGCTTAATGTTACTCTTTCCAAGAAGGTCTGTAACCGATGTAGAAAATGTTCCTTCTCCATGTCCGGTCGTGTAGTAAATCTTTTTCTGCGTATCGCTTGTCACATAATTGACTGCACTGGTAAGCTGTCCTTCTCCGTCAAACTCAGACTCCGTACTGCTGCCGGTTGTATAATAGGAATACTCATCCGTCACAATGATGTCACTGAACGAAACCGTCGTTGTCTTTTTCGTTTTCTTATCCGATACAAGAATCATATTCTCTTCCACATTATTTTTTGTCAGTTCTCCCGGATGCAGTACCGGATCTACCCATTTCACAGTAATCTTATCTGAAAGCGCTGCATATTTTTTCAGAAACGCTTTGATTCTGTCATCGGTAGATTTTTTCTGTGCATAGACTGTAAATGTAATGTCTGAATCCAGTTTGTTCAGGATCTTTTTACTCGTTTTTGAAATCTGATAGATTTTCTTATCACTGACATCAATGCTTTTTACATTTTCAGGCAGTTGTCCCGCAATCAGATTTACGACGACAACAATTGCTACAACCAGTGCAATCATTCCGACACTGTAACTTCCGTTTCTGGAAGATACATTTTTAAATGTATTTTTTATTTTCTCTAACATATTGCCCTCCTAACTCCAACGTCTTTTCTGTATCATCTGCATCGTAAGGAAAATGAAAACAGCTGTAAGCGAAAAATACATAATGATTCCACTTACATCTACCAGATGATTGGAAACAATGTCATCAAGAGTTCCTGCCAGATAAAATTTACTAAAAAATGTATTTAATGCGCTTTCAAAAATGCTTGACTTTACTGCGTAAGTAATCCCACATCCAGCAAGTACGATCACTTCCAGACCTCCGGCGATCACAATATTTTTTGTCATATGCCAGATAGCAAGAACAATCAGTGTTAAAAGAACGCCGATTCCAATCACATTTGTGACTGCAGAAGTCGGAAGAAGATCCATAATTCCGTTCCACAGATATTGAAGAAGCAGGATTCCAACCGAACCAATCGCTGCAATAATCTGGCTCTCTGTCAGTGCCGAAACAAACATTCCGACAGATATGTACGTGCAGCCCAGCAGGAAAAATACGAGAATCGCCATATCATCTGCCAGTATATATGCCGTTCCCTGTGTCTTAATGATCAGTGGGAAAATCAGATATACTGCACATGGAATTGCCAGGATTGTTACCATTGCAAGATATTTTCCTATAACGACCTGAAACAGGCTGACCGGAGCTGTTAATAGCATCTGGTCTGTACGGCTTTTGCGTTCTTCGGCAAAACTTCTCATCGTGAGCACCGGAATTGCAATAACAAATACGATCAGAACTCCGGACAGCACATAAGAGAAATATGGATATCCATAATTCAGGTTATATGCCATAAAATAAACTCCTGTAAATGCGATCAGAAATGCAATAAATACATAGCCGATCATCGAATGAAAGTATGATTTCAACTCTCTTTTATAAATTGCACTCATTACTTCTGTTCCTCCTTACCGGCTAATTTTTTCTCTGCCTCTTTCTGTTTTTTACCACCCTGCGTCAGCTCAAGGAAGATATCCTCCAGAGATGATTTGTTCAGCCTTAGTGTAAGGAGCGGAATCCTTGCATCTGCAAATGTATAGAAAAGTTTCTCCCGCAGATCTGTACCGTCTTTGCTCTCTATATAAGCCAGTGTTGTATGCTCATCCGTTTCTTCATATTTTACAGAGCTGATCTCCGGAACAGATTTTAAAACCACTTCCATCTGCTCCTTGGAAGCTTTTGTCTCCAGCGCAACATGTCCGGTGCCGCTCATCAGATTTTCCAGATTCTCCGGTGTATCACTTGCCACCAGGTGTCCGCCTGCAATGATCATAATATGATCGCACACTTCACGGATTTCCGCCAGAATGTGGGAACTTAAAATTACCGTATGTTTCTTTGCCAACGTACGGATCAGTTCACGGATCTCAATAATCTGTTTCGGATCAAGACCAACGGTAGGCTCATCCAGAATGATGATCTCCGGAAATCCTAAAATTGCCTGTGCCAGACCAACTCTCTGTTTATATCCTTTGGATAAATTGTGAATGAGCCGTTCTTTTACCGGATCTAATTTCGTAAGTCTCATTACGCGCAGAATCTGTGATTCTCTTTCCGCCTTTGGAATTTTCTTAAGCTCCGCTGCAAACGTCAGATATTCAAGAACTGTCATTTCCATATAAAGCGGTGGCTGCTCCGGCAGATATCCGATACAGCTTTTTGCTTCTTCCGGCTCTTTTAAAATGTCATGCCCGTTGATCAGCACCTCTCCTTTTGTAGCGCCAAGATATCCCGTCATAATATTCATAGTCGTAGATTTTCCGGCTCCGTTCGGTCCCAGAAAGCCATAGATCTGCCCTTCCTGTACCGTGAAGCTTAAGTTATCTACAGCCAGATGCTTTCCATAGCATTTGGTCAGATTTTTCACTTCGATCAAAATACATATCCTCCTTATACTGTTCAATACTTGTAACAGTATAAGAAGAAAGCTTGAAGAAAATGTGGAAAAGATATGTTTATTTCGTGAAAACGTTAAAGGGGGACGGGGCTTTTCTAGAAAAGCCCCGTCCCCCGTAACAGAAAAGTTTCTTCATTCACTTTAATCTCCGCTCGGCATATACGGTCTCAATACACCTGCCACATTACTAATCGGCATAGTCTGTAACCATACACGTCCCGGTCCGGTAATAATTGTATTAAATATGCCCTCGCCTCCAAACAGCATATTCTTAACGCCCGGCACACTTCGAATGTCCATCTGGCAGCTTGCTGTCATTGCAGCCAGATGGCCGGTATCTACAACAATCTGCTGTCCCGGTGCAAGTTCATACTCCACGACATGTCCGTCAAATTCTGCAAATACGGTTCCCTGTCCGCTGATCCTCTGCATGATAAAGCCTTCACCACCGAAAAAGCCGGTTCCCAGTTTTTTGTTGAAGAATACCGACATTTCAATACCGACTTCGCCTGCCAAAAATGCACTTTTCTGTAAAATCATTTCCTGTCCCGGTGCGATCTCAAATGCACGAATCGATCCCGGGAAGCAGGATGCAAATGCGATCATTCCTTCTCCTCCCTGTGCGGTATAAACATTCTGAAATGCCTTCTCGCCGGAAAACATTCTTCCTATCATACTCCCAATACCGCCATTCGACGTTGTCTCCATAAGCATATTCGGAGACATCCATGACATTCCGCCACCTTCCGTGATCATCTTCTCGCCAGGTTCTAACTGACAGATAACCGCCGGCAAGGTATCGCCTACAATCTGGTATTTCATATGTTGCCCTCCTTTTATGTAAAATTATTTCATTAGAAACCTTTTAATTTCTATTTATTCTTTTCTTTCTTTTTCCCACCTGCACAGTAAAGCACGAATCCAAGAAGCAGAACAGCTACTGCCATCCAGATTACAAGTGTTGTTGTACCAAGCGGGCTGAATTTATCATAATATCCTTTCAGATAAATAATGATGATAAGAAGTGGAATCACGTAGCCTACATAGCCTTTTAATCCCTTCGGGAAGCCGATTCCTTCTCCGGTATTCGCTTCTTCCAGGAATTTCTTCCAGCCCCATCCATTCTCTCTCGTACAGAAGAGAAGATAGCCAAGACTTCCAAGTGGCAGGAAGTTATTGGAAACAATAAAATCTTCCAGATCCATAATTGTACTTCCTTCGCCTAACGGCTGGATACCAGAAAGAATATTGAAGCCAAGAACACATGGCATACTCAGTACAATAATCAAAATTGCACTGACAATTACGCTTTTCTTTCTGGACCAGTGGAACAGATCCATATCAAAAGAAATAATATTTTCAAATACTGCTACCAGCGTTGTAAATGCTGCAAACGTCAAAAACAGGAAGAATAACGCTCCCCATACCTGTCCGCCCGGCATCTGAGAAAAAATATTCGGAATGGTAATAAATATCAGACTCGGACCTGCACCCGGTTCAATGCCAAATGCAAAACATGCAGGGATAATAATGAATCCTGCCATCAGTGCAACGAATGTATCCAGCCCTGTAATGCTGAGTGCTTCTCCTGCAAGGCTCCGGTTACGTTCCAGATAACTTCCGAAAATCATCATAGCACCAATACCAATTGATAATGTAAAAAACGCCTGACTCATCGCCCCGAAAATAACATTTCCAATTCCAATTTCTGCCATTTTCCGGAAATCCGGAATCAGATAAAAACGGATTCCGGCTCCGGCTCCTTTTAAGAAAACAGAATGTACTGCAAGAATGATCATCAGTACCATCAATACCGACATCATAACTTTTGATACTTTTTCAATTCCATTCTGAATACCAAACCAGCAGATTGCAAATCCGATCACACAGATCAGTATCGTCCAGAATGCCATATTGGGCGCATCAGCAAGCATCTTTGTGAATTTTGCACCGACTTCCTCTGCACTGTTTCCGACAAAATCACCACGTATGCTGCGGAAGCAGTAATACATCATCCATCCGCCTACACTCGTATAAAACATCATCAACAGATAGCTTCCCAGAATGCCGATCCATTTGGAAATATGCCATCTTGTTCCTTCCGGCTCCAGTTTTTCAAATGCTGCGGCGACACTGAAATGACTGCCGCGGCCGATGGCGAACTCGCAGATCATAACCGGCACTCCCATAATCAACAGGAATACCAGATAAATCAGAATAAATGCTGCTCCTCCCATCTGTCCACACAAGTATGGAAACTTCCATACATTGCCAATACCGATCGCACATCCTGCAGATACAAGAATGAATCCCAGACGCGATCCGAATTTTTCTCGTTTCATATTTTGCCCTCTCTTTTCCTTTATATGTTAAGGTGCCAGGATCAAAAGCCTAAAACTACGAAGTACGGAACAATTCGTATGGCATCTTTTAACCCCAACATCATGTTAAATGGCTTATATTAATATTTTCTCAGCGAATCCTGCGAATCATCTGTTGTATTCTCAATCTTCTGGATCTTGACATAATAACCGGCATTACCGTTCGTATTTACAAACACACGGTCACCAACTTTATGTCCCTGAATCGCTTTTCCAAGTGGTGATTCAATACTGATCAGTCCCTGCAGCGAATTGCCACGCACACTTGTCACAAGCCGGTAAGTCTCTGTCTCATCATCCTCTTCAAAATATACTTCTACTGTATTATTAATGCCGACTTCATCCGCTTTCGACTCATCAGAAACAATCTGCGCATGTTTGAGCATACGTTCCAGATAACGGATACGGCTTTCATTCCGGTTCTTGTCCTGCTTTGCTGCCTTGTATTCAAAATTCTCACTCAGATCGCCCTGTGCTCTTGCCTCTTTTACCGCTTCCAGTTCTTTCTTACGCACAACCAGTTTGCGGTATTCAATCTCTTCTTTGATTTTGGCTACATCACTTTCTGTCAAACGCTCACCCACGTTTTCAACCTTCTTTCTACTATCTGCTTTTTTATTTCTTTAGATCAGACCATAATTTTCCATTCGCCAGTATGCTTCATACATCCTTTACAAGTATCTGCTTCTTTAGATCAGACCATAATGCTGCATTGCTTTGTATACACCATCATTTTCAACGGTATCTGTCACATACTCTGTATATGGATCTAACACCGGATCGTGCTTCTTCATTGCAATGGAATGTTTTGCATATTCAAACATAGACTGATCGTTGCTGCTGTCGCCGAACACATACACCTCGTCCTTCGTAAGTCCCAGATGCTGTCTCATAAATTCAATCGCTGTTGCTTTGGAATATCCTTTCTGCACCAGTTCATACATCCCATTTAATCGATCAATGATATCTATGCCATCTTCAATCGATGCAAAAAATTCCTGATATCTGCAGTTCGGATCTTTCTTATTAATATGGATCAATAATTTATCGTATTCAAAATTCTTCTTCTCCATGCTTGTCTCTCTGCCAAGCCCCATGGACGCCATATATCTCCGTGTACTTTCCACGGGTTCACACTGACTTACCCGTTCTGAGAAGTACATGTCATCCGTTCCTTCCAGAAATCCTTCAATGTGATACTTTTTCATCAGATCTATATAACGATTTCCTTCTTCAATAGATATATGGCTCTCAAAAAGCACCTCATTCTTATAAATCAGATAGGTTCCGCATCCACATAAAAATCCATCTACATCAAGCTTTTTAATAATCGGCGGAACGCTGCATATCGTCCGCCCTGTATTAATCAGTACTTTATGCCCATTCTCTTTAACTTTCCGGATTCCCTCCAGTGCACTCTCCGGAACTTTCTTCGTAACACCACTTAAGAGTGTATCATCTATATCGAAAAATAATGCTCCCATTTTTCCGCTTCCTCCTGGCTGTTCTTCCCTTATTTTTACTCAGTAATGACTGTATTCACAATCTTTCCCATTATACCCATCTTACAGAGATTTTGCAAATTTATCTCTGCAGTTATTTTCCGAAATAATGATCCACCCCATCTGCAATCCCGGATGCAATCTTCTTCTGATAGTCTGCCTGAGACATCTTCTGATCTTCCGCCGGATTCGTCATATATCCAATCTCAACAATCGTCACAGGCACTTTTGCCCAGTTCACACCGCTCATGGAATCTGTCTCCCATACTCGTTCTCTCTTTGCTCCGGTTGCTTTCACTGCACCGTCCAGAACTGCCTCCGACAATGCCTTGCTCTGCTTATACAGGCTGCCATTATATTGATTAGATGCCGTCTGACAGATCGTCATCATTCCATTCGCACTGCTGTTCTCTGCTCCGTTTGCATGGACACGGATAAATGCATCTGCATTCGCATTGTTCGCCACCTCTGCACGCTCCGCATTGGAAATATTTACATCATTCGTTGTGCGCACCATCTTCACATTATACCCACGCACTTCCAGTATATTTTTTAGTTTCTTTGAAACTTCTAAAGTTAACTGATACTCTGGTTTTCCTGTGGAAACACCACTTGTTCCCGATGCAACTTTAGCTTTTGTCTGAGATGCTCCCGGTCCCACCGGCTCCTGTTCATTGTTGCCACGCGCCTGATGTCCTGCATCGATCACTACAAGTTTATCATTCCTCTGGCGCTTTTTTTCCTGCTTTTTCTTTGCACGTTCCTTCTTCGCCTGTTCCTCTTTTGCTTTCTTTGCAGCTTCTGCGGTTTTTGCTTCTTTGTCACTGTAATCTTTTTTCTTATCTTTTGTATTGATCACCAGTGGTTCTGGCGCTTTTTTTGGTTTCGCTTTTTCTTCTTTTGTCGCGCATCCTGCCAGCGCAATTACGAGAAGCACTGCCAGTACAGATATTATCCATTTTCTCATTTTCATAAGCTGACTCCTCACTTTCCGGGAGATCCTGTCCCGCTTATATATAAGCTCACATGGGTTCAGATCTTTTAACTCTGATATCATTATAATTTACTGCTGTTTCATTTACAAGTTCTTCTCCGGGTAATCTTCTGGACAACAGATTTTTGTTCTGTTATACTCTTGTGGATTGTAAACGTATAGAATACGAGCAATCCGCAGGAACATATACACATATAATATAAGCATTATAAACATTCACAAAAATGAACGATATACATACTTCCGTAATTTAACCAGAAAGGACATTACTATGCAGGTAACTAAAACTTCACCTACTATCTTCGGACAGTTTATCCGCTATGCCAGTCTGAATGTGCTTGGCATGTTCGGAATTTCACTCTATATACTGGCTGACACTTTCTTTATCGCAAATGGTGTCGGCGCTGATGGTCTGACTGCTTTGAACCTTGCAGTTCCTGCCTATAATTTTCTTCACGGCTGTGCCCTCATGCTCGGTCTTGGCGGAGCAACACGCTATACGGTAAGCAAAAGTCAGGGAAAGACAGCCCATGCAAATAAATTTTTTACACATACGATTCTTCTTGCCACATTATTTTCCACATTTTTCTTCTGTGCGGGACTTGTTTTTGCTGCTCCCCTGACAAGAATCCTTGGAGCCAATGCAGAAGTCTTTGATATGACGTATACCTACCTGCGTATCATTCTTCTCTTTGCTCCGGCATTTATATTTAATGAAGTGTTTCTGGCATTCGTCCGCAATGACGGTGCTCCACATCTCGCCATGTATGCAATGGTCGGTGGCAGCCTTGCCAACATCCTGTTTGATTATATTTTTATTTTTCCGCTTCATATGGGAATCTTCGGAGCGGTACTTGCAACCGGATGTTCTCCACTCTTCGGTATGCTCATCCAGTCCATTTACCGTATCCGCAGGAAAAACCAATTTCATCTTGTCCGTACCGGACTGTCCGCTTCACTTACAGGTTCGACACTTGCACTTGGTTTTTCTTCCCTCGTAACCGAAGTTTCATCCGGTGTTGTTATGATCGTATTTAATATGTTAATGCTGCGCCTTGAAGGAAATACGGCTGTTGCAGCCTATGGTGTGATTGCGAATCTCATTCTCGTCGTCATCGCCATTTTCACTGGTATCGGACAGGGAATCCAGCCACTTATCAGTCATGCCTATGGACGCGGCGAACGGCAACATGCATTACAATACAGACGCTACGGACTTTTTCTGATGGCGGCACTTTCTGTTACTATTTATGCAGGGATTTTATTTGGCGCAGATGGTATCACCACTGCATTTAACAGTGAACAAAACCCGCTTCTGCAGCAGATCGCCGTAAAAGGACTTCGTATTTATTTTGCCGGCATCCTGTTTGCCGGATTCAATATCGTGCTTTCCTTTTACTTTACATCCATTGAAAAAGCAGTCCCGGCGCAGGTCATTTCCCTGGCTCGCGGACTGCTCATTATCGTTCCGTTATCTATATTACTTGCAAATATTCTCGGTATGACCGGTGTCTGGATGTCATTTCCGATCTCCGAACTGCTTGTATCTTTCCTCGGTCTCTTCTTCCTAGTGAAGCAGAAACTGGGAGGCAAACACAGCCAGAACACCTGATACTACACTCAGCACAGCATATACAAGCGCTGTCACTGTATGTCCGCTCTGAAACAGATCCGTCGTTTCAAATGCAAACGTAGAAAATGTCGTAAATCCTCCGCAGATTCCAACTTTCAGAAATAACATAAGCTGAGGATTCACTGACGGATGCTTTCCTGCATAAGTTGCAATGCAGCCGATCAGGAAAGCTCCTGCCACATTAATCAAAAACGTCTTATATGGAAATCCGCTCTCACTTTGAACCGGAAGCAGACCGATCAGATAACGGCAGACTGCTCCGATAAATCCACCTAAACCTACAAATAAACAATTTATCAATTTACTTATCTTCCTAACTTTATTTATACTCTATTCTTCTGCAGCTTTCTTTGCAAACCACGGCACCGGTCTTTCACTCATCAAACGCTCCATCAGGTTGAGATTCGGATCGGAATGTTCCAGTTCTCTTGAAAAGCGGTATACTGTATCAACAAGATCTTCAAAATACAACTCTTTTTCATTCTTTATCCACTGCGCCATCAGAATTTCCTGCATAAGCAGTACACTTACAACCGCCATCTGCGCCTTGGAATATGCATGTCCATCATAAACCGCACCACACAGATAAGTACTTAAGAAATACACAAGAAGCTGTTCTTTCTGTATCTCAAATTCCGGCATCTTCTCTGCCATCCATCCTTCAAACGCATTCCTAAGCTCATAGTAGTGAGCCTCACCTTTTCCATACAGCCACTGTTCTGTTTCCAGAAGATGTGGTTCCCAGTTATCCCGAAGTCTCTCTAACCGATACTGATCCCGGAAAGTTTCTGTCATAAATTCATAGAACCTATGCTTCTCTTCTTCTGTATAAAGCTTAGCGATCTGTCCTTTTATATAATCCATTGCTTTTTCTGTCCGGTATTTTTCCAGTACCATCTCTCCGTCAAATATTTCCTGCTTCTGAATCCGGATCTGCAGGTCATGGGCGATTGCAAGCACAAGTCCGGTGCGCAGATTTAATGACAGTTCACGGTTCTGCAGGATCTGTATCATCATTGTTCTTGCATCTGCCAGAAGGGAATATAAAAATGGATCAAATGCATCATCCCAGCACTCTTCTTTCTCATCTTCATGAATCAGAAACTGCACCGGTTCTTTTCTTTGTAGCAGGATTTTTGCCACTTCCGGGCATGACACAGAGAGCGTCATTTCCCTGACACCCTCAAATTCTTCAATATGCCTTGGATAACGCTTACACGTCTTACACAATGCCTTTTCACCAAGTGCTGTGTACATATTGCAGAGATTATCCTCATTCAGGAAATAACACCTTTTCTCCTCATCCTGCCGGAAAGCGCCTTCTTTCCAGTCCACACCGGTACGAATCTCCTTTCGGTATTCTCCTGTTACTTTTTTATATTGCCTGAGTGCCGACTTATCCGCTACGATCTGCCATCCTGTGCAGCATGTATCTTCACAGGCTCCGGCAACGCAGTGAAACTGCCGGTAATAATCCGGTATTGTATATAACATAATAAATTAACCCATCTTCTTAATTCTTTCAATGGCTGCCACTGTATTTTCATAAGAGCCAAATGCTGTCAGACGGAAATATCCTTCTCCGCTTGGTCCGAATCCTGATCCCGGAGTTCCTACAACACCGGCATCCTTTAACAGATGATCAAAGAAATCCCAGGATGTCATTCCCTGTGGAACTTCCAGCCAGATATACGGTGCATTTACACCACCGGATACGTTATATCCGGCATCTCTTAGGCCTTCTTTAATCGTTTTTGCATTCTTCATGTAGTAGGCAATCTGCTCTTTTAACTGTGCTTTACCATTCTCAGAATATACAGCTTCTCCGGCCCTCTGTACGATATACGGTGCTCCGTTGTACTTCGTTCCATGTCTTCTTGCCCAGAGAGAATGCAACATTACATCTCCGGATTTCAGATCTTTTGGAATCACCGTTGCGCCAAGTCTGACACCTGTAAATCCTGCATTCTTTGAGAAACTTCTAAGCTCGATCGCGCAGGTTCTTGCACCTTCGCACTCATAAATGCTGTGCGGTACATCATCCTCAGAAATATATGCTTCATAAGCAGCATCATAGATAATGACGGCTCCGACTTTATTGGCATAATCTACCCATTCCTGTAACTGTGCTTTTGTAATGGTAGATCCTGTCGGATTATTCGGGAAACACAGATAAATAATATCCGGAGTTTCTTTCGGCAGTTCCGGTGCAAAATTCGTCTCTTTTGTACATGGCATGTAAATGACATCGCTCCATGTCTCTGTCTTCGCATCGTAAGTTCCTGTACGTCCTGCCATAACATTTGTATCTACATAAACCGGATATACCGGATCACATACGGCGATCTTATTGTCTTTGGCAAAGATTTCCTGAATGTTACCGGAGTCACATTTTGCTCCGTCGGAAATGAAGATCTCGTCTGCTTTGATATCACATCCTTTATCCTGATAATCGTTCTTTGCCATTGCACTTCTCAAAAATTCATATCCCAGATCCGGTGCATACCCGTGAAATGTCTCCGCATGTGCCATCTCGTCTACTGCACTGTGCAGGCTGTCAATGATTGCCGGTGCCAATGGCTGTGTAACATCACCGATTCCAAGACGGATAATGCTCTTGTCCGGATTCTCTTCCTGATAAGCACGTACTTTCTTTCCAATTGTGGAAAATAAATAGCTTCCCGGCAGTTTTAAATAATCTTCATTTACTTTAAACATCTTTCTTCCTCCTGTTTATGACTTTACTGATTGTTTTGTTGTTTCTGGAATTCAATGTGTGACGCATTATACATCAATATCTGTAAGATCGATCTCTCCGTCAAATACAACCTTTGCAGGTCCGGTCATATAGACTTTATCTGCTTCTTTATCCCATTCAATGAGCAGATCGCCTCCCAGTAGTTTTACGGTTACCCGATCCTCTGTCAACCCGTTTAAAATGCTGGCTACTGCAACAGCGCAAGCACCTGTTCCACAGGCAAGTGTTTCACCGGAACCACGCTCCCACACACGCATCTCTACCGTTTTACGGTCCAGTACATGTGCAAATTCTGTATTGATACGCTCCGGGAACCGTTTATGATTTTCAAAAGACGGACCTATTTTCAAAAGATCCAATCCTTTTACATCGTCTACATAAACCACTGTATGCGGATTGCCCATGGAAACTCCTGTCATATAATATATCTTCCCCTCTACTTCAAGCGGGGCATCAATGATTCTTGTATCTTCCGGATTCTCCGGCACGATCGGAATCTGGGATGGCGCAAGGCGCGGACTTCCCATATCAACTTTCACAAGGCTTACTTTGCCATCTTCCACAGTCAGATCCAGATATTTGATCCCGCCAAGTGTCTCCACGGAAATGCTCGTCTTATCGGTAAGACCGTAATCATATACATATTTAGCAACACAGCGGATACCA
Source organism: Dorea sp. OM07-5 (assembly GCF_003481355.1). Taxonomy (NCBI): domain Bacteria; kingdom Bacillati; phylum Bacillota; class Clostridia; order Lachnospirales; family Lachnospiraceae; genus Dorea; species Dorea sp. OM07-5. The sequence goes on along the minus strand of NZ_QUKZ01000001.1, from coordinate 242,192 downwards.
TTTCCGCACATTTCACCTCTGGAACCATCTGCATTATACATCTGCATTTCAAAATCTGCCACCTTGGATGGACAGATCATAATCAACCCGTCCGAACCGATTCCAAAATGTCTGTCACTGACAAACTTCGATACTTCCGCCGGATTCTTAATTGTTTCTCTCAAGCAGTTTACATAGACATAATCATTGCCCAACCCCTGCATTTTTGTAAATTCCATCTTCTATATCTCCTCTACTCTGACATAATGCTCAATACCATCTCTGCTGTCTCTACCATGTTTGTTCCACTGTCCATACTGCTTTTCTGCAAATATCTGTGTGCCTCTTCTTCCGTCATATTGTTACGTGCCATCAGCAGTTCTTTTGCCTTTCTGACTGTCTCTTGCTGCTTCGGATCACGGTTTTTTAACTGCTTCTTGCGTTTCCGTCTGCGCCTGTCGATATCGGTCAGCATCATCTCGATCGTATTCATCAGATCATACACTTTAATCGGCATCGACAATCCCATCACGCCCCGCACCAGTCCGTCACTCCATTTATCCTGCGACGCGACAAGCAGCATATCAAAATTTTCCGGAAGATATTCTCTGAGATCCGTATACATCATATCTTTTAATTTGTAACCACACACGACAATTCCTTCATCCACAGTATCCGCATAATGCATTGCCTGTGCCCCCGTTGTCGCCACTCCGGTAACATTTACTCCATTTCGCACCAGCAGATTCCGGATATTAATTGCATTTTCCTTCTTTGGAAATACTACAATAATACCTATCATGCTGACACCTCCTTTAGTCGTCTCATTTTTATTCTTACTAAGGGTGCCTAAATGACATGCAGGTACTTTGCGATTTCCCAGTCTGTCACCTGATTACGATAATTCATGTACTCTTCCGTCTTCACTTTGATATATTTTTCCGTCAGATCATCGCCAAGCACATTTTTAATGTAAGTGTCCTCTTCAAATGCCTGTGCTGCTTCCAGAAGCGTTCTCGGCAGAAGTTCTGCACCAGCTGCCGCCCGCTCTTCTTCCGTCATCTCAAAAATATTGCAGTCAATGCTTTTTGGCGGCATGATCTTGTTGCGGATTCCGTCCAGTCCAGCGGCAAGGCATACTGCAAATGCCAGATATGGATTGGCTGACGGATCAGGACTACGAAGCTCGATTCTCTCCTCACCCTCCGGCGCCGTCGGGATCCGGATCAATGGCGTTCTGTTCTTGGCTGACCATGCAATATATACCGGTGCTTCAAATCCCGGCACAAGACGCTTATATGAATTCACGATCGGATTCGTAATAAAGGTCAGCGCTTTGATATGTTTCATAATTCCACCGATGAAATAATAAGCTTCTTTACTCAGCCCTTTCTCATCTGAACTGTCTGAAAATACATTCACACCATCCCGGCTTAATGACATGTTCGTATGCATGCCGGAACCATTCTCTCCGTACTTCGGTTTTGGCATAAAGGATGCATGCAGACCGTGTCTCTTGGCAATCGTCTTGACAACCAGTTTGAATGTCATGATATTGTCTGCCGCAGACAACGCCTCGTCATATTGGAAATCAATCTCATGCTGTGCCGGCGACATCTCGTGGTGAGATGCCTCGATGACAAATCCCATATCCTCCATTGTCAATACCATGTCACGTCTCGCATTTTCGCCGAAATCTAATGGTCCAAGGTCAAAATATGTGGCTCGCTCATGGGAAATCGTTGTCGGTACACTGTCATCATCCATATGGAATAAGAAAAATTCACATTCCGGCCCGACGTTAAACTGATATCCCATCTCTTTTGCCTCTTCGATCACTTTCTTCAGTACATATCTCGGATCGCTCTCAAATGGTGTTCCGTCTGCTTTATGCACCTCGCAGATCAGTCTTGCAACTTTACCCTGCTGCGGCCTCCACGGAAAAATCTCAAATGTATTCAGATCCGGATAAAGATACATATCCGAATCTTCCACCCTTGCAAAGCCTTCAATGGAAGAGCCGTCAAACATGCACTGGTTATTCAGCGCTTTCTCCAACTGGCTGGTAGTGATCGCTACATTTTTCAATGTTCCGAAAATATCGGTAAACTGTAGCCGGATGAATCCCACATCCTCTTCTTCTACCATCTGTAAAATATCTTCACGCGTATAATTATTCATTATATGCACCTCCTGCATTTACTGCTGTATGTAAAAATGGGCGTTCTCATGCCTTAGATGAAAACGCCATTGCTTTACCTCGTTAAAAATTATAGAAAAAAAAGCCCTCTTTGTCAACGAAAAATGTCGTTGTTGATACTTTTGATTGAAAAACCGAACGCACTCTGTTACAATGTTTCCAATAAGGTTTTCAGAAAATGGCTATGAATAAAAATTAATGCAGATAATAGAAGGAGGCTCAGATACTATGGGACTTGCAATACCAATCGAAACAAGCGCAAGACACATCCATATGTGCCAGGAAGATTTTGAACACTTATTTGGGAAAGGGAAAACGATCACCCACCGGGTAGATCTGAGCCAGCCCGGTCAGTATGCCTGTGAAGAACGCGTTACGATCAAAGGTCCGAAAGGAACATTTGAAAATGTTGCTCTGCTTGGACCTTTCCGTAATGAGACACAGGTGGAGATTTCCATGACTGATTCACGAAAGCTCGGCATTCCGGGCATCATCCGTCAATCCGGCGATACGAAGGGCACACCCGGCTGCACGCTGCTCGGTCCTGCCGGTGAGATTGAACTCGATCACGGTGTGATTGTTGCAAAGCGCCATATCCACATGACTCCAGTGCAGGCAGTCCAGTTAAATGTCAAAGACAAAGATGAAGTGTTCGTCATTATGGAGAGTTTTGAACGCTCTCTGATCTTTGCTGATGTTGTTGTCCGTGTACACCCGGACTTTGCACTCGCCATGCACGTCGATACAGACGAAGCAAATGCATTTGCCGGACATGAACACCCAACCGGTGTCATCTTAAAATTATTTGGCGGACGTACATACAATCTTCGGAAATGGGCAGACGAATTACAAAGCGGAATCAACCGGCTGTAGCCGGTGATTCCGCTCTTTTTATTATTCCATCACTGCATTCTAAATATTTCTAATTTTCAAATCGTCGTGTTTACAACTTTGCAGTCAGTGTCTTTGCACTGACTCCTTTTAACATTCCAAGTTTTCCGGAAAGAGAGCTTGTCACATCTCCCGGCGCGTCCAGCACCACACTGATGATCGACACTTCTCTCTGCCGGTACGGAATGCCCATTCTTCCGACAATATAATTTCTAAATTCGTGAAGCAGTTCATTCACCGTTACTGCTGCCTCTTCATCTTTTATAATAATGCTGATTACAGATACACGACTATCCATCCGTCTCTTCCTCTCTTCACTATAATGCAATGTCCAGTTCGATCGGGCAATGATCCGATCCCATAACGTCGGTCAGGATCTTCGCATCTTCAATCTTATCCTTCAGGCAGTCCGATACACAAAAATAGTCAATTCTCCATCCTGCATTCTTTGCCCTTGCGCTGAAACGGTAAGACCACCAAGAATAAATTCCTTCCACATCCGGATACAGATAACGGAATGTATCTGTAAATCCTGCTGCAAGAAGGTCTGTGAATTTTCCACGTTCTTCATCTGTAAATCCGGCATTCTTACGGTTCGTCTTCGGATTCTTCAAGTCGATCTCTTTGTGTGCAACATTCAAATCCCCACAGAAAACCACTGGTTTCTTCTCTTCCAGCCCTTTCAGATAAGCGAGAAAATCATCTTCCCATGTCATTCTGTAATCCAGTCTTGCCAGTTCGCTCTGTGAATTCGGCGTATACACTGTCACAAAATAAAAATCCTCATACTCCAGTGTGATTACACGGCCTTCCTGATCGTGTTCTTCAATTGCCATGCCATAAGTAACAGCAAGGGGCCTTTCTTTTGTAAATACCGCCGTTCCGGAATAACCTTTCTTCACGGCATAATTCCAGTACTGTTCGTATCCATCCAGCTCCAGATCTAATTGTCCTTCCTGCATCTTCGTTTCCTGAATACAGAAAATATCTGCATCCGCTTCTTTGAAGAAATCAAGAAATCCTTTCTTTACGCAGGCACGAATTCCATTTACATTCCATGATATACATTTCATCTGTTCGTTTTCCTTCTAATAATACACTTTTCTTAAAAACAGACCTCTGGCTGGCGCGAGGAATCCGGCAAGGCTTCTGTCTTCTGCCGCAATCACAACCGGAAGCATCGATGCCTCACGCTTGCCGGTACCGATTTCCAGCAAAGTACCTGTCAAGATACGTGCCATATGATATAAGAATCCAGTTCCATAGAAAGTGATACGCACCTTCTCACCGGAACTTACAATCTTGATATTGGTGATCTTGCGGATCGGATCTTTGCAATCCTTATCATCCGTAAAACTTGTAAAGTTCTTCGGTCCCAGCAGATATGGCACGGCCTCACGCATCGCTTCTATATCTAATTTTTCCGGATAATGATAGCAGTATCTTCTGGAAAATACATCCGGTTTTTCTCTGCAGTCAATATAATATTCATATTTCTTGCCTTTGGCACTTTTTCTGGCATGAAATCCATTTCGCACCAGTTCCACCTTCACGATACGGATATCCTCCGGGAGATAACGGTTCAACGAATCCTTCATCTCCTGTGGATCATACAATTTGGAAAGCTTCACACTTGCCACCTGACCTCTTGCATGTACTCCGGCGTCTGTTCTCCCCGAACCGTCTACACGCACGCGGTATCCGACTAATTTGCCAATGCTCCATTCCAGTACAAACTGGATCGTATTGTCTGTCGTCGCCTGCCGCTGCCATCCCTGATACCTGCTTCCATCATAGGAAATCGTTAATTTATATGTTCTCATAGTCTAATCACCCTGTCTATTTGTACTCATCTCACTATATAATATCCTGTACAGAATATTATAAAACTTTATTGTTCCTGTCCGTCCAGAATCTTTTTCAATTCATCCATAAATGTATTCACATCCTTAAACTCCCTATATACAGATGCGAATCTTACATATGCAACTTCGTCCAGATCTTTCAGCGCATCCATAACGATCTCCCCGATCGTACTGCTTGCAATCTCTTTCTCTTCCAGACTGAACACCTGTGTCTCCACAGCTTCCACTGTCTTCTGGATCCTTGCCGCCGATACCGGACGTTTATAACAAGCTCTTAAAATTCCTCTTTCAATCTTGCCTCGGTCATACTGTTCTCTGTTATCATCCTTTTTAATAATGATCAGCGGAATCGTCTCTATCTTTTCATAAGTCGTGAAACGTTTCCCGCATGCATCACAGGATCTGCGTCTGCGGATAGAATTGCCTTCTTCCGCCGGTCTTGAATCTATAACTCTTGTATCTGAATTACCACAATATGGACATTTCATCACACTAAATTCCTTTCATACATTCTATCTTTTAGTATATCGGTTGCTCTTAGAGAAGTCAAACATCAAAAGAAACATTTTACTTTTCTTCATGCATTTCAACCAGAATAATATCCGGTCCAATCCGTTTGATACAGGCAAATGGAATGATGTATTCTCCATCCTCACAGAAAAGATTACAGATCCCCCGCCCTTTTGGTATAATGATTGCTTCAATTTTTCCTTTTTTCTCATCTATGACCAGATCTTCTACATATCCAAGTTTGCAACAGTCACACGCATTGATCACTTCTTTTTCCTGAAATTCACTGAAACGCACACTGACACTTCCGCTCTTATTATTCTTATATTTATTATATGCAGCACGCTGACTATTCGTACGGGTGCACATCTGGTGGAGCGTTTTTATATATCAGGAAAGTTCTTTCCCGATAAATAAAAACAGGGGTACAGTTCTTCACCATACCCCAGTTTATCTTCGCATTTTATTACTCCACAATATCAATCACAGATACCGGACAGTCATCTCTTGCTTCTTTTGCTGCTTCTTCATATTCCGATGCAACTTCTCCACATGCTTCCGCAAGTCCATCTTCATCAAACGAGAATACTTCCGGGCACGTTGTCACACATGCACCGCAGGAAATGCAGCCATCCATCACTCTTGCCTTCATCGGTTACCTCCTTCATTTTTCCGGTAGTATAACCAGATTGCAGACATTTTAAACGAATTTCTTAAGAAATCTTAGTTCCTGTCTTTCCTTTTAAAGCTTCGCCAAGCTTATCAAAAGAAGTAATGAGTGCGCTTCTTCCTTCTCCTTTTTCAATGAAAGAAACAGAAGCACTTAACTTCGGAAGCATATTATACTCTCCGAAATGTCCCTCTTCCATATATTTCTTCGCATTTTCTACGGAAATCTCGCCCAGTGCTTCTTCATTGTCACGTCCGAGATTAATCTTCACCTGATCTACACTCGTCAGAATGATCAGCTCGTCTGCCTGTGTATCCTCTGCCATCTTTCCGGCAGTCAGATCCTTCTCAATGACAGCGCTTGCACCTTTCAAATGGTTATCCTGTTCCAGAACCGGAATACCACCACCACCGCATGCAATAACAATCTGATCTGCATCCAGAAGAGCCTTGATCGCATCAATCTCTACAATGCGTACCGGATTCGGTGCAGACACGATGCGGCGGAACCCTTTGCCTGGTTCCTCTACTACATAATTACCCTTCTTACGCTCCTCATTTGCCTCTTCCACATTCATATAACGTCCAAGGATCTTGGTCGGTGTATAGAATGCTTCATCATATGGATCCACAACTACCTGTGTCAGGATCGTGCTGACTGTTCTGTAAATGCCTCTGTTTAAAAGTTCCTCGCGAATCGCATTCTGAAGGTCATATCCGATATAGCCCTGGCTCATGGCAGAACATACAGACATTGGCGCCGCTGTATAGTTCTCGTGTACTTTTCCAAATTCGTTCATCGCTGTATGGATCATACCTACCTGCGGTGCGTTGCTGTGTGTAATGGCAACCTGATATCCGTCCTCGATCAGATCCGCGATTACTTTTGATGTTTTCTTAACTGCTTCCTGCTGCTCCGGCAAGGTCGTACCAAGGGCACGATGTCCCAGCGCAACGACTACTCTTTTCTTCATGCTCTATACCTCTTATTTTCTGTAAATTTCCTCTCAAGATTATAAAAAGAATTATAGCCTCTTTCTGAAAAAAATGCAACTCCTGCTCGTCTTTTGTGGTAAACTGAAATTATTAAAAGGGATTTCCCGGTACGTGTTGAAAACGTATACGAAAGGAGTTTACATTTATGAAAGTTATCGTAACAGCCCCAAGAGGGAAAATGGGCAAATTGATCACACAGGTTGCAGCCTCCCGTGATGACATGGAACTGGTTGCCGGTATCGGTCCAAAAGGGCGCGATTACATCGGAACAGATCTCGGAACTGTCGCAATGGTCGGAAAAGAACTGCATGTTCCGGTTGTAGATGATCTCGAATCCGTTATTGACAAATGCGATGTGATCATCGATTTTTCTACTAAAGAGATGGCTATGGGAGTTCTGGATCTTGCCATCAGACATAAAAAAGGTCTGGTCTGCGGTTCTACCGGTTTCTCCGACGAAGAGATGAAACGTTTTGAAGATGCTGCTTCTTCTATTCCAATGCTCTATGCAGCCAACACTTCCAAACTCGTCAATGTCATGAATAAAGTTCTGGAATTTATCACAAAGACAGTTGGGGAAGAACTGGACATTGAGATTCTTGAGATGCATGATCAGTGGAAGAAAGATGCACCGAGCGGTACTTCCAAAGAAATGGGTGAGACCATGGCACATGCACTTGGCAAAGAATTATCCGATATCGCTGTATACGGCAGAGAAGGAGTTTCTCCGCGAGAACCTGGAACAATCGGTTATCATTCTCTGCGCGCCGGCAATATTCCAAGTAGCCACACTGTATTCTTTGGTGGCATGGGAGAACGTCTGGAAATCACTCACCACTGCTACAACTGGGAATGTTTCGCAAGAGGCGCCTGCGACTGCGCAGCATATCTTGCTAATAAAGGTCCTGGATATTATACCATTAAGGATGTCCTGCATCTGAGCTAGTCCGGCTCGGGTCAGTCTGGCGGTTTATCTGTAATAACGACTGCCATAGGTCATCCGTAACTACTTTGACAATTTAATTAACAAGATGTCAGGATTTTCCCCTAACATCTTAACATTAATCAGAAAGGATTTTATTTATGATATTAGTAAACACAGATTATATAACCGGAAAGAAATTTGAAATGATCGGACTTGTAAAAGGAAATATGATCCAGTCTGTACATTTTGGAAAAGACCTTGTAAACAGCTTTAAGACACTTGTAGGCGGTGAACTTACTTCTTATACAGAAATGATGAATGAAGCCCGTGCCATCGCCACAAAGCGCATGAGCGAAGAAGCCGAAAAATGCGGTGCCGACGCCGTCATTAATATCCGCTATGCATCCAGTACTGTCGTACAGGGTGCTGCTGAAATCATGGCTTACGGAACTGCAGTAAAATTCGTAGAAGAGTAGTTTCAAAAAGCGCCTGCCATCCTGTTATATTGATATATCCACAAATGGTCTGAATGTTCGGTGCCAGTGAAATATATTGCAAATGGCAGGCGTTTTTTAACTATTAATGCTTTTTCACTATCTACCAATATTGTTTCTATTTTTTAATACTTTTTTCTGCTATTTTTACAGCACCATTTTCTCTTCGATCCGGATTTTCTCCAGATGCTTGATCCTGTCCACGAGATGTGTTTCCGTCAGATACTTATACACGCTCTTCGGGACAAGATGCGCCCATTCTTCATCCATGGCAATACAGCTTCGCACCCATGAAGCACTGACTCCGCGGTCTTTTTCTTCTCTTCGCCAGAGAACTTCTACATCCAGCTTCAAGCTTCGCAGGATCTTATATTTTTCTTCATCCCACGCATCACTGAGTCCCATAAAATACGTCGCATCTTCCGGCATATAATTTGCAATATATTCCGGAAAATTAATCGGAAACGGCAGAATATCATATTCCTGCTCAGGGACTTTAAATTCCTGCATGGCACCTTTTATCATCTCATAACGTTCAAAATACGTCAGCGGATTTGCCGCTTTTGTGGATCGGTTCTGATCATTTACCGAATCGCCGGTCATTCTCCCGTCCGGATTCGTAAGCCCGATATACAGTTTCCGGCACCGCATCTTTGCCGCCAGAATATATTCCATATGCTTTAAATGCAATACCTGAAATCTTCCATTTACAACACCAGTCTCTATCATACTCTCTCCTTTGTTCTTCTCGACCACTCATTTTACAATATCTTTTTCAAAATGCCCTCCACATTTCTACTACGAACTATGCATTCCAAAACGCATGCTATATTATTTTTCTGCACATCTTTGATATTCTTAGTATAATGCGCTCTTCTCTTACCTTGCAAGCAAATATTCTTTCAATTCTTCCACAGCCTCTTCCGGCATATACGGAAGATCATGTCTGGAATCCGATGCCGACGCAAGAAGATATGCATTTCCCTTCACAACACGCAATTTCTTTGCCACTATATTCTGATTAACTGAAAAATACTGGATCTGCGGATAATGCATGTATGTGGTTTCTCGACCAAATACACCGCTTGATACGGCCAGACTCTTCTTATCACAAGCAAATGCATCCGTAACATATCCACCGGCAAGTATCACCAGTACAACCAGCCATCCACCGGCACACACCAGATTGATCCACAGAAAATGCGCTCCTATGATCTCTTTCGCAAGCTGATCTGCTGCCAATAATATAACTGCCCAGATCACTGCCGGGATTGCCTTAAGAAGGATAACCGACTTCTTCTGTCTCTGCATCGGAAGTTCTATTGCTTCTGCAAATTCCGGCAAAAGTTTCTGCATTTTTTCAATCACGTCTGCCCGGCTCTGATACAAAAGGAAAAATGCATCCTTTTCCTCGTCGTCATCTCCCATTCCGACATTGATAAGTTCCACCCGGTATCTCTTAAAAATCCTTGCAATCCATGTCTGTCTCACCGTTACGCCATGAATCCGCTTTACCGGAATTACATAGCTTACTTTCTTTAAAAGTCCGTAAGAAATATAGATCTTATCACTTTTTCGTGTAACCTGATACTGATAATACTTAATAAAATCCTTCACCGTATCCCAGACTGCTGTTGCGCCGATAAAAAATGCTACCGCCCAACCTGATATTATTTCCAGAATATTTTGTCCTGAAATTCCTTCCTGTATGCCAGAAAGCAACTTTGATACGGAGCCTCCGATTCCTCCAACTGCAAGCAAAACAGCAAATAAATTAATCGCAAACACTCCATGCCAGATCATATCATTTACATTTGCTGTCACCGTTGTCTCTGTGATGTTTTTACCGTTTTCCTCATCTGTTATCCCGGCAGTTTCTTTATACGCGCCACTTTCTATCTGATGATTCGTATCCTGCGCATAAACTTCTGCCCCGGAACGGTTACCTTCCGACTCCATAATCGCAAAAACCGTCTGACGGAACCACTCTGCTTTTTCTTTTTTCAGCACCAGTTTTACGTCTGTATCATCTGCCGTTGAGAAACTGTCTGTATCCAGTTTCACAGTGCATGTGCCAAGCATCATTTCCAGAATATTCTGTGAGAGATTGACATTGGAAATATGCTTGATGCCGATCGTCTGCACCTTGCGGTTCCATGTATTTTTCTCAATCACGATTGCCTGCCCCTGAATAGAAATATAAGTTTTCGCCCAACGGCGGAGCTGCCAGAATAAAGCAATCAGGAACAATACAAGAAACAGACTGGCTCCCGCAAACTCATCTGCCAGATGTTCTTTCAGATTATCCATATGCTTTACAATTTCTTTCAGGTCATCCAGTGCCGACCCTGCAAGTACAATCACGATTCCAATAAATATAGTTCCAAATCGTTCAATCACAATGGAGATATGGTTTCTAAATTTCGTTTCTGTCGTTTCCATGTTTTTCCTCCGCTGCGATCTGATTGATCCGCTTCTGTAAATTCTCTGCGATCTGTTCCGCTTTTTCATCTTCCAGAAGATTGATCTCTACATCTCCACCTGCTGTTGTCACAACTACATTTGCCACACCAAATGCTCTGGCAACCGGACCTCTCTCCACCTGCAGTTTATGTAACCGTTCCATCGGAACAATATTGCGTTCTATGAAAAGATACCCTTCGACCGTATCTATACATTCTTCATCTATGTGATAACCATATCTCCGGTACCGGAAATACGGGCTGATCACACAGTTCAGAATGATCAGAACAACGAGCACCAAGGATATTATCTCGCCAATCCGGATATCTTTTGGACTGAGCCAGAATGCATTTACGCAGATGATCGCTGCCAGCAGAATAACACTTAAGATCACGGTCGACACATACATGCACCACATCGCACGTTTACTGAGTCGTTCGTATTTCATCTTCTCTTCTCTCATTGATTTTCTCCTTGTAACTAGTCGTTTCTATTCTAGCACAAATAAACCACCATTACAAAAAAAGAAGATACTGTTCTGCACTGATATACAGCACACCACGGTATCTTCTCCTTTATAATCTTCTTTTTTAATGAATGGAAACATTTAGTCCATACTCTTCCATAATACCTTTCAACTTCTGCATGTATTCTTCACTCGGCGGAGTCGCCTCAGCCACCGGTTTATCACTGATGCGAAGATATTTCATTACTCCAAGATTATGGTACGGCAATAATTGAATCATTGTAACTGCATCTCCTAATTCTTTACAAAATTCTGCCGTCTTTCTGATATTTTCTTCATCATGATTAAATAACGGAATGACCGGAATACGAATTTGTAATTTTTCTTTCATTTTAGCTGCATCTTCCAGATTGATTCCATGCGGATAGTGTAATGGCTGATTCATATATGGTGCAAGATTCTGCATTGCATGCAGACCTCTCGATACATGCAGCAAATCAATTTTATCTTCAATTTCCCGGGCAAATGCAATCTCATCATCCAATGACGGTGAGCCTTCTACCATATCACTTGCATTGATTCGATATTCAATTGCCATTGTATTTCCTATTTTTTTTCGAATTGCTGCTAAAAGTTCTTTTGTAAATCTTGATGCATTTTCAATTGTATCCGCACTATATTCATCTGTTCTTCGATTAATCACTTTAGATAAAAAACACCCCGGAAGCTGTCCATGCGCTCTATGCACAACCAGACTGTCAAATCCGCAACGTTTTGCCCGCTCCGCTGCATTTGCAAAATCTTCTATAATTTCTTTCAGCTGTTCTTTTGTTAAATCTGTAGGATCCAGCTCTACTATTTAAATACAAAAACCGGAAAATTCTTGGATAAAATAAGAGACAGGAAATATTACGCACCTTTGAGGAATCACCCACTACATATTTCCTGCCTCTTATTTTTATTATTCTAAAGCATCTCTAAAATAGCTTCTTTTGACTGTGCGCCTACGGTTCTGGCTGCCACTTCTCCATTCTTGAATACAAACAGCATCGGAATGGAAAATACCTTGTACTGTCTTGCAATCTCTGGGTTCTCATCCACATCAATCTTGCACACTTTAATATCTGTTCTTTCCTCTGCAATCTCTTCTATGATCGGTCCCACCATCTGGCACGGTCCACACCAGGTTGCCCAGAAATCAACCAGTACCGGTTCTTTTGCCTGTAATACTTCCTGTTCAAAAGTATCATTTGTCACATGAATCACTGCCATATCTATCGTCCTTTCTTCTATTCTTCTTAAAGTTAGTTTTTCTGTTTTTCAGCTATTATTATACTATATTTTGAAAATATTTTCGTAGCATTTGTTACATATTTTTAACTTTTAATGGCTCTTTCCTTTTCCTCCGCATCATCTTTATGCTTTGCTGATCCGATCAATCGCATCCAGTTCTTCTTTTGTAAATGATATATTTTGCAATGCTGCAATATTATCCAGGATCTGTTCCGGTCTGGATGCTCCGATCAATACGGAACATACGTCTCCATCTTTTAAAATCCACGCAAGCGCCATTTGCGCCAGTGACTGTCCACGAAGCTTTGCGATTTCATTCAACGCTGTTGTTTTCTTTACCAGTTCCGCTGTAATATCGGATTTGTGTAAAAATCGCGGATCTCTCGCTGCGCGGCTGTCTTCTGGAATTCCATGCAAGTATTTATCTGTCAGACACCCCTGCGCCAGTGGACTGAACGCAATAATTCCAACACCGTTTTCCCTGCAACAGTCTTTTACACCATCCTCTTCAATCGTCCGGTCATAAATTGAATAGCGGCGCTGATTTACGATAAACGGACAATGTCTTTCACGCAGCAACTCTACCGCCCGTTTTGTATATTCTTCGTTATAATTTGATACGCCTGCGTACAGTGCTTTTCCACTGCGCACAATATCGGTAAGAGTATCCATCGTCTCTTCCAGTGGTGTATTCGGATCCATTCTGTGATGATAAAATACATCTACATAATCCAATCCTAACCGCTTCAGACTCTGATCAAGACTTGCCATCAGATATTTTCTGCTGCCGCCGTCCCCATAAGGACCATCCCACATATCATATCCTGCTTTCGTTGCAATGACCAGCTCGTCCCGGTATGGCATAAAATCGTCTTTTAAAATCCTTCCAAGACTCTTCTCGGCACTTCCATACACCGGGCCATAGTTATTTGCCACATCAAACTGTGTAATTCCATTGTCAAATGCGGTTCTGCACATTGCTTTCATATTATCATAGTTATCTTTTGAACCGAAATTATGCCACAATCCAAGTGACACAGCCGGGAACTTAAGTCCGCTTCTCCCAACACGGTTATATGTCATCTTCTCATAGCGGTCTGCTGCCGCTGTATAAATATCTGCTATATCTGCCATTCTTCTGTCCTTCCTTTCAACTGTCTGATTTGCATATTGTTTTCTCTGATTGTGTAACGCTGTTCCTTTTTACTCAATCCAGAATACTCTTCCTTCTTTTCTGTCGGTTGCCTGCGGCAGTTCTCCATCCGCATATCCGACAGCACAGTGGGCAATTCCTTCCCATTCGCCTTCGATTCCTAATTTCTTCAATAACTGCTTGTATTCCGACATCTCAAATTCTTCTTTTGCACGGTGGATCCAGATGCTTCCAAGTCCCAGTGTATGTGCGGCAAGCATCATATTTCCCATAACAAGGCTTCCATCATAAACACAAGTGGATCTCTCCTTATTTGCTAACACAAGCAAAATCGCCGGTGCACCGTAAAATGGATCAAAGCCTTCATCCCAGCCACCAATCTTGCGGTTGATCTCTGATAACTCATCGCGAAGTTCTTTATTTGTCACAGCGATTGTAATAGTTGCCTGCTGTCCCATGCCATTTGCTGCATACAGACCTGCTTCAATGATCTGCTCCAGATCCTGCTTTGCCGGCATGTCCGGTTTGAATTTACGGATACTGCGGCGTTCTTCCATTGCTTTTATTATTTCATTCATATTCATGACCTCCAATCAATCTTTCAAACTACCGTCTATTATATATGATTTTATTTGATTTAGAATACTCTTTTTCGCTTTTTCCCATTCTGTCATATTAAAATTGCCTCTTGTTTTTCAGCAAATCACAAAGTAATTTTTGATTATCTTTTCAAAAGTTCTTATATGCCGGTATAGCCTATTGTTACAGGCTTTTCCGGCATTTTTTGTTATGGAAGATACTCTCAAATCTTCTTATATCCCCGTATGTTTTGATGTTCAAAAGTAGTATGTGGAGTAGTAAATTCTCCGTTTACTACTTATGCAATTAGCCGCTTCATTTCTGTTATCGACGTTTCGGAAGTCGTATGCGCGTAATAGTTCAGCGTCATATTGATGTTGGAATGTCCCATGATGTACTGCAATGCTTTGGGGTTCATTCCCGCATTTGCTAACGTGGTGCAGAATGTGTGGCGTAAGGTGTGCGGTGTCATTACTTTTGGCAATGCTACCTTTTGCGTTTTGTTGTATTTCCTCACAAGTCCTCGGAACATACTTTCATAGTTGACCGCCACTTTTGGCAAGCCGTTCCGGTTAAGGAACAGAAATTTTGTGTAGCCCTCTAAAATAATAGGCTGTGCATATTTCCGTTTGTTCAGCACCCGCTGAAATGCTTCCAACACTTTTTCACTCATAGGAATAACCCGGTTGCCGCTTTTCGTCTTAGGTGTTTCCACATAGTAGCCCACGTCTGCAATTTTCAAAAGTTGGTGGTCTACATTGATAAGCTGTTTGTCTAAGTCAATGTCAGCTTCCGTCAGTCCGCAGAGTTCCGAAATGCGAAGCCCTGTCCCTAACAGTATGATAATCTCGTCGTAGTATTTCTGATAGACTTTATCATGCTGCACAAAGGACAGAAAAGCCGCTTCCTGCGTAGGGGATAGAGGTTCCTTTGGTTCCGTATCATCTTCAAGGACGGTGTTCAACTGGAAGTCAAATGGATTTTTACGAATACAATCGTCCTGTATGGCTGTGTAAAAGGCAGCCTTTAAGGAACGCTTGTGGTTGTTAATAGTCTTGAAGCCGTAACCTTTTTCTTTCATGCGTAACGCCCATTCCTTTGCGTCGGAGAGCTTCACATTTTCAATCCGACAGGCTCCAAGTTTATCCTCCTGCAAAATCCGCATGAGCTGTTTTCGCCCCTGCTTTGTACCATGCCGCACATTTGCCCGGTGGCGTATCTGCTTTGCGTAGAGTTGGCAGACCGTCATTTTCTTTCCGATATGGTCGATACCGTCGTCAAGGTCTTTTTGGATTTCTTTCTCTTTTTCCCTCAACGCTATATCGTCGCGCTTTCCTGCCGGGGTTTTGTCCGTAGGCACTAACTTCCAAGAATAAACAAACTGCGGTTTCCCAAAGGTATCTATATATTTGTAGGCATATCTTCCGTCTTTTCTCTGGCTCTCTCCGGTTCGGAGAATACGATTTTTATTATCCCGTCTTTTTTCCGACATCGTTATGCTCCTTTCCATAATGGAAAGAGCCTTGATATGCTTGACTACATTGTACCACATTCAAGGCTCGATTTCACTATCAGATTGCGTCCACCGTATCAATCATTTTTTCAAACTGCTTACGCTTAATCTGAATACGGTTTCCGTTCATCATTACCCAGTCCGGGACGGGATTTTCTTCTGCCAGTTTCCGCAGCTTGCTTTCTCCGATACGGAAATATTTTGCTGCTTCTTCTATGGTAAGCGTGTACTTTTCCCAAATCGGCACGTCGTTATTGTTCAATTTGTCGTCCCCCTTTCTTAACGGGTCAAAAATCAATCTGTGACATAGGCTTTAATCGGACGGCTATTAGCGTAACCTCATGGGAGTTGCACCCCTCCGGCGGTCTGCCGAAGCCCTACCCATTGCCTGCGACGCTTCTAACGCTCGGACTATGGCTGTAAGGAAGTATCATTATATATTCTGTGCGTTATCGCCCGCAGGGTGCTATCCCTACTTTACGGTGTGGTATTTCTCGCTCGCTTTTCGGTTAAGAAAAAGGTCATGGCGTACCCACCGCATGGCTCGGCACAAAAGGAACGTATCCGATTTGCCTTATGCTGCGTCGCCGTTCTCTTGCGTCGCTTTCTTTGTCAAGGTTCAAAATGGCTGTGCTGCCGCGTCAGCAGCGGAACGGAAAAGGGGGAGTAAAGACGTTCCACCGCCGATTGCGGTTATTTTTCTGTTCTAAAATTGAGGACAGCCATCATCAGTTTGGCTTGCAGCCGTTCCCGAATGTCGTTGTCTATACCAAAATAAACATTTCCACGCTCGTCATATAACTTTCGCATGGATAAACGGGCTATATAACCGCTGAAATGCTGCAAGACCATTTTCATAGCGTCCGGGTCGCCCTTTGTCGCTGCCACAATGACAGGATAAGGAACAAGGGCATTTTCAGGGTAGCCGGGTTGATTACCATTCGTCCCATTCATCAGCATTTTCCTCCAAATATTTTCTTAATTGTTCAAAAGAGCTTGTCCGTCTGTACTGTATTGTACTTCTCGGTGTATTGAGCAACTCTGCAATTTCTGTATCGCTCATTCCCTCGAAATAATACAGCAATATGGCTTTGCGCTTTTCTTCCGGCAAAGTACGGATTGCTTCAAGAAGCAACTTCGGCGTGATTTTCTTTCCGGCTTTTTCAAAGACGGTTTCAGCAGTTTCCCGTTTGAAATATTCATCAAAGGTATGTAGCTGTCGCGCTTCATCTAAGGTCATGTCGGAAAAGGTTACTTCCTTTGCCTTATGTGTACGAAGCTCTCTATGAGCGTCGCACGCTTCATTGTGCAATACCGCATTGCAATACTTCTGAAAAGAACATTGCTTATAAAACTCCCTGCTATTAGGTTCCACATTCTCACCTCCTTTCTCGTTGAAAGTTGGTGGTGCTTCCCCCTTTTCGCGGGGTAATACGGAGCTTTGAAAAAATGCCAAATATTTTCGGAAATTTTTTCAAAAATTTTTTTAAGCATACAAAATGCGCCCGTCCGCAAAAAAACGCGGACAGGCGCATAGGAATAATAAAAAGTATTTAGATGATTTAATAGTTCATATCTAAGGGTAGGAATATCCCCGGTGGCGGTCGGGCTTTTTTTGATAAATCAAAGAATGTAAGAATTTGTTGTTGTGGTTTATAACTCATGGCGGCTACCTCCTAAAGCCGCCATGTCTACATGGTTAAGGGTCGTCGTACAGACAAAAAGAAACGGCGGCTCTGAAAATCAAAGCCGCCGAAATAGAATAGGCGCGTGAAAATATGGCTGCTCTGCGACGGCTTTTTTTCTTTGCCGTCGTCCGGCAGATGTTGGTTGTATCATTACTTATTTTTGATTGTTTTTTTAGATATTAAAATCAAGACAGAAAACAATCCACAAAAGAACAAACTCATAAGGCTAATAATGATTTCTCCAAAGGTGGCAGAATAATAGCCGGAAATATTGAATGTAGCAGTAATAGGATAGCAAGCCGAAAGAACATCGGATATACTTGTGAATAATCCTGCAAAAGAATAAATTACTGTAAAAATCAAAGCAAGCCAATAGCCTTTCTTTATTCTTGATACAACCGCAATAACAGGTGCAATAGCAAAGAAAATCCCAATGCCGTCAAGTAAATAGATTTTGAAAAAACTTAAAATCATTTTGATAGACAAGCCCCTAAAATGTAAAATAACTTCAACTAAAAATGTAATGCCGAAAAGCAGCAAATAAAAGAGTACGCTAAATGCAAAAGTAATAAGTAATTTTGCAATCGTCATTTTAGCTTCACTTATAGGAATTAAACGTAATGATTTAATAGTATCTTCTTGTTCCTCACGACAAATCATATAGCTCCCCAAAAGTGCAATAACCGCAGGAAGAACAAAAAAAGTTGCTAAAGACTGTGCTGCGTTCATAAACCACCCTGCGTCATCTATATAGCGTTTTTCCCCAAAAGAAAACTGCCCTTGAGTAAAAACAATAATTGCAACCATAATAACTGCGAATATGGCGACCAACACAATTTTTGAACGTCGGAGTTTTTGATGTTCTGCCCAAATCAATTCTTTCATCATTCAATCACTCACTTTCTATGCTTTAAGGAAATGTACGCAAATACGATAGAAACAATAGTCCATATACCGATACAAAAAAGTGCAGCCGGAATATTGACTTCCTGTGCCAAAATAACACCGGGAATATCTCGCATGATAATTGCTGTTGCACTGGATAGAGGGTGTAGGTACATATTAACCATAAGCAAAATAAAGCTAAGAAAGGTGTAAACCAGTGTCACACATACAGGGAGTATATAGTTCTTCCCGGCAGCTGCAACCGCTAAAAGTGGTAATATGGAAAATGCGGTAAGTATGGCGATTTCAATACATTTCTTAAATAGATAACTGATACTATTCCATTCAAAGGTTATATAACCGGGAAGCATACCGAAAAATACAGACGCTATGGCTGTAAGCAACATAAAACAAACGGAATAAGACAGTACAACAATAAATTTGCTAAAAAAATATCCTGTCTTGCTAATCGGTATAATCCACAACTGTTTGAGCATATCGTTTTGATTTTCGTCATACATGAGCATAGTAGAAACCAAACCCAATACAACAGGAAGTATAATCCAAGCTGTATAGCTGAATGTAGTCCACTTATAAAATTGTAATGGTTCAATAACTGTTTTATCAGCACTTCTGAAATAAAAAACTGCAAGAAGTGGCATGAAAAGAGCGGATAACAGCATTAACACAATAAATTTTTTTCGACGCAGTTTAAGAAACTCTGCCTGTATCAGCCTAAGCAATTCCTTCTCCTCCTGTGATTTTTTTGAAATAGTCCTCTAATGTATCATTGCATAGCTGAGAACTGATAACAGCTATATCCTGTACCACAAGAGCTTTATTGACAGCAGCCATATCCAACGAAGTGTCATAAATCCGCAGGGTGTGTTCGTCCTGTACGGAATATTCGGTAACCCCAAACTGCCTTTCCAAAACAAGAGAAGTTTTCGGTATATCAGAAACTTGCAGAAGTATATACTTACTGTTTTTCTTTTGTAGCTCATTCATGCTGTTTTCTTCCAGTAGTACACCATGGTCAATAATGCCGATGTCATCAGCCAGTAGTGCAATTTCGGACAGAATATGACTGGAAATAAGAATTGTTTTTCCGCGCTCGATACTTAAAGTCTTAATAAAGTCCCTTACTTCTGCAATGCCTATCGGGTCAAGACCGTTTGTGGGTTCATCTAAGATTAGCAGTTCAGGGTCATGTAAAATAGCATTTGCTATTCCAAGACGCTGCTTCATTCCAAGAGAATACTTGCTAAACAATTTTTTGTCCCGATAAGGCAGACCGACAATCTCCAAGGCGTTTTTTACTGCATTTGGCGCAGCAGTACCGCGCAGTTTTGCAAATATCTCCAAGTTTTCCGTACCTGTTAAATTCGGATAAAAGCCGGGTGTTTCAATAATAGCACCAATCCGGGGATATACTCTTTTTTCCCTCCCTTTGATATTTTGACCGAATACGTCTACTTCGCCGGAAGTAATATCGGTCAACCCAAAAATCATTTTCATAATTGTGGTTTTACCCGCCCCATTACGCCCCAACAGCCCATATATCTGTCCTTGTTTCACATGGATATTAACAGAATTGACTACCGTTTGCTCTCCATAAGTTTTTGTCAGTTGTTTTGTTTCAATTACATATTTATTCATCATATATCCTCACTTTCAATAGGTCTGTTTCCGCAATGCAAGTACGGAAACAATGGCTGAAATACTTCCAATTACCAAAAGAGAAATTAAACAGATATTCGGAGATATAGTTATTTCTATTCCTCCCGCCCATTTCTTAACCATTTCTGCTGCGTCAGATGAAATATAGGGATAAATTCCCATAACACTCGCCAGTGGGTGCAGTCCCATAATCCCCGACGGAATAAGCACGACAGGCACAAGATAAAGTAATGCAGCCCCAATCGGTAGAACATATCCCTTTGCCAATGTTGCTAAAAAAATAACGGGGAGCATTGCAAGTGGAACTAACACGCCACCGGCTAAAAATAATAATCCCGCCTGTAAAATTGTTTCCGTATTCAAATCTGTAAAGCCGCCTGCAAGAAAGCCGCCAAGAATACAGATTGCAAAAGTAAGCAGACATAGTGCTAATGACATAAAAATTACCACTGCTATCTTTGAAAAATAAAGTTGCGTTTTGGAAATCGGAATAATCAGAAGTCCTTTTAAGGTATCATTTTTCTGTTCATCAAAGAACAATGTGGTTGCAAACATACTCAACACAATAGGCAGAAACAAACTTGTAAGGTTCTTAAATGCCAATGTGTATAAATCACTAAAACTATTCATTAGTGAGCTACTTCTTGATATACTGAAAGCACGTTCAACTGCGAATATTCCTAAAATTGCAGTTAGAATAAAGATACCTAAGACTGTCTTATTGCGTTTCCATTTCAGCATTTCAGTAGAAATGATAGTCATTGTCTTTTCCTCCTTTCTACCTCCCATTATATAGTATCAACCTTGCCATAACCTTGCCGAAACCTTGCTTTTTTCTTGTTTTATAGCAGGAAAGCCCCGCATTATTTACAGGGCTTTGGGAAGCAATATAGTAAATACAGTCCCTTTATCAGAGCTGTTTTCAGCGGTAATGGTTCCTTTGTGAACACTGATAAGCTCTTTAGCAATCGCCAGTCCTAAACCATTTCCCTTTGCAGACCGCGACTGGTCGCACTGGTACATTCTTTCAAAAATATGTGGCAGCTTATCGGGAGCTATTCCTTTTCCATTATCTGAAATTATAATTTTAGCTTGTTGTATATCTTCACAAATATGCAGTGCCATTTTATCTCCCGCACTATGGATAATAATATTTTGAAAAAGATTGTTAAGTACGCGGGTATATGCGTTTACATCTATGTGAATAAAATACTCTGTTTCGGGTATGACAAACTCATATTCAAAATGATTGCTTTCTAAGACGGGAATCCAATCCGCTATAATGTTGCGGGATAACTCGTTAAGGTCAAATTTTTCAAAATGAAAAATCTGCTCTCCGGAATCCAGTTTTACCCATTCAAACAAATTTTCCACAAAGGATTTCATATAGTGGGCTTTTTCATGTGCGACATGGATATATTCGTCCTTTTCCTCTCCAATAACAATTTTGTTTTCAACCGCTTCCAGATAACCTACAAGAGAAGCAAGCGGGGTCTTTACATCATGTGAAAGACTTGTCATCAGCCGTTTATATGCCTGTTCAGATTGTCTTTGCCGTATAAGCTGCGCCTGACTGTTTACTGCTATTTTGTTAATGTCATAGCAAATTGTTTTTGTCATATCGTTTTCGCCTGCTAAAATACGTCGGTTCAAATTCCCGCCCTTTATATCCTCTAAGGCGTCTTTTATCAGCGCAAGCTGTGTCCGCACACGCCGTAAGACAAAAAGGAGATACATAATAATAAGCAGCATAAGGGCTATCACTATGAAAAGATAAACATTTATATCCATGTTACGCCTCCTTGTTAAAACGGTAGCCGACACCCCGGACAGTTAAAATGTAAAAGGGGTGGTCGGGGTCTGGCTCAATCTTTTTCCTTAATTTGCTAATAAAAGACATAATATTGCTATCATCAAAAGCGTATTCTTCCTCCCATACCTGTGAATAAATTTGTTTTTTGGTAAATACTCGTCCTTTGTTGGAAGCAAGAAAGAGAAGTAAATCAAATTCTTTTCCTGTAAGCAAAACGGGAATATCTTTGACCGTAACTGTACGATTTAATTTGTCAATTACCATATCTTTCAACGATATGCTGTCTATGTCTGCCGTAAAGGGGTTTAAGGTGGTATATCGCCGGATAAGGGAATTGACACGCGCCAAAAGCTCGTTAATACCAAATGGCTTTGTCAAGTAGTCGTCTGCTCCCAGTCGCAGACCGAAAACCTTATCTTCTTCGCTGCTTTTTGCAGTAAGCATAAGCACCGGGATATTGCTTGTATCTCTAATTTTTTGGAGAATCTGAAACCCGTCTATATCCGGCAGCATTACGTCCAAAATAATAAGGGAATAGCTATCTTTATTTTCATCAATTAGACGAACCCCCTCAATACCGTTATATACAGTTACGGCTGATAATTTTTCCTGCTCTATGCACTTTTTCATAAGAGCGCAAAGCTCTTTATCATCATCTATAATCAAAACTTTATTCATGGTGCAGCTCCTTTCCTCGTTTTGTTCTCCCGTCAATCGGTTTTTCAGCGTCCTTTGGTATCAGCCACATATATCCAAGTTTTGAAACACCCGGTATGCGGTTTTCTCTGCAAAGTACCTGTACCCGCCTTTCAGAAATTCCCCATTTCTTCGCTGCTTCGGGGCAAGACATATATTCCATAACACCCAAGTCCTTTCTACAAATCATATCAGTATAATTATAGTCGGACATACGAATAATAGCAAGTATATAAATATGAATTATTATGGCTAATTAGTGGAACTGTATAGACATATCCAAGAAGAAAGGGGAACAGTAAAATGTAACTGGGTGAATAAATATGGCAAAAAGACCAGTAGAAAAATATGACTTCAAAGCCTTTGGAGAAGCGATAAAAGCTGCGCGGACAGGACGCAAGGAAAGCCGCAAACAGGTAAGTGATGAAATGTATATTTCCCCTCGCTACCTTGCGAATATTGAGAATAAAGGACAGCACCCCAGTCTGCAAATCTTTTTTGAGCTTATGCTCCGTTACAATATATCCGTAGACCAGTTTCTTTTAGATACGCCCGTCGGAAAAGATACAAAGCGGCGGCAGCTCGACGCTCTGCTTGATGATATGAGCGATAACGGCATACGGATTGTAACAGCAACCGCAAAGGAAATTTCAGAAGTCGAAAAAGAGGACAAATAGAAACGTCCGGCAAAATTGAATATGGATTTTCGGAAGCGTTGTAATCTTTTTTGAGATTGCAGCGTTTTTCTTTTGCATAAGTTCGGCAAAATGGTTTTTTCTCCGTAGAGGGAAATAAGGACATAAAAGATAAAAAACTTTCTTAGCAAGCATAGGAAAAGAGTACCCTTTTCCGTATTTTCGCCCTCCCGCCCTGCGGTGCGTCGGTTAAAAATTGCTTGTTGGGAAGTGTCCCAAACCCTCGGAATGGAAAGGAACGATTGCATGAACGGACGCAAAAGAAAAGTACAAATCAAATTCTATGTAACAGAGGAAGAACGGGCATTGATTGAACAGAAAATGAAGCTCGTCCCTACCCAAAATATGGCGGCGTATCTTCGCAAGATTGCCATTGACGGGTATATCATTCAGACAGACCATAGCGACATAAAAGCCATGACAGCGGAGATACAGAAAATCGGGGTCAACGTCAATCAGATTGCAAAGCGTGTCAATGCGACAGGCAGCGTCTACCAAGAGGACATAGAGGAAATAAAGGGGGTGCTTGCGGAGATATGGCGGTTACAAAGATTAAGCCTATTAAAAGCACGTTGAGCAAAGCCCTTGATTATATCCAAAACCCGGATAAGACAGACGGGAAAACGCTTGTGTCCTCCTTTGGGTGCAGCTATGAAACGGCAGATATTGAGTTTGAATATACTTTGTCGCAGGCTCGGCAGAAAGGGAACAACTTAGCCTTTCATCTGATACAATCGTTTGAACCGGGAGAGGTGGACTGTGAGAAAGCCCACACAATCGGAAAACAGCTTGCCGACGCGGTAACAAAGGGACAGCATGAATACGTCTTGACTACCCACATAGACAAAGGGCATATCCATAACCATATCATTTTTTGTGCGGTCAACTTTGTTGACTACCATAAGTACAATTCCAATAAGCGCAGTTACTACGGCATACGGAACATAAGTGATAAGCTGTGCAGGGAAAACGGGCTGTCCGTTGTCATTCCGGGTAAAGGCAGTAAGGGAAAAAGCTATGCAGAATATCAAGCGGAAAAGACGGGAACAAGTTGGAAAGGCAAGCTAAAAATTGCCGTTGATACACTTATCCCCCAAGTAGCAAGTTTTGAAGAATTATTGCAGCGGTTACAGGCGGCGGGCTATGAGATAAAACCGGGAAAATATATCTCCTGCCGCGCTCCCGGACAGGAACGCTTTACCCGCTTAAAAACCCTCGGTGCAGATTATACAGAGGAAGCAATCAAAGAACGGATTGCAGGCAAGCGCACAAAGGCAGCGAAAGCTCCCAAAGAGCAGCGCGGCGTATCGCTGCTTATCGACATTGAAAGTAGTATCAAGGCACAAGAGAGCCGGGGCTATGAACAGTGGGCGAAAATCCATAATCTGAAACTGGCTGCAAAAACTATGAATTTCTTGACAGAACACAAGATTGAGCAGTACGCGGATTTAGTCAGCCGGATTGAAGAAATAAATGCGGAAAATGAAAAGACAGCAGACGCATTAAAGAGCGTGGAGAAACGTCTTGCAGACATGGCGGTGCTGATGAAGCACGTTACCACCTACCAAAAAACAAAAACCGTCTATGAAGCATACCGCAGGGCAAAGGATAAGGACACATACCGGGCAAAGCAGGAAAGCAGTCTGATACTCCATGAAGCGGCGGCAAAGGCATTGAAAGCGGCGGGCGTTACCAAGCTCCCCAATCTTGCCGCCATGCAGGAAGAATACGGGAAGCTCCAAGCGCAGAAAGAAGCCCTTTACACTGATTATGGCAAGCTGAAAAAACAGGTCAAGGAATACGACGTTATCAAACAGAACATAGACAGTATTTTAAGACTGGAAAAAGAACCGGAACGGGGCAGGGAAACCGAACGCTTACAGTAGAAATATCTATAAAAGCGTGGTAGGATAAAGGTATTCCAATATAGACAGGAGCGTGAAAACATGGCAGACCAAACGATACCCGATTATGAAACCATAAGCGCCGCCGTTACCGGAGAAACATGGGCGGTGGAAAAGGTGCTTATGTGCTACAAGGACGAAATCGACAGGCAGGCAACTGTAAAGAAACGTCAGCCGGACGGAACATTCAAACTGGAAATTGATGAAGATATGCGCCAGTATATCACAATGAAGCTGATAGAAGCCCTCCCCCAGTTTCCCCTTGAAGAAATGGAAAGAGAGGAAAAAAGAAATCGGGACAAAAAATCATAAAAAGGTAGACGGGAAGCTGCTGCGGACAGATAAGCAGTTCCGGCATTTGAAGCAACGGCAGAAAGAAACTATCAGTACATGGCTTTATGAGGAATACCGCCGTCTTTGGATAGAAAAGGGACAGGAGCCGCATAAGTACAACAACCGGGAAATCGTTGCCGCTGTTATGGAACGGATAGAAGCTGCGGGGATATGGCTGCCGGAACAGGAAGTAACAAAATATTTTTACCGCAGGAAAACCCATTACCGGAACCGGATAGAAAAAGAATTACAGCCGAAGCCGGAAATGCAGGATAAAGACAGTCAGACACAAAAAGAACAGGGCGCAGGAAGCCAGTAATGACCTCCCGCACCCTGTTCTTTTATAGGTACTGATTTTAAAATGTTACGCAGTAGAACCCCCATTTTAAGGGAAAAGGTATTCTGTATCGCCTATGCCAGTTTCACGTCATTTATGCCCTGTAAATCAAGGCTTTTTTTGCCCTTATCGCGTAACCGCCGCACGCCGTTTCCTCATGCGCTCGGCTGCCTGTCTGCGGGTAATCCGCTTCCGGCAGTCCGGGCAGTATTTGACGCTGTTCGATTTTGATACAAAGAACGTGCCGCACTCGGTACAACGCTTTTTGTCCTCTGTCTTGAAAAGCTCTGCATACAGTAGCTTATCAAGAGGAAGTACGGCAATTTGAAACCACTTGCATAAAAGCGAACAGGAAATGAGCTGCGGGCAGACACATTCCTCCCCGTCGTCCAGTAAGATACAGTGTCCGCGCTCGCAGTTGCAGCACTCCTTTTTTACAAGGCTGTTGACTTTTCGGCTCTGTGGCGGCGTAAGCCGCTTACCCCCGGTCATACTTCATCAGCGGCGAAAATGGCAAGCTCCGCATACTCGTTTTCTGTTAGCGGGGAAATTTTCTGTAAGGTGCGTTCTGCAAAGGGGCGCATATCCTCGTCCATGAACGGCAGCGCAGCCGTCATATTTTCCATAAGCTGTGCTTTGCTTCCCTCATGGTAAATACTCAACAGGTTCATTTCTTCAACGGTCAGTCTAATCATGCTCATACCTCCAATTCGTGATGTTTTGATTTTGCTGTCTTTTTCGGGACTTTTGGGGATTTTTCTGTTTGTAACTGCGCCCGGACAGAGGGAGGGGACTGTTTCATCTCTTTCTTCCTCTCGCTTTTATCTATCAGCGCATAAACGCCATGCCTGCCCTCCAACGTAGATAAGGAAAGGCTTTTGTAAGGGAGCATGGAAAGCAGCCGTTCCATATCCTTATCCGTTGCCAGTGGAACAAAGTAGGGAGAAAGTTCTACCGCACAATGGGTCTTTTCGGGGCTGTCCGGTTCTCCAAGCCCTTTTACATTTTCCACAATCCGGCGGGCTTCTGTTTCAATCTGTCTATCATGCAGGGCGGCGATATGTAACTGAAAATCCCTCTGCGTATGCGGTGTTCGTTTTTTCTGCTGTTCCCTCAAAAGGCTTTTTAAGGCTTCCGGGTCGTTTGGCTGTGCTTCAAAACGTATAAACTTTCCAAGTTGCGGGTCAGTGTCCCCGTCAAAATATTGTCCGGCAGGCTTTGTCAGCTCCCCATGCTCATAAATCAGCGTGTAGTTGTCGGCAGGGATTGATTTTTCGATTACTTCCCGGAAATGCTGCAAATAATCCAGTTCATAAAGATTGCCCTTGATTTTTTCCTGCTCTGTGCCTGTCAGTTCCACCGCATAGGCAAGGATAGTATCGCGGGTCTGTTCCCCGTAAAACCGCCATGTATTATGCTGCCTTGTGTCCTTTAGAAAAACGTCCCGTTCCCGGAAGCAGCACGTCCCGGACGGGCGGGAAAACCACAAAAGCCGTTTGTCCTCCGGGATAAGGCTTACCGCCGCTTTCCGCAAAATCTGTTTGTCTATGTCAAAATCGCTCTGATAAAAAGCGGTGTTCTGTTTCATTATGGCTTCAAGGGAAGCAATAACGTCCACATTTTCAAATTTTTGTAACTTCATAGGTCAGCTCCTTTCCAAATCCTGTGTTTTCTGTCTTGCCTGTTTCTTCGGTGCCTGTTCTTTCGCTGCTTTAAGCTGCGCCCGGATAGAGGACTTTTTCTCCGGCTCTGCCTGTTTCTTTTCTGCTTTGAGGGCTTCGGCGTATTCTGCAAGGGAAATCTGTCCTCCGGCTTTTGCTTTTTCTTCCAGTTCCGTAGCGGTCGGGGTGTTGTTTATCTGCCCGTCAATCATGTTGTAATTCTGCTCGGTGGTCTGTTCGGCAGCTTTCAGATAATTTTCCGGCTGCAAAAACTCCGGCACGTCCTTATAACCGAAGCTGTCTACATAGTGGGCGGTGTCCTGTCCGTTCTGATGAAGTACCACCACGTCGGAAACGGAAAGGCTGTGTCCCTTAAAATCTTTCGGGTGGTCGATATTAAAGCGGGTGTAAATATCTTCAAGGGAAGTCCCCGGCGTAAGAGGTGCGGAATAGACAAGTGTATAGTTTTTCGCGTCTACCCGGTGTCCGGCGGCAATCAGACGGTCGTAAGGCTCAAAACGCAAGTCCCTTGTTTCGTCCCCGCCTTTTATCTGATAAATGGAAAAGGTGTCTTTATCCTGTGGGGCTTCCTGCTCCGGCTGCCCTTGTGCGAATTGTTCCTGTGCAGCTACCTTTTGCGCCCGGATATGCGCCCGCTGTAACTCGGTAGGCTTTTCCCCGGTAAGAGGTGCAATCGCCTTGACATAATCAGCCGCATAATAGGCGTTACTGGTAAGCTGCCGCTGCCATACCCCGGCTTTTGGCGACCAACGGAAGCCGTTGCTTTTTAAGGCTTCCCGCGTAGCTTCGTCCGGCTTATCCTCAAAGAAGATTTGCAGACGGTTCGCTTCGGTGTTTGCTTCCACCTTGCCGCCGTCGAATTCCCAACCCACAAAACCGATTTCTTTTTGCTGTGAAAGGGATTTGATACGGTCTTTCACGCGCCGGATTTCCGCGCTGTTGTTGGATAACGCCCAAGTCGCAAAGGGCTTGTCCCCCAAATGCCAACTGCTCGCCATGTCCGCTTTTAATTTTTCAAGCTGTTCCGGCAACAAATGCGGGCAGCCGTCAAGGGTCTTGTGCTTACGGTAATAGGCGTTTACGGCTTTCATGGTTTCCTGTGATTTTTCAAGGCTTTCCAGTTTCTTTTCTAACTTCTGTACTGCCTGTGGGTCGTCTGCACTGATACCGCCCATGCCGGTACTGCGGATTTTATCAAGAAGTCCTTGTATGTCCTGCCATTCCCGGTAATTGCTGTCGCGGGCTGCGTTCTGCTTTTCTTTCTTCCTTGTGGGGAAGTTAGAGCCGCCCGCAATGAGGATAGAGGGAACACGCGCGTCAATCTCATAGCCTTTGTTCATGTTCGCCGCCAGTTTCCGGGCGTAGGTGTCAAGCAGGCTGTCGATTTTCTCATGGTACATCGGGTCTACCCGCTGTTTCTGCCTTTCTGCAAGCTGTACGGCTTCATCTACATAGTGCCTGTATTCAGCCGTCGCGCTGCCTTGCTTATAATCGGAAAAACTGTTTGCGTCCTTTGCACGTTTGGCGGCAGCTTCGTTGATTGTGTAATAAGGTGCGGCGGGTGCAGCTTGTTCCGGCTGTGGTGCTTCGCTGCTTGCGCCTGTATCAGCTTCCGGCTCGGTCTGTGCTTCTTTTTCCTGTACCGGGGCTGTTTCTTCGGGAAGCTCCGGCGCGGCTGCTTCTGCTTCGGGCTGTATGGTAGCTTCCTGTGGGGTCTGTGCCTGTTCGGTGGTCTGTTCCTTATCCTGTGCCTTTTGGATTTCTGCAAAATGTCCGTCTATGGTATCAATCAGACTTGCGGCGGTGCTGCGGATTGTTTCAAGAGAGCCTTTCAGTTCTGCAAGTTCTTTTCCGCTGCTCCACCCGGCGATATATCCAAAGGAATAGTCCGACGTATCAAGCCCGTAGTGTTGGCAAACGGCATAGGCGACGCTTTCTGCCTGTACCTCGCGGGTGCGGCGGTCGGGACGTTCCGGCGCGTCTTTGTCTATGTCATGGAGTGTCGCATGGGCAATTTCATGGATAGCGGTCTTGATATTCTGCAATTCGTCCATGCCCTCGTTGATGAGAATACAC
The DNA here is from genome assembly GCF_003481355.1 of Dorea sp. OM07-5. Taxonomy (NCBI): domain Bacteria; kingdom Bacillati; phylum Bacillota; class Clostridia; order Lachnospirales; family Lachnospiraceae; genus Dorea; species Dorea sp. OM07-5. The sequence goes on along the minus strand of NZ_QUKZ01000001.1, from coordinate 212,407 downwards.
TTTTCCTCATAATTGCAGCGTCCTTTTATACTGCCGCTTAGTGCTTCAAATCCCATAGCAAAGGGGGAAGTTTTTTCAAGGGCAGCGAAAAAATCCTGATACTGTTCCACGTCGCCCGTAAGCTCCTTTATCCCAAGGTCGGGCAACTCCTTACCCTCGGTCTGCGACACGTCAAAAACAGATACCACACGAAAGGCGGGGATTTGGATTTCCTTTTCCTCGGTAACGGCTTTCCCGTTCTTATCGAAAACAGGCTTTTGCGTGTCCGGGTCGATTTTTTCCACCTGTTTCTTAACGGTAAAGGGCGCGGGCGCAATTATCTTGATAGCTTTTTCCCCCGGCTTTACATGGCGGTCAAATTCCTTTTCCCATTGTTTATAGCCTTTTACAAGGTTGCCGCCCTGCATGGCGATAAGGATTGTATTGTTTAGGCTGTAATCATGGAATTTAGACATAGTACGCAGATAGTCGGCGTAACGGTCGCTTTCATAAATCCCCAAAATGCCCTGTTCCAGTCGGTCGGTAATCTCTTTCATTTTGTTGGCGGGCTTTTCGGAAGATAGGATAATCGGGAGAACCGGGGGCTGCTCTGTGGCAGTGGTCGGTATGGCTGCGGCAGCGTCAAGGTCTGCCTGTTCCTTTTCCTGTACTGGCGGCTGCGGTGTTACCCGATATTCCTCCGGCACGTCCCGTCCGTCATACCACTGTGTAAAGGTGTTGCGGTTGTTGTAGATATATCCCTGCTCGGTAAATCTGCCCCCGTCATTGATAGCAGCGTCCCGCCCGTATTCCTCATAGAGAAAATAGTTTTTTGCTTCTTCCGGCAGCTCCAACTCGTCCAGTTCTTCAATCAGATAATGCCCGTAATCTTCCTCGGTTTTTACGGACGGATAAATCCAGTAACAGTCAAGATTTTGTGCAAGGTTTATAATGTCCTGCAAGTCCCTTGTATGGTCGCCGTATGTGATAGCCGCAGCAAATTTTTCCCGGTCGTCGTCAAACTGCATTTTCAAAAGCTCGCCCAAATAGTTCAGTTCGTCAAGGCTTTCAAGCTCGGTCAATTTCCCTGCCAGTCCCGGAATAGAGGACTGATATTCTGTGATGTGCAGCTCCCCGTAGTTTTTGCCGTCTATCCCGATACGGTCAAAGACTTCTTTCAAATGTTCAGCAGTCGTGGGGAATGATACCCATTCGCCCGCAGGTCTGCCCTCGGTGTACTTTCCAAGATTAGAAAGATACCCGCTTAAAATCGTTTCTTCCATGCGCTCACTCCTTTCTTTCTCAATCATGCGGTGCATAAGCTCGTAGTCCTCCATGCTCATGCTCCCGTCAAATAGATAGGGGTCGGGTTCTTCGCCGCCCCGGTAGGCTTTTTCAGAAAAAGGCAGCCCCGCAGCGTGGGCGGCGGCTCTTGCTTCCTCGATAAGCTCCGGCGGCAGCCTGTCGTCGTGGGCTTCGATAAATTCCCCGATATTGCTATATCCGTTTTCGTAGTGGCGGCGCACCCCGGCGGTCAGTTCGTCAAGGTTCCTGTCCTCGCCAAGATAGCCGGAATAATAGCCGTTTACCACAACGGCGGCAGGGTCAGCCTGTTTGATTTCTTCCATGCGGCTTCTGTCCTCCGGGTAGAGAATATCGCCCATTTCAAGGTGGAAATATTCCGCGTTCCAAGAACGTCCCGTTTTCCAAAACGCCACCCAAGCGATACCGTCCCTTAATTCTTCTTGATAGTCTTTTACGGTGTCCCGTAAATTTGCCATGTGTAACCTCCTTTCCCAAAGGCAGCGCGGACGCTGCGCTTTCCAGTTTCATCATTCAGTACCCCGCGCCCGCGTTTTTGCCAAAGAGTTTAGATATTTTTTCAAGATTTCAGAGGGTTTGGGAAACTTCCCAACAAGCAAAAATCCCCGCCGTTCTCGGTAGAGAAAGCAGGAATTTTACGGAAAAGGGTACTCTTTTCCTATGCTTGCTATTCAGTTATTTTTTCTTCGGAAGCTCCACCCGGTAGTTGACATATTTCCCGCCCGTATCAGCCAATACGATAGTTCCGTCGTAGGTCTTGCCCGTCTTTGGGGAATAGAGCTTTTTCACATTTACCTTGCCGGATTGTAAGAGCGCGGCGGCAATCTTCGGGGTAAAGGTTACTTTTCGTTCTTCAAAGAAACGGTCATTTTTCCACATGGTAAAGATACATTCCTTATTGCTGCAATAGTAATTCTTCTTGCCCTCATAGACAGGAGAACCGCAGCGGGGGCAGCTTCCCAACGCTTCCCGTTCCGGCTTGAACATCTGCGCTTTATCATCAGAAAGAAACGGGTACGTCTTTACCAGTTCCCGCGCCATATTCTCAATACCCTCCATAAATGCGGCGGGGTCTGCCTTGCCTTTTGCAATCTGTGTCAGATTGTTTTCCCATTCTGCGGTAAGCTGCGGGCTTGTCAAGGTGTCCGGCAGGACGCACACAAGGTTGATACCGTCCTTTGTGGGAAGTAGCTGCTTGCCTTTTCGCTCCACAAAACCGCCCTTTACCAGTTTTTCAATGACGGCGGCGCGGGTGGCGGGAGTTCCAAGCCCTTTGCGTTCTGCGTCCGGGTCGGTGTCCTCGCTTCCGGCGTGCTCCATAGCAGAGAGCAGCGACGCTTCGTTGTGAGGTTTTGGCGGTGTTGTGTCATGTTCCGTTACCGTTGCCGCCGGATTTTCAAAGGTCTGTCCCTCGGTAAATGGCGGCAGGGTCTTTTCTGTGTCGCTGTCTGCGTCGTCCGTTTCGGGCTTGTTCTTTAAGGCTGCCCGGTAACGGCGGTCAATCTCTTTCCACCCGTCGTACAGCACTGTTTTTCCCTTTGCGGTAAAGGACTGTCCGGCACATTCAAATGTAGCCGTAACCGCTTCAAAGGTATGTACTGCGGCGGTCGCCATGAGCAGACGCGCCCCGGCAAGGGTAAGGATATTCCTTTCGCTTTCCGGCAGCGCGGCAAGGTCGGTCTTTGCAAGCTCCATAGTCGGGATAATGGCATGGTGGTCTGATACCTTTTTACTGTTCAGCACTTTTGCAAGCTCCGGCGCAAAGTCCATGCCCGCCATAAAAGAAAATTTCCCACAAAGCAGCTTGATAATGCCCGCCGCTGTGTCGCCCATGTCGTCGGTCAGAAATGCGCTGTCGGTTCTCGGATAAGTAAGCAAACGCTTTTCATACAGGGCTTGTGCAAGGTCAAGGGTCTGCTTTGCGGTATATCCGAACAGGCGGTTTGCTTCCCTCTGCAAAGAAGTAAGGTCAAAGAGCTTCGGCGGGGCTGCGGTCTTTTTCTCTTTCACAAGGGAAGTACAGACTGCTTTTGAAGCTTCACAAGCAGCTTTCAGCCTGTCAGCTTCGGAACGGTCAGACAGTTTTTCGCTTGCAGCTTCCGCGCCGGATAAGGACAGGCGCACATGATAGTATTTTTCTTTCTTGAACGTGGTAATCGCCGCGTCCCGGTCAACAAGCATTTTTAAGGTCGGGGTCTGTACGCGTCCCACATTCAAGGTATGGTTGTAAAGGACAGAAAAAAGACGGGTGGCGTTGATACCGATTAGCCAGTCAGCCTTTGCCCTGCATAATGCGGAAGCAAAGAGCGCGTCGTATGCTTCGCCGTTCTTCAGATGAGAAAAGCCCTCTTTGATAGCAGCTTCTTCCATTGAGGAAATCCACAAGCGGCGCGTGGGCTTCCTGCACCCGGCAACTTCGTAGACAAAACGGAAAATGAGTTCTCCCTCGCGCCCCGCGTCGCAGGCATTGACGACTTCGGAAACGTCTGCCCGGTGCATAAGTTCCTTTAAGGTCTTGAATTGCTTTTCCTTGTCAGAAGCAACGGTGTACTTCCATTCCTGCGGCAAAATCGGTAAGCTGTCATAGCTCCACTTTTTATACTGCTCCCCGTAGGCGGCAGCTTCGGAAAGCCCTACCAAATGTCCCACGCACCAAGAAACGATATAGCCGCTTCCTGTGAGAAATCCGTCTTTCTTTTCCTTTGCCCCAAGTACGGCAGCGATTGTCTGTGCCACACTGGGCTTTTCTGCGATAACTAAAATCAATGATAATTCCTCCTTTTATCGTTCGGTCTGTCGTTTGTTTTCCAGTTTTCTCATACAGTACCCCACACAAGGGGACTGCCCCTTGTAAGGGCAGCCCGCGCAGCGTGGGGAAGAAAGCTCCGGCGGGGATTTTTCCCGTTTGCCATAGTCCGGCTTCTGTATCATCATCTTTTCAAAGGGATTGTCGGTAAACAGGGTCATACTTCCTCGTCCTCCGTTTCTTCCTCTTTGGAAACTTCCCCGGTATCTGCTTCCGGCTCGTCCTCGTCGTAATCCTCAAAGTCAAAATCTTCAAGGTCGGTGCTTCCTTTCACGTTATGCTTCGGTTTTACAAACTTAAAGTAGTAGAACGCCGCGCCGCCACCAAGCAGCACAAAGAGGACTAAGGCAAGCACCGCGCCGGGATTGCCGTCTTTTTCTTTGGGTTCTTCCGGCTGCTCGGTGGGTGTTGGCGTGGGTTCCTTGCCTGTGCAGCCTGTCAGAGTAGTTGCACATACCGGGCAGGACGTATTTACCTTTCCGACTTCGCATTTTTCCGTACAGTTGCAGACTTCCGGCTTTTTCGTGGCTTCCCCGGTTTCGGTCAGTGCCATAAGGTCGGCTTCGTCCACTTGATTAAGGAAATGTACGGTCTGTTCCCCCTCGGCTGCCCGGTCAATGAGGATATAAAAGTAGTTGCCGCCTTTGGTGGTAACAGTGATAAGCTGCTTATTGCCGCCGAAATCGTCCACCAGTGTTGCGTTGCCCTTTGGGGTAAGGGGCGGCGTTTCCGGTTCTTCCACCACTACATTGCTGTCGTTGGTCGCGTCCTCTGTGGGTGGCTCTGCGGCTGTTCCCTGTGCATAGGCAGGGACAGAAAAACCGCCCATAAGGATAAGGGCGGCACAAAGGGCAGTCATGGTCTGTTTGAGTTTATTTTTCATCTGCATTGTCCTCCTGTTCTTCGTAGTCTGCCGCTTCGGTAGCGGGTGCGGCGTTCATGCCGGGAATACCGCCGCCGGACAGCATAGCATTTAATTCCTGCGGGGTAAGTCGCATAGCGCGTACAAGCTGCACGATTTCAAGGTTTTCCGCTTCGGTTTTCTGCGCTTCCAGTCCTTTTAACTTGTTCTGATACTCTGTGATTTTCTCGCGGGTCTTTGCGATTTCCTTATTGATACGGTCGATTTTGTTGTTTGCCATAAAATAAATTCTCCTTTCTTTTCGGGGCTGCTTACCAGTTCATCAGCCCGTAGCCTTTGATACATTGATAGTTGAGGTCATAGCTTTTAATCTTGCAGGCGTCGCCGGAATTGCCCTCAACGGTATAGACGCGGCTTCCGTCCCTGCCAAGCACAAGCCCCACATGGTCGGCAACGCCGTCTAAATCCCAGTCGAAAAAGATAGCGTCGCCCGGTGCGATATTCTCATAGCCGCGTGCGCCCCATTGTCCCCTTGACTGGAACCAAGGAACGCCCTGCCATTCGCAGCCCGCAAAGCGGGGTTCGCTTTTTCCGGCTTGATTGTAGCACCATGACACAAAGCAGGCGCACCATTCCACGCGGCTGTTAAAGCCGTACCAAGACCAGTAAGGGTAGCCGCCCACGTTTCCGACCTGCTGTTTTGCAAGCTCCATAAGCTCCGGGTTTCCGGGACGTGTGCCGTTTACAAACTCCACGCCGCTTAAATCCTCGGACGGGCTTCCGTCGGGAGAGCCGCCGCCAAAAATCAACGGTTTGTTGCCCTGTGTCTGTAAGTACACCTTGAACATTTCAAACTGCTGTGGGTTCAGCAGTTCTTCCGCAAGGGAAGCAATCGGCTTGTTTGTCAGTTTCACATTTAAGATACGGTATTCGTATTCTTCCTCGTTGCCCTCCTCGTCGGTGGTGGTGCGTATCTCGATTTCTTCCGTCAGCGTCAAGGTGTACTGTAAGCCGAACAGCCGTTTTAGCTCTGCCTGTGCGCTCTGCGGGGTGTAACTCTGCAAAAGGGCAGTCAAGTACGACGCTAATTCGTGGGGGTTATGCCCGATAGTATCAAGGTCATAGCGGTATTCATCATAGCCGCTGTGGGTGCTTTCGATATTGTCAATTTCCTGTTGCAGCTCATTTTCCATTGCAGCATAGCTCTGTTCCGTTGCCACAAGGTCGCTGTCCTCGGACGTGTAGGAAGTCCCTAACACGCTGTTCATGCTGCCGGAAAACATTGCCCCACAAGAGGAAAGCCCTACGGATACCATGATGAACAGAAGCAGCGCGGCGATAGCGATTATCACGCCTGCCGGGTGTCGTCCTGCAAAGGCAGCCGCTTTCTTTGCTGCTGTTTGGGACGCTCCGGCGGCAGCTTTGGCGGTGGCTGAGCCGCTTTTCTTTACGGTTTTTGCATACTGGCGTTTGATTTTCTGTTTCTGCATGAACCGGGAAAAGGGATTGCTTGTAAGCTGCGGGTTCTCCTGCAAGGCTTTGTGATACTGAAAATTGACGTTTGCCTTAAACGCTGCCTGTTCTGCCTTTGCCGCTTCCCGGTAGGGTTTCAGCTTATGGCTGCGGTAGCCCTGTTTTAATTTTCTTGTCCCGTACCTTGCGCCGCGCTCGGCAAGTTCCTCCGATTTGTGCGCGCCCTCCACACCGGAATTATCTTTCTCGACGCTATGGATTTTGTTGTGAACAAAAATACCCGCTTCCTGCGCGGGGTGGGATAACGGGTTACTGTGGGCTTTGCCGCCGGGTATCGGCTTTTCCTGTTCTTCAAAGCGTAAACGGGTCTTTGCCTTTCCGGTGGTTTCCTCAAAGGTGCGCTCTTTTACAAGTTTCTTCTGCTTCGGGAGAGCTGCCTTTGCTGCGTCCAGTTTGTCGGCTGCTTTTTCCGATTTTTTGATGTAGGGTTGCAGTTTTGGCGTTTCCCGTTCCTCGTCGGTAAACTGCAAGCGTGAAGTGGAAGTACGCAAAACAGCCGCTTCCTGTGCTTTCTTGACTGCCTTTTTGCTTGCCTTTCGGGTATGGGCTGCGTCAAGGTGTTCCATGACACGCTCTGCGGTAGCGGTGTCCGGCTGTGAAAAGTCGCTGTCTGCTTCCCGGCTGCTGATACGCTCGGCAGTCTGCTGTGTTTCATTGATTTCCACCGCACCGTCGCGGGTCATTTTCTGCGTGATTTTATCGCGTGGTTTTAACTGTTTCATAGGCTGCTCACTTCCTCCGGCTTCGTCGTCATAATGCGGTAAAGCTCGGTATCTTTCGGGAAATGGTCTACAAAGGGAAGCACCACATTCCCATAAAAGATAAGTCCCTCGCCTGCTTCGGTGTGGGTTACATACTTCATCTGCTGTGGGCTGATATTTAACTGCTTTGCAAGGATAGCCCGGTCGCCCTGTGCCTGATTGAGCATAAGGACAAAATCAGAGTTTTCAAAGATATTTTCCACCTCGCGGCTTGCCAAAAGGTCTTTGATGTTCTGCGTGATTGCTGTGGGTATGCCGCCCCATTTACGGAAACGCTTCCAAATCTCCACGCTGTACGCGGCGGTCTGTTCCTCTTTTAAGAGCAGATGAAATTCGTCCATATAGTAGCGGGTAGATTTTTTCTCTGCCCGGTTAATGGTAACGCGGTTCCATATCTGGTCTTGCACAATGAGCATACCTAATTTTTTGAGCTGTTTTCCAAGCTGCTTAATATCGAAGCAGACAAGGCGGTTAGAAAGCTCCACATTCGTTCTGTGGTTGAATACATTAAGGCTGCCGGAAACATACAACTCCAATGCTGCCGCAATGCGGGCAGCTTCCGGCTCCGGCTGTTTTAGCAGCTCGTCGTAAAGGTCGCCCAAAATAGGCATTTTTGCCGGGTCGGGGTCTGCAAGGAACGGGCGGTACACATTTCTTACAGCCCTGTCAATGACGGTCTTATCAACGGGCTGCAAGCCCTCCTTGCCGCCAATGACAAGCTCACAAAGGGAAAGGATAAAATCACTTTTCAGCGCAAGGGGGTTGTCGTCCTCGCTGTAATTAAGGTTTATATCCATAGGGTTTACATACTGGGGCGTACCGTCCATGCCTTTCCCAGTTGGGGATAGGCGTATCACTTGCCCGCCAAGCCGCTTTACAAGGGCATAATATTCCGCTTCCGGGTCGCAGATAAAAATATCGTCGTCAGTAATGAGAAAGGCATTTGTGATTTCCCGCTTTGCTGCAAAGGATTTTCCACTGCCCGGTGTTCCCAAGATAAGCCCATTCGGGTTTTTAAGCTGTTTACGGTCGCAGAGTATCATGTTGTTTGACAGGGCATTTAAGCCATAATACAGGGCAGCCCCGGTCTGAAATAGCTCCTGCGTGATGAACGGGATAAAAATAGCGGTGCTGCTCGTCGTCAACCCTCTCTGAATAGGGATAAGGTTTTCCCCAAGAGGGATAGAGGACATTAGCCCCGCTTCCTGCTGATAGTCAAGACGGGTCAAGGCGCAGTTGTATTTCTGTGCAATGCCCGCCGCCGCGAAAATGTCATTTTCCAGTTTCCGTTTCGTGTCTGCCATGTTTACCACAAGGAACGTAAGGAGAAACATTCGCTCGTTTCGGCTCTGTAAATCCTGCAACAAGTTCTTTGCTTCATTCCCAAAAGTAGCAAGGTCAGACGGGATTATATCCATGTCATAGCCGCTTCTAACCGCTTTTTTCTGTTCCTCAATCTTCATCTTGTCAAGGTCTGTGATTTTGCGCTTAATGGTCTTGATTGCTTCCGACTGGTCGATACTTTTAATGTGGAGATTGACAATAACCCCTGTTTCCAAGTCCAACATATCCGCTAAGATACGGTCGTTCAGCTCCGGGGCAAGGATTTCAAGGAACGACACCGCCCCCGTCTTTTTCCCCATAGCAAAGTAGCGTCCCTCCCCAAACTTGAAAGAGGACGGGGCGATAAAGTCCTTTGTGGTAAGCCCTGTCGGGGTCAGCCAGTCATAGGAGAATGAGAACGGCTCGCCTGCCGGGTGGAATACCCCATGCAGCACCTTTAAGCGTTCATAGCCGGATAAGGGGTGCGCCGATACGCCAAGCACCTTGAAATTGTTGAGTACGTCCGTTTCGATACGGGAAAGTCGCGCCCTTGCCGCCGCCGGATTGTCCGCTTCAATGGAAAACGTGATGTACTTGTGCTTTACAAGCCCGTTGTTCCCTTTGGCAAGCTGCATTTTCAGCATATCGGAATACTCGGTGCGAATAGAGTTAAAATCGTCATTTTGCGGCGGGATATGGATTGCCCGCGCTGCCTGTTCCTGCTGTGAGCCTTGATTGATGAAAGAAAGCTGCACGTTCACGCTTGCGTCAAAGTAATTGAGGAAATCGCACCAGTTTTCAAAAATGGCGGTCTTATCGTCTGCCTGCGCAAGCTGATAGTTAATGTCCTCAAAAGCAATGCTCTTTGAATACTTCCGCTGCGCCACTTTGCAGATACCGTCCGGGTACATGGCAAGGTAGGGAATGGTCTGCTGTGCGGTGTGGGCTTTGCCGTCCCCCTTTGCCTGCCGGATAACCGCCGCTATCTGTTTCTTTTCCGCGCGGGTCAGCTTACGCCTGTTTCCTGCGGCTTCCCGCGTCTTTTTTGTCTGTCCTTTTGACAATCGCTGATACCTCCTTTTCTAATGCCCGCTGTTTCTCCAAGAGTGCATATAGGTTTTCTGTCTGATACGGTCGCACTTTGGGGCGGGTAAATTTTGTCTGAACGATGTTCTTTATTACCACTTCAAGGGGCTGCCCATGCTTTTCATACATGGCAACCAAGAAGCAGGGAAGCATGACGACAATCATTACCATTGCCGCAAGGCTCGTCCCTGCGCTGTCTTTGAGCAAAAAGAAAAGCGGCAGTCCCATAAGAAGTGCCACTGAAAAACAAAGGATTTGCCGCTTTGTCAGATTGAAAGCGACTTTTGTTTTGACTTTGGAAAGGTCTTTGGGTACAGGTACATACGCCAAGAAAAAACCTCCTTTCTGCCCTTAGTGGGCGTTGAATATGGATTTTGCCAGTGCGCCGGATTTGAACAGGGAGAAACAGAGGATAACGGTATAGGCTGCAAGGGAAAAAATCGCGCTGTGCAGGTTGTCCGCTAAGACCATTTCGCCTACCAAAACCGCATAAATGCCGACGCATATCATAATGAGGAAGCCTTGAAAACCAAGTGCAAACAGCCCCTTTAGGTAGTTGTTCCCAATCTGTCCCCATTCCCGGTTTGTCATGGTGGCAAAAGGGATAGGGGAAACGGAACAGTAGGCGTATATCTCAATCATTCTGCCGTAGAGGATAACGGTTATCAGTACGGACATGATTTTCATACAAAGGCTTACAAGGCTCGTTTCCATGACAAGTAACAGTAGTTCGGGGATTTCCATATCTTTTAGTCCCTCCTGCATGGCGGCAAGGGCTTCGGTTACGTCGATATTCGTATCGCCGCCGATTACCCCCGCCGCGCCGGACACAATATGCTGCGCCATATCAAACACCGCCATAGTAATATCAAAGGTATGTGTTACCAAGAAAACGGCAACAAAGGCTTTGAAAAACCACTTAAAGAACATGAATGTGTCAACGTCGTGCATATTGTTTTTTTCCGTTACCATGCTGATAAGCTCATAACAGAGGACATAGGTAATGACAAGCCCCGCAATGGGTACAATCACATTTTCGGACAGATTTTGTATCATGTTGAAAATGTTCGCGTTCCACCCCTGCGGGGTCTTGCCTACCTCCGCTGCAATGGTGCCTACTTTTTCGTTTACGTCCCCGAACATCGTTGACAGATTACCGTTTATCGCGCCGATAAGGATTTCCTTTATCCATTCGTTAATCGCGTCAAGTATGCTCTCCATAGGCTACCCTCCGTAAACTTATCCGAACAGACCGGAAAGAAGCGGTACAAGGATAGTGCCAATAAGGGCAACGCCGCCGCCCGCCATAAGCTGCTTAATGCCCTGTGATTTTGCACCTGGGTTGTCGTTTCCATATCCCTCTAAGAGGTTGATAACGCCCCAAATGCCTAAGCCTGCGCCCAGTGCGATAACAAGGGTCTGTAATACGTCGATAGCAGAGTTAAAAAATTCCATAAAGCTCCTTTCTGCCGCAAATGCGGCTTGCCCCATAAAAGGGCATAAAAAACGGCGGTCAGTTTTGTAACTGCCGCGGTCATAAGTCCCCGCGCTGCCTATGTGTCTGCCGCGCGGCGGTATTCAGTTGTTAGCGATAGGAATTTTTGTAGGGGCGCGTATTCTGTAAGTTATCTGTTTCTTTGTTACTGCGTCAATTCCTCCTTTCGCTGCTGCTCATACAGGGTTTCACACCGTTTTACAAACTGCCGGATAGCTGCCTGTCGCTGTTGCTCCCGTCGCTCGGCAATGAAAATAAGCCCGTTTATGGCTTCTGTGATTTTCTTATCCTGTTTCTTTCGGATACGTCTATTCATGGGCGGTGTCCTCCTGCAAATCTGCTTCGCTGATTTCGTAATAGTCAAAGGGTTCGTCCGGCTTCACAAGGGCGGGTCTGCGTCTTAAATGCTTTTCCATATCAAAAGTATTTTTCTTGTCATAGTCGGACAGGTATTTATAGTTGGGGTGTTTTGTAATGTCGTACTTATCAGAGAAGAACGGGCGCACCCCTCGTAGCTGCAAGATACATTTCCCGCCGTCCATGACTGCTATTTCATCTTCCGTCATAAGCTGCTTGCCTAACTTCTGATAGTTCAGTCCATGTGATACCTCCCGCCCCCGGTTCTCAGAAGTGTTGAAGCTGTCAATGGTTTCTTTCCCCAAGATTTCCGACATTTCTTTGAGGGTGGTTTTCTCCTTGCCGCCCAAGAACAGGGTGGTGTCGCAGTTGCCGGCTATGGTATCGGCGTTGTCCTTGTAAATGGCTTTTAGCTGCGACTGGCTCTGCAAAATGATTGAAGCGGAGATTTCCCGGCTTCGTATGGTGGCTATGAGCTTTTCAAACTTCGGTATCTGCCCGATATTTGCAAACTCGTCTAACAGACAGCGCACATGGACTGGCAGCCTGCCGCCGTATTCATCATCTGCCTTGTCGCAAAGCAGATTGAAAAGCTGCGTGTAAAGAATACTCACAACAAAGTTAAATGTATCGTCGGTGTCGGAAATAATAACAAACAGGGCGGTCTTGCGGTCGCCTATGGTGTCAAGCTCCATTTCGTCGGTTTCCATAAGGTCGCGCAGCTCTTTAATGTCAAAAGGGGCAAGCCGCGCACCGCAGGAAATGAGGATAGAGCTTCTTGTCTTTCCCGCAGATAACAAAAATTTCTTATACTGCCGGACGGCAAAGTGTTCCGGGTCTTTTCCCTCCAACCGTTCAAACATAAGGTCAACGGGGGACTGAAATTCCGGGTCGTCCTCGCGGGCTTCCGACGCATTTATCATTTCAAGCAGCGTCGTGAAGTTCTTTTCTTCCTCCGGGGCTTCGTACCAAATGTAGCCGATAAGGGCGCAGTAAAAGAGCCGTTCCGATTTTACCCAAAAATCCTCCCCGGCTTTTTCCCCGTCCCCTTTGGTGTTGGCAATCAAAGTGTTTACCAGTTTCAAAATGTCTTTCTCGCTGCGGAGATAGGCAAAGGGATTGTATTTCATGCTTTTTTTGAAGTTAATCGTGTTCAGCACTTTTATCCGGTAGCCGCCCCGATGCAAGAGCCTCCCGCACTCGACTAAAACCGTACCTTTCGGGTCAGTTACAACGTAGCTTGAGTGCATTTGCATTAAGTTGGGCTTCACGAAAAATCTCGTCTTGCCGCTGCCGCTTCCCCCGATAACAAGGATATTTTTATTCCTTGCATACTTCGGCTGCTTTGGGCGGCTGTTCATGGTAAGCCGTTCCGTCTGTGTCAGCAGCACATTATTTTGAAATACCGGGTCGGTGTAGGGCTTAATATCTTCGGCAGTCCCCCAACGGGCAGAGCCGTATTCGATACCTTTGCGGTATTTCTTCGCGTTCTTGCCTTTTACATAGACAATCAGCCGGATAAGGACAGCCCCCACAATACCGATAAGCAAATCCATACGGGCAAGGCTCGGAAGCGGATTTGTAAAGGCAGCGGAAAAGCCGTCTGCAAGGGAAAGCACCTTGCCGGACAGGTCAGCCCCCGGCGCAAGGCGTACCGCCTGCCCGACTTTATCAAAGAGATACACAAAGAGCAGATAGGGAATGTTGGGAAGCAGCAGCTTTTTCCAGTTGATAGCGTTCATCTTGCAATCCCCCTGTCTTTGTTTTTTACTTTGTCCCGCTGCGCGTTCAGAGCCGCCGCCTTTTCTTTGAGGGAAACAATCAGCTTGCGGATAGAGGGCTTTTGTTCCTGCGTCAGCTTCTTTGCGGAAAACTCCTTAAAGGCTGCGGTCAGTGCGTCCGCGTCCCGTCCCTTGAAAAACACAAGATAACGGGGCGGGGTTTCGGTGCTGTCTTTCTTTAGGGCAAAGTCAATCCCGTATTTTTTCGCCGTACTCTCAAAGGCTTTGATATTGTCCTTTGTGATTTCAATGTTGGAAACGCCCGCGTTCTGCTTCATAAGCTGCTTTAGGGTCTGCTTTCCATGTGGGATTTTCTGTCTGTCATGCTGCTTTTTCATCTGTGCAAGCAGGGCTTTCATAGCCTTTTGGAGCTGCTGTGCCGTCAGCTTCCCGGTCTTGATGTAAAGGGCTATGGTCTTTTCGTTAGTTTCCTCCTGCAATGGGTGTCCTCCTTTCGTGTTCTATGGTGGTATGCCCGCCGCCGGGAAGCGGGGCGGGCATGAAAAAAGAGCGTCCGCTTTCACGCCGCCCTGTTAAATCCGTACCCGCAGCCCGGAAAGGTCTGCCGCCCGAATACCCACAAGATACCAGTTGTCCCCGTACTCCATACGGGTCGGCTTCCATTTGCCCCGCACAAAGACCTCCATGCAGTCGCCGCAATGCAAGCCCCCGTAATAGTCGTTTACGTCAAAGCGAATGTCGTAGCGGTCAGCGGTTTCATCAAAAATCAAAGCTCCTGTTTTCTGTGTCATCATAAAATCCTCCTTTGGGTTGGTTTACAGGCTTTCGCCCTCGTTGCAGGTGTAATCGGGTATGCCCTTGCTTCTTGCCGACTGGATAGTACGCCCGCCGTACATATCGTGAGATACAAGGGACGTGTAATAGTTGCCAATCGTAGACGGGGCATTGAAAAGGGCAGCTTTCATGTACTGCTTGATGTTGCGGATTTTGGTGGTGTTTTCCTGCATACAGTCCAGTACAAAGCGGATATGTTCGCTGTTCAGTTTCATAAATTTTGCTTTTACAAGCTCTGCCGGGTGGTCGTCCCCGGCGATACGGATTGTTCTTCGTTTGGTGCAGACAGTTTCAAGAATAAGGGCAAGGATTTCCTCTATCCTGTCCCGGTCAAGGTATCTATCCTGTATCAGATAGTCGTACTCGATATTGTCCTTGATGATTTCCTCATACACGCTATATGCGTCTGTCGTTTCCTTTCGCTTCCGTTCCGGCGGCTGTGCCGCGTCCTCTAAGGGAGAGGGATTTAGGGAATGGAAAGGAATGGAATGGGTACTTGATATATCTGTATTTAATTTTTCTTTTGTTGGTAAGTTAGTCTTTAATAGTTCTTTATTTAATTGCGTTGGATTTTCCAACGTAGGTTTTTCCAACATAGGCTTTTCCAATGTTGGATTATCCAATGTTGGTTTTTCCAATGTAGGTAAATCCAACTTAGGCGGCTGCTCATAGATAACATACGTTGTACCGCGTAAGCATCCTTTCTCATCACGTTCCCTTGAACGCTGTATATATCCGGCATTTTCCAGTTCCCGTACTGCTTCCCGGATAGCGTCAATCTTTTCCCGGTTGATAAGGGACAGTCCTGCAAGGGTGTAGTCCCAATCTTCGGGAAGTGAGAGCATTTGCGACAACAAGCCCTTTGCCTTTAAGGAAAGCTCCTTGTTGCGTAAATGGTGGTTGCTCATAACGGTATAACCTTTGTTCTTTTCCACGCGGAAAACTGCCATAGCTTCGTCACTCCTTTTCGTTGGATTTGTTACGCAGTAGAAACGCGGTTTTGAGGGAAAAGGTATCAACCCTTGTCTTTCTCATTTCCACGCTCTAAGAGCCGCATAAATCAAGGCTTTGTTTGCCCTTACTGCGTAACACGAGGGCATAAAAAAAGCAGCGTTCCTGTTCTCCTGTGTAGGAGTGAGAAACGCCGCCTTATAGGTGGTGCTTATTTTATTTTTTCTTTTCGACGTGCCGCGTAAGGTGGTGCAGCGGTCTATCCGGCAGTCCGCAGGTGCTTTTTGCATATCAAGGCTCAATTCATTAAAAGTAGTAAATGAGTAGTAAAATCAATCTGCAAACCTGCGAATATGCCTGCAAATCAAGCATTTTTCAAGACAATCAACTAATTTTTATAAAATAGAAACGAAGTTTTCTATTTTATAAAAAGTAACGGCACTGTATAATGATTCATCACTACACAATGCCGTTATCCTGTTCCGTTAAAATGGACCTGGCGGGAGTTGAACCCGCGTCCGAAAGCCCATCCATCAGAGCATCTCCCATCACAGTCATTATTCTGACATTCCCTCCGCGAATCACCTAATGACAGGTTATCCGTTTTAGTAGCTTCATAAGTTCTTCCATCTCCGCAAAGCTTTGGAAACGAAGTGCTCCGCCTGTTTGAAGCCGGTTACCGGAACAGCGGATGATTCCGGGCCGACTGCCGCCTAATTAGGCTGCGTACGCTAAATTTTCGTCTGCGTTTATATTTAGTTGGAACTTTTAACGTAGTGTCCCGCTACGGATGGCTTCTCCAACTTCCAGACCCCCGTCGAAACCAGTACAAGCCCTTATGTGTAGACTACTGGTGTGCAGACGTCTTTCGTCTGCATATCATTATAGGGAGATGCCGCTGAAAAGTCAAGGGTTGCTCATTAAACTTGTAGTTTAAAATATCATCACTTCCTGCAATCTCCAGCAGTCACCGATTCCTTCAATTTCTACATATGCTTCTCCAAGTACTCCCGCACCATCCGAAACTCATCTTCATAAATACAGTTCGGCAGGCTTCCGTCCTGCACACCCTTCAGACATTCTTCATAGTCCATCCATTTTACGGATTCAACTTCTGACTCCTGTAATTTAAGATCCGCGATATCTACCGGCTTTGTATAAACATAGACACTGCTGAATTCTTTATCACGGAACATGCGGCCGTAAAACTCCGCTTCAAATGCCGCATTGTGAACCCCGACATAATGAAGATCTTCTGCCGCGACAGCAAGTCCCAGTTCTTCACCCATTTCACGGATTGCGGATTCCAGAAGCTCTGCGCCTGCCTCTACATGTCCTGCGGAAGATATATCGTAACAACCCGGATTGGAATCCTTGCAAGCACTTCGTTTTTGAAGCAACACATCATAATCTTTGCCATGTTCTGTCTCTTTTTCACGGACAATCCACATATGGACCGTTGCATGCGGACTTCCTTCTCTATGCACCACACCACGCTCTTTTGTTATGCCGGTTTTATTTCCATTTTCATCCAGTACATCGAAAAGCTCCATAGGCTTTCCATTCAATGCTGCTGCAACCAGCTTGTCTCCGCCGTCATAGGTCAATTTCAAAGAGAAAAATTCTTTCTGTTCATCCAACAGACGGAAGAAGATCTTATCTCCCTCCCAGATATTCAGATGCCATACTTCTTCGATATCCACCCATTCCAGTTCGCCTTCATCGCATGGAATCGGTTCTCCTTCAAATCCATCTGCAGTAAATAAAGACATATATTCTGTCACACCGCCACCGGATACAAAGGTCACGATTCCGCGGTACTGATAAGATGTCAGCGTATAGCCGGTCTCTTCTTTTACTTCGCGAAGAAGACACTCTTCCGGACTTTCATCCACTTCAAAATGTCCTCCGACTCCGATCCATTTATCTTTATTTACATCATTTTTCTTCACCGTTCTGTGAAGCATCAGATATTTTCCGTCTTTTTCTATATAACATAGTGTACTTAATCCTGTCATTTTCGTCCTCTCCTCTTGAGTGTCCGTTTTATCTTATGGTATGATACCAATGTTCCGTTATTATGATAATGAATTTTCAGGAGAAATGCAATGAATCGAACGATTGAATATAAAATAACAGAAGAGCAAAACGGACTCCGCGTGGAGCAGTTTTTACGCCGCAAAGGTTATTCCGGTCAGAATCTTGCCGAGATCAAGCGTATGCCCAAAAGCGTACTTGTAAACGGAAAACATTATTATATGCGCCAGACATTAAAAACCGGTGATGATCTCGTTATCAAGATCTGCGAAACTGCCTGTTCGGAAAAGATCCCACCGGTTTATCATCCACTTGATATTGTCTATGAAGATGAAGATATCGTTGTTATAAATAAAGCCGCCGGTATGCCGATCCATCCGTCTTTGAATCACTACACCGAATCGATGGCAAATGCGCTTGCATGGTACTATCAGGAACAGGAAAAACCTTTTATTTTCCGTTGCTGCAACCGCTTAGACCGGGATACTTCCGGGCTGACAGTTGTCGCCAAGCATCTGGTGAGCGGAAGCATTTTATCCACTATGGTAAAGGAGCGGCGTATCCACCGGGAATACCTCGCTATCTGCAAAGGTTCTGTCACACCGTCCGAAGGCACGATCAATGCGCCTCTTGGCCGCAAACCCGGAACGATCATTGAACGGACGGTAGATTTTGAAAATGGAGAAAAAGCGATCACACACTACCATGTCATGGATGAAAAAAACGGGCACAGCCTTGTCTCCCTCCGTCTGGAGACAGGCCGCACCCATCAGATCCGGATCCACATGCGCTACCTTGGTTTTCCACTCATTGGCGATTATCTGTATAATCCCGACATGGAACATATTACAAGACAGGCTCTTCATTCTCACAAATTGTCTTTTACACATCCGATCACCGGTGAGACAATGGAATTTACCGCACCGCTTCCTGATGATATGGCACAGGTACTTCAGTAAACTCCTGTGCCATTTATAACTTTATATCTTCTCAATTTTGTCTCGGAGTTTTAACATCCGGGCGTCCAGTTTTGCAATATCCTCTGCATATTTCTTTAATTCTGCTGCCACTTCATCGCTGCCGTCCAGCTGCTTCTTATAAAACAACTGATAATCCAACACAGACCAGTAATCCATCGCAACTGTCCGAAACTGCACTTCTACTTTCTGCTTCTGAGAACCTTTTGCAAAATAAATCGGGATTTCCAACGTAATATGCAGACTCTTATAACCATTCTTTTTCGGTACCTTGATGTAGTCCTTCTCCTTAAGAACTTCTACATCTCCCTGCGCTTTTAATATATTTGCGACTTCATATACTTCATCTTCAAACGGGCAGACCACGCGAACGCCTACAAGGTCATTCAATTTCTCCGCTGCCGTCTGGAAATCTGTCTTGTAGCCTTTTCGTACCAGTTTTGCGTAAATACTTTCTGCACTCTTCTTCCGGCTGCTGATCTGATTCACAACCGTTCTTCCTTTTTGTTTGGATAATTCTGTATTAATCATCTGTAGTTTCGCTATAAGAATGTCTATCGCACACTGGCATTTAATTTGATATTCTGTTTCAGCCAGACATTCCGCAATATCATCTATCTTCTGTTGTTCTTTTTCAGACAGGCATTGCAGTCTTTTTTCCTGCCTGTCTTTTTTTACACTTTTTTTCTTCTTTTTTGTCATGATTTTACTCCTTTATAAAGCAAAATAGTACCTTATTTTTCCGATTCTATCTATCGATATATTCGTAAATCCAGGAAAATTTTATGTAAAATCAGCACTGCATTGCCTTTCTAATTTCTATTGTCAATAGTTTTGCAGCCACCGGCTTCGCCACATATCCGTTCATTCCCGCATCCTTACACATCTGTTCGCTGTCTGAGGCACTTTGTGCAGTCATTGCCAGAATTGGGACATTTTTTGCATGGTCAGTTTCCAGCTTCCTAATTCTTCTCGCTGCTTCCATACCGTCCATCACCGGCATCATCAGATCCATTAAGATCACATCATAGTTACAGTTTTTACTCACCATATCAACTGCTTCCTGTCCGTTCCATGCTTTTTCTACCGTTGCCCCGGCATCTTCCAGATAGAACTGTGCAACTTCCATGTTGATATCATTATCTTCTACCAGTAAAACATGCAATCCTTTAAGTGATTTATCCGTTTTTTCTTTTTCTGATATGTCTGTCTCATATTCGGCAGTATCCAGTTCAAATGGAATCTGTACAATAAATACAGAGCCTTCACCAAGCACACTTTTTACTTTAATACTTCCATGCATCTTATCAATCAGTCCCCGCACGATCGACATTCCAAGGCCTGTTCCTTTATACTGTGTACGCGCATCTGTCTTTTCCTGTGTAAATGGCTTATAAATCTGATTTGCAATAAATTCTTTACTCATACCGATACCGGTATCGACAATCTTAAATTCATACAATGCATGTGTATCATTATATTTCACTTCTTGTACATACGTGTCAATATGTCCGTTTTCTTTATTATATTTGATCGAATTACTCAAAAGATTAATTAAAATCTGACGTAAATGCAGCGGACTTCCAATCAATTTTACATGCCTGAGATCAATTCTGTGCTTTTCATGCGTAATTCCGTTTTCTTTAATCTGGATATCCAGAAGTGCACTTACTTCATCCATCAGTTCTTCCAGATTAAATGGTTCTTTACCAAGTTTCATTTTCCCCGATGAGATTTTATTCACTTCAAGTACATCATTTACCAACGCCTGTAAATGATCTGTAGAAAGTCGAAGCTTTCTTAAGCAATCGTCCAGTTTCTCTTTATCATCCCAGTTTTTCTGGATAATATCTATCATTCCGGCAATTCCATTAATCGGTGTGCGAATATCATGACTCATACGGTTCATAAATTCTGTTTTGGCTTTGTTCTCTGAATCTGCAGTTTCATAAGCGACCTGCAGACGTTCTCTCTCCTGCTGTTCTTTTGCATGAAACAGCGAAGTATTTTTGAACAAAATCATTCCCTGGATCACTGTACTTCTTTTTCCTGTTTTACTGTCAAATAACGTGTCCAGTGACATAAGAACTGTTTTCTGCATCCAGACATATTTCCCTGTATGATTCCGTTCCTGATATTCTACTGTAACCTGTTTTTCGCCATTCAGATAACGTTCCAGCAGCTTGGAAGACGAATCTACGATCCGATAATTCTCCAGTGTCTCTTCTGCAACATACTGCTGTCGTTCCTGACAATAGAGGTCATAGGAACACGGTGTCTTTGCATCTACCGCAAATTCGTGTCTTCCGGTATGGTAGAAAATACTCTTCAGGCAGTCATTGGTCAGATCTACCGCATAAATTGCCTGTGCGGTTTCCATCAATGCTTCTACATAATTGCCGTTTTCCAGAATGGACTGTTTCATCTGCTCATAATATCTCGTCAGTTGAAATTTTTCATCTGTACCCATCTTCTCACTGTCGTGAAATTCATCAAATCCAAGGATGAAATGATGCAGTCTTCCATCTGCCGCATCATTTACAAAAAGTGCCGTCATTCTTCCATAACGATATCCCGCTCCCACTTTACGTTGATAAGAAAACTCTGTCTTCTCCATCGCAGGGCCAAGTGACTGTTCCATTGAAGCAATCTCAAGCCATTTCCGCATTTTCTTTCTTGTATCATCTGCTGCAAATTCCCGCAGCACCTGTTCTGCCGCTCCCGTATAACTTCCTTCTTCTGCAAGGAAAAATCCTTCTTCGGATCTTAACATACGATAAGTATCCATCCTTGCGTCACAGTACAGACAGTTTGCAAATACATAATGCTTTTCCCGAATCCGGTCCAACAATTGAAGGCTTTCTTTCCTTTTTCTCTCATTCTCCTGAACCTTGGCATGGTTTTTGTCTACATACATATTCTTATCCGCCTGTTTAAACAGCATGCGCATCGTACATGGCTCATAATCATCTGACAAAGCATATCCTGCCGCATAACTGATCGGCATTTCCGGATGCTGCCGCGAATACAGTTTTACACTTTTTCTCACACCTGCCAGGCACTCCTGCACTTCGGTATGATTTTTTCCTGTCAGCACTGCAAGGAATTCATCTCCACCATCACGGCCTACAAAGGCATCCTCCGGCATGGCTGCGCGAAGCTGTCCGGCAAAAGACCGGATATACGCATCCCCTTTGTCATGTCCGAGATTGTTATTGATCATACGCAGATTATTCAGATCAAACACACAGACTGCGATCTGTGCTCCCGCTTCAAGTTCTTTGTCATTTTCCAGAATCTCTTCGCATTTATTTTTATTCGGAAGTCCGGTTGCCTCATCCAGATAAATCTTTTTCTGTAAAAGACGGTTCTGCGCTGCATAACGCAGCATCTTCAAAACTTCCAGTCCAAGGAGCAGTACCAGACCACATATATCAAGAATTACAATTTTTTCCAATACATCCAGTGTTGATGTTCTTTTATCTGAATATACTTCCGCAAATCCGGTTGCTTCATCACATATTTTGAAAAACTCTTCACTCTTTTCAACAATCTGTGTATGCTCATATCCTTTCTCCCGGACAATCAGGATTTCTTTTTTTAACTGTTGGAAATAATCGTCCAGTTCTTTCATCTTACTCTGAAACTTCTTATCTTCCAGACGTACAAGTTGTAACTTATCACTTCCGCCCCGAAGACCATCGATATAATCCTGCACATCCTGCAGCATCTGATCCTGCGGTTTTCCGGCATCTTCCAGCTTAATGATCCGCTGTGTTTTTCCTCTGACCAGACCGGCATAATTGACAACACGCCCGGTTCCCTGAATCCTGGATACGAGTGCCATCATTAAAACAAATAATACAATCAGAACGAGCGTTAATATCATCATCCCGATACGCAACAGATATGTTCTTTTCTTCTTTTTATTGCTTAGTTCTTTATCCATTTTCATGCTCCAAAATCGTATGTTAGACTACACTCATTTTAGCCGATTTTCTGAGAATAAGCAACAAAAGCTTCTGATGGAATCTTCCGCAAAAAAGGAAAAACAGGTTGTCTTTTCATCAATTTCCAACAATGAACTTTAAACTCCAAAACCTTTTTCCAATTCCGGACGTCCATTCGGGAAAAAGAAGAAGTATATCTATGGCAAGCTCTCTGTCACACATAACCTTCCATATCCGCTCTCCGCATTCGGTCTCTCCTCATACCCCGGCAGTGGTTTTGCTCCCCCTTCTCAGATAAGCCTTCACCTTCTCCCCATACAAATATGGATCATTCCCTTTCACAATCCCCCATTCCATCAGAAGTGCTGCTGCTCCTGTCACAAAAGGGGTTGCAAAAGATGTCCCGGTAAATGCTGCATATCCGCCGCCTGTTGTCACCGTCGTCACATCGACTCCCGGTGCGACCAGATCCGGCTTCTGCACAATGCCTCCCCCTCCCCTCAGCGGACCTCTTCCTGAAAAATCAGCATAGGAAAATGTTGTTCCGTTATATGCACCGACAGATATTACCCGTCCTGCCGTAGAAGGAATCGTAAGCGTCGTCGTTGCTTCTGGCTTTAAAAACCCGGTTCCGCGGTTCAGCATGATATCTCCCGAAAGCCATAATTCATATAAACCATTCACAATCTTTACGGGTTGTATTATAATTTTCCACACACCACTGCCGACAAAACGGCTTACCGGCAGAAAATCAATATAAATTTCCTGCGCAGTACTGTATGGACTCGGTTTTCCATAATAAATAAGCAGTTCTGTCTGTCCCAGTGTAAATCTTTGTGTTCCAAGTATTTCTGCAATCTGCGTACTTCGAAGACCGGATGGCGCAATTACAGAAATCTCCACAACATCCGTATATTCTTTCCAGATCTGCACATTCAGCGCCGGCTGATTTTCCTGCACCGCAAGTTCAATGACTGTTTCCGTATTTTCCTGCAGCATACCGGATGTATGCCCGGCACTTGCCGCCTCATTTCCGGTTCCGACACAAATAACACTTTTCCACATATTTGACATATCATCAATATAACGTTCCACCAGTGATGTTCCATCATGTGTTCATTATAACTAGGGGAAAGTTATTGTAAAAAAATTTGCAGTCTTTACACTGCATTTTTCTCTTTAGAATAAGGTGACTGATACTTAAATACGATGTCAATGCTCTTATCTCCATTCACAACAATCTTTTCTATCAACTCTGTCACAATTTCTCTTGTCACTTCGGATAATGTTCCATACTTGATAAATTTCTCTATCCAGTTTTCATAAGATTCTTCTGCCTCTCCAAAGCTGTCTTTCTCTTGTTCTGCCAACTGAATCTTCGCCCTGATCTCTTTATCCTGCTTTTCATATTCTGCCTTATAGGAGAGGTATTCTTCTTTATCCAGAACACCATCTACATAATTTTCGTAAGTTTTCTTTTTATACTTCTGGACAGCCACAAGTTCTTTTTGTAACCGTTCAATCTTCTGATTTGCTTCTGCACATCGTCTCTGCACCTCCTTCTTCCTGTCTGCTGCTTTTAATATTTCATCCTTATCACTCTCTTTTAGTGCCAGTTCCGCTTGTCTTTGGATTTCATTTTTCACAATAGAATCTAATACTTCTTTTTTAATGAAATGAGAATAACAAACTGTGTTTCCTTTTTTATGATAGGTACCGCACTCATAACCATCCCGACAGGTAACCCTCTGGAAATTATATCCGCAATCTCCGCAAACAATAATTCCTGCGTATGGATTTACCTTTCTCACTTCGCTATTAAATCCCGGTGTCCGTGTTCTTTTCTTCATAAGTTTCTGTACCTGCTCAAAAGTATCTTTGCTGATAATTGCTTCGTGCATTCCTTCCACAATATACTGCTGTTCCTCTGGAATATATTGATACTTTTCCACTTTATAGGATATCTTTTCTGATTTATGCTGTACCATAGCCCCTGTATAAACTCTGTTTCGCAAAATTACATTGATCGTAGGATATGCCCAGCCCTTTGCACCCGCTTTTTCTAATGCATTGGCATATTTCAATCCCTGCACCTTTCTCTTATACTCTGACGGTGTCAGAATTCCTTCCTGATTCAGTTTCTTTGCAATACCATCCCTGGAATATCCTTCCAGACTCATATAAAAGATTCTCCGTACCACTTTAGCTGCTTCTTCATCTACAAGAAAATGATGCTTATCTGCCGGATCTTTTACATATCCATATGGGGCAAACCCAGACATAAACTGTCCCCGTTTCTTCTGGGCGGTCAATGCACCTCTGATTTTCTTAGATATATCACGACTATACATATCATTAAACAGCGTCTTAAACTGTGCCAATTCTTCATTACTGTGATGAACAGAATCCACGCCATCCAAAATTGCAATATAACGCACACCCAAAGATGGAAAAACACGCTCGATATAATTACTGGTTTCAATATGTTCACGCCCAAGCCGGGAAATATCTTTCGTAATAACGCCTTGAATTTTCCCTTTGTAGATATCCTCCATCATCCGCTGAAATTCCGGTCTATTCGCAAAATAAAGCCCCGAATAACCGTCATCAATATAAATATCTGCGATTTCCAGATCCTCTGATTTAGTCACATACTCACGAATCAGTTTCATCTGATTTTCAATACTCTCACTAACTTTATTCTCTCCATCATCCTTCGACAGACGACAATATACACCCATCTGATACATCATATCACCCCATCTTTCTCAAGTATTCTATCTGGTGAACTCTCTACTGAAGCAAACTTAAAATATATATCTATTTTCTGCTCTGGATATACATAAATTTTATCAACTAACTCCACAAGCACTTCTCTGGTAAGCTGCTTTACCGTTATTCTTCTGCGATTAAAATGCTCCAACCATATCTTTGTTTCATTGACCGCCGCCCGCTGCCTTTGCTCTTCATGATTCAGTTCTGATAATTCTTTTTGATATTTCTGATTCTCTGTTTCATACATCTGTTTTAATTCCAAATATTCCTCTTTGGAAAGTACTTCATCCATAAACTGTTCATATACTCGTTTC
Organism: Dorea sp. OM07-5; assembly: GCF_003481355.1. NCBI lineage: Bacteria > Bacillati > Bacillota > Clostridia > Lachnospirales > Lachnospiraceae > Dorea > Dorea sp. OM07-5. The sequence continues at coordinate 187,302 of NZ_QUKZ01000001.1, read as the reverse complement.
CGGTATTCCAGATTTCTTTCTATTTTTCCCTGCAATTTTGCAATTTTACCATCCAGTTCCGGCTGTTTCTGTCTGATCTGAGTTTCCAGATTCTTCATATCCATCTTCATCTGTTTCAATTGCTGGTTGATTGCAAATACAACCAGTTCATCCAGCTTTTCAAATGTAATATGATTCAGCTCACAGTAATTCTGCCCCTGCTTCTGGTGAAAACCACACATATATCCGTCATAATCTTTATGAGATGCCAGATAACGTTTTCGCATGGCTGTTTTACATTTCCCACAAAAGAGCAGTCCCACATATTTATGTGGTTCATTGCTTTTATCAAAATAGGAAACTCTGCGCCCCTTTCTTATTTGCTGAACCCTATCAAACTCGTCTTTAGAAATGATTGCTTCATGTGCATCCGGCACCAGCTCCATTTCTTCCAGTGGAATTGCCTTTTTGTATTTCAGCTTATAAGACGGTCTTTCATGCTTCCGAATCACAACCGCCCCAGTATAGACCGGATTCTTTAAAATTCCACTTACAGTAGACGATGTCCACAGACCTTTTCCCGAATCCCATACATAATTGGTTTTTAAAACTTCCTTTTTATATTTTGCGGGACAAGGGATTTCATCTTCATTCAAAGTCCTGCAAATAACCGTACAGCCAAATCCATTTTGATACATTTTATAAATTCTTCGGACAACCTCGGCTGCATAAGGATCAACTTCCAGATGATTATGAATTGTTTTACTTTTCACATATCCAAAGGGAGGCTGTTTCGGTGTATATTCGCCCATACTTCTTTTTGTCTGAATGGTCATTTTAATCTTTCTGGATGTATCTCTCAAATACATATCATTCAGCAAAGTTTTTATTTCTAACATTTCATCATAAGTTCCAACTACTGAATCATAATTATCCAGAATCGAAACAATCCGAATCTGTTTCTCCGGGAAATATTTGCCTAGATAATAGTTGGTATCAATATGTTCTCTTCCAAGTCGAGATACGTCCTTAAAAATCACCATATTGATAACACCAAGCTCAATATCTGCCAGCATCCTCCGAAATTCAGTTCTTTCAAAATTACTTCCAGAAGCCCCATCGTCTACATAAACTTTTTTCTCTGCAATATCTTTATTCTCTGCAATATAATCTCTTGCCATCTGAATCTGAGAGTGAATACTATTGCTGTATTCACCCTCTTTATTTTGCTCTTCAATGGAAATTCGGCAATAAATTCCTGCCTGATACATTCTATCCCTCTTTTCATCGGTCTTGCATAGTCATTGTCTTTAATTGTCTTCATTTTACAACAAGAACTTAAGAAAATCAACCTGCAATTTTTCGTTCAGTAAGATTCTGAATGCACTGGATCAATGTCTTTTCCCCATTAAAATGCACTCGAATCTGATATCCTGCATGTTCATAGCTTACATTCTCTTTTTGGATTTCTTTTTTTGTATCCAGAACTTCTACAGAATCAAATAACGTATTCATGCTATATGCCTCCTTCAGCATACAGTTCTCTCTACATCCTATGCCGGCAGGATTGTACAAAAGTTCTGTATGAATTGAATTCGGCTTTCGAAAGCCTGATTACATTCTAAAATTATTCTGCACCAATCACATTGAATTGAAATTGACCGCAGATTGAGTTTTTAAGATTCATTTTCTTCCTATACAGTATCAATTCCTATTGTCCGGAACATTTGTTCGTGTTATAATAAAAAGACTTTAAGAATATAAAACACGAAAACCAAAGGAGGGATTTCTGTTGGAACGATGTGATTTTTCTTCTATTAGCACATGCCTAAAAAATCAAATCAGTGAAAGCAATCAGATGAACCAACCTGATTTTTTATACGAATTATTTGAAGATTTTATGAATGATCCGATAAATGAAGATTTTTCTATGGATAATGGTCTAATTTGCCGCTGGATAACCGGACAGGCAAAAATCAGTCCCAAAATAACCTCATATTATGCAAAACCCAGCAATCAGAAAAAACTGGCAACAACCATTCAGCGGAACTTACTTCCCTTAATGGCAGACTGCAACATGGTTATACAGGACATTTACACGTTATTCATACAGGACGATACGATTTCGGATACAAAAAAGCAGGAACTTGTATCTCTATATAAACCTTCTGATTCAAGGCTGTTGTTTTTAGCAAAAGTACTTTCTTTTGGTATGGAACGGCAATTTATTAAACGTGATACAAGAAATCAAAAACTGATTGCAGGAGGTGTTCTATCTCCGATTGTTCTGGATTACATTATGGACAGCGAAGTCCCGAAACCATGCCGTCATTTTCTAGGAAGAGAAGAAGAACTGGATGAACTCCATACTTTGTTTAAAGAGAACCGACATATATTTCTTTATGGAATTGCCGGAATTGGAAAAAGCGAGCTTGCTAAAGCCTATGCAAAGCAATACAGAAAACAGTACACCAATATTCTCTATATGGAATACACCGGTAATCTATATCAAAATATCACAGACATGGATTTTATTGATGATCCACCAGAAATCAGTGAGCAGGAATGTTTTCAAAGACATAACCGTTTCTTACGCTCTTTGAAATCTGATACACTGCTGATCATAGACAATTTTAATGTCACATCCACACAGGACAGTTGCCTGTCAGTCGTATTAAAATACCGTTGCCGGGTTTTATTTACAACCAGAAGCCAACTGTCTGAATACTGTAGTTTTCAGTTAAAAGAACTAAAAGATATAGCCACTCTTTTTCAACTGACATCTGTATTTTATTCAGAAGCAGAGGAACACCGGGCAATCGTAGAAAAAATCATAGAAACTGTACACTACCATACTTTTGCTGTCGAACTGGCAGCCAAACTTCTGGAAAATGGAATTTTAACTCCAGAGCAATTATTGATAAAACTTCAAGAGGAAAAGGCTTCTCTTCATAATGAAGATAAGATTAAAGTAATGAAAGATGGTCAGAGCAAAAAAGCCACCTATTACAACCATATCCATACCCTGTTTTCGTTATACTCCTTATCACGGAAACAGCAGGATATTATGTGCAATATGTGTTTTATGCCTTCATCTGGTATTTCTGCCCGTATATTTTCCAAATGGCTGGAGCTGCCTACTTTAAATGACGTGAATGATCTGATTGAGACAGGTTTTGTACAGTCAAGTCTCCGGCATACTATTTCTCTGCATCCAATGATTCAGGAAATTGCAGTTTCCGAGACCGCACCTTCTATTACAAGCTGCCACACGTTATTGGATTCTCTGCGAAAAATATGTTTGATGCATGGCATTGAAGTTAGCTATTATAAAAAATTATTTCAGACAACAGAAAATATCATCCAATTCATTGAAAAGGATGATATTCCCCAATACCTGTTATTTTTAGAAGATGTTTTTCCATATATGGAGAAGTACCACTATCAAAAGGGTATGAAAAAAATCATTCAGGAACTACAGCATTTTATAAAAGCAAATACTTACGGGACTGCATCTGACCGTGCCTTACTATTGGATTATCAGGCAACTCTGGAACCCAAAACAGAAAAAGCGATAAAATTAGAAAAAGAAGCACTTGCTCAAATAAAAGAAACCACAAAAAAGAATGCACACCTTGTTTCCAACCTCCATTCCAATCTTGGGGGGCTTTACCGAATCAACGGACAACTTAATCTGGCTAAAAAACACATGGAAATGGGTATCTCTCTTTTAGAACAATACCAGCTTCTTTATACTAATGACAGTATTCCTCAGATTAATAATTATGCTGTCCTCTTAACTGAAATACAAGAACCTGACCTTGCCCTGTCTGCTCTTCAGAAATTAGCACAGATTATCAAAGAATATAATTCAAACCACTGTTTGGATTATGCACAGGTACAGGAATCCCTTGGAAGTATCTGCCTGATCACTGCAAATATTTCACAAGCGAAAACCCATTTTAAAAAAGCCTTGAAAATTTATGAAGATATATGGGCAGATGAACCTGAATTGATTGAAGAAAAATATAAAAAAATTCAGGAATTATATCCACAAGCTGGAATTGCTCTGGCAAAAAGTATTCTTCCCACCAAACACTAGCAGTTCCTATAACGCTTGTAAAATATATAATCAACTCGTTTTCTATAAATCATGATTACAGCAGAAGATACAAAAAATCCGTGTATCTTCTGCTCTTTCTAAAAAAACTTTTTTACTATATCACCCACTCATAAGAATTTCCCTTATTCTCTGATCAATTTCTGCTATTTCTTCTTCAATTCGACTATTTTTATTTTGCAATTGTCTTTTAAATTCATCAGCAAATTCCGCTTTTCTCAATCTTATGTTATCTAAAATGCTCTTTTGCTCATCAATCAAGAGTATTATCTTCTCATTTTCTCCCGCATATTCCCGCATATGTTCTAGTCCTACCAGTGCAGCGTAAATCTGTTCATCTTCCTCCTCTTCTTCTTTCCAAATCCTCTGTTCTTGAAACTTTAATTCCTCTTTATTTTTCTCCATCTTCTTCAAATGTGCCCGAAGTTCTTCCTCAGACATGCAATTAACCTCATTCACATAATACCTCCTTTATTTTTGTTGCAACAATTTATTAAGCTTCCTTATTTTCTGTATTCTTTTTTAAAGCAATCCATAAAACTATAAAAAAAGCCACATACACAACCATCCCCATCATAGTCGATTCCCTAGCATACTTTGTTGACAAATTTAATATACCCTGCTCTTTCCCAATTTCTTTTACCACATCCAAACCAGAAAATTTTTCCATCCAATGTTTGAGTTGCCATAAATAATAGACAATTACAGCAAAATATATACCTATAATTCCGCCTAATCCCAAAGTATAATTTTTCATAGATTTATTCCATAAAATTTCTTTCTTCGCTACATAAATATATAAAGCAAAGATAATGATACTCCCTAAAATAAGGATTCCCATTTCCATCATAAAGGCTGTAATAATCAAATTACTTGCAGACTTTGCAAATTGTTCTATAATAGCATCTACACCCATTTTTAAACATGCTACCGCTAAACCAAACATTACTCCAACAAATCCAATTTTTAAATAATTTTCATTTTTTCTGTTTTCTATTTTAATAGCTACATACAGCGCAGCACTATAAAATGTCCACAAAATAAATGCTGCTATAAACAATTGATCAAAATATCCCCATGCCATATATGGAACTCCAACTAATATCTTAGAAGCACCTCCGAAAATAAGCGTTGCAATTATTACAATCAAAATATCTTTATTCTTCTCCATCATTCATTTTCCCCTTTCAATAATTCTTCTAATAATTTCTGACTATCCTCGTCCGCAAAAGATGGTGTAGATAATTTATCACTAAAATCTAAAATTTGTGTTCGGCCAAACTCCATAAACCCATCAACAGATTCAATATATGCTTTATCACCAGAATAGGTTAACGGTGTATACATTAATTTTCCATCCGTTGAATATGATAAATAACCCGAAATATTTGTATCTTTATGTCTTTCATCCAAAGTGCCCGTTATCGTATAAGTTCCGTCTGGATTTGGAACATCTTTTCCCGAAGCTATTTTATATATTCCTGCTGCATAATCTGATGCCCATATTTTTCCAATGCCAGGTTCTGAGTCTCTATATGTATCCATTGGAATATTATAATTCCAGTTCTGAAAAGTTGCTCTATCTTCTGAATTTCCAACACAAATAGTGCCTCTATTTCCACCTTCTGAAGACTGGAAAATAACTGTCACTTCGCTTTTGGATAATGAAGAAAGTGTAAATTGCGTTAACCCTAATAACGCACTCAAACCTGCTGCTGCCTTTACATTTGGATCTGTTGAAGATAATTCTCCTGATAATACCTTATGTCCAGATGTTGTATATATATCTTCTTTAGGTATTTCTTCCAAACTAAATCCTAAAATTCCCTCTAATGCATCAAACTCCATTGCTGAGATTTCTTTTTTCCCATCCAACTTCCAAATAGGTTGAAAAGATATTTCATTATCTGGAACATAAATAGGATATATCTCTCCTTTATAAAACAACGCTTTTTTATCTTTTGAAAGAAATACTAATTCTGTTCCTTCTGTACGTTTTATACACGCAATATCCATTGTCGTTAAAACAATTCCTTTTTGTTTCAAATACTCAGTTTCTGATTCGCTTAATTTTAATTCCTCTTTAGCTTTCAACCACGATTCCAGCTTTAAGCATTCCACCTCCATAATTTTTTTCCAATCGAAACCTGTTCTGGGTATGTATGTTCCACTTTGAAATCGTCCGCTCATACTATTAAGTGCAGTTGTGATAGCTTCACGCAGACTACTTGTCGTTGAAAACAATATACTTGTACTACCTTCAATTTCATCATATTTATCTGATTTGCTTTTCCATTCATCATACAACTTCTGACTAGATTCAGCCAATCGTTTATAGTCATTTACCTTCCAACTATAATATAAATCTATGATAGAATTAGAAGTCTCTTTTTTCATTTCATACTCATCTGCTTTTTCCAAATAAAACTCCTTGTTATCAAGTGCTTTTTTCATTTGGCTTTGAATATTCGCCCCATCAAGAACTTCATCTCCTACCAAATCTTTTAGTGTTGAAAATTCTGCAATATCATACGCATTCGCCGACTTTATTGCATCAATTACAGTTATATAATCGGCCAACTGTTGCTTTAAATTCTCAAAAGAAACGCTTTTAATTTCATTATCTGTAGAAAATGCAGTTACACTCTTAGAAACAATATCCAGAGTCTCATTATCATTTTCGAGCTTATGGATTGCCTGATCACATTGGCTTTTTATATCATTCGGGTTTAAATAATCACTTTCTTTCATAAACTTTCCTCCCTAGTCATCGGCGGCTTTAATCACTGGATATCTAGTTCCATGTTGTGCAAGTTTCCCCATCATCTCATCAAACTGCGAAAAACTAAGATTCAGACTTCTTATATTGTGAACATCACCATCTAAGGTCTGCCCTAATAATTCAATTCCTTGCTGTGCATATCCGTATGCCTCTTTACTTTTACTGTTCGCTGAAATTGTTGTCTTAGAATCCTGTGGAACTAACGGAACATGACGAAAATAACTTTTAGCCGTTTCAATTTGAGTTGCAACTTCGTTTACATGCCCATTATTTACTTTTATTCCTTTTGACATCGTCACCATCTCCTTTACTAAATTTATAAACATGCACTCTTATATTTAATACTACTTTATTTACCATAACATTCAGCATAAAAACTTTATTATTATTTTCATAAATAATATTTCCATTTAAACCTAATGTTTTTATATAATTTCCTACTTCTATATTTGTGACACTTGTGTCAAGTTTTATATTATTTTCTTGATTATTCTGTATATCTGCTATCACCTTAATTATAGTAGCATAAGTCGAATTTATTGCCTTCTCAATCCCAGATAGTAGTAAAGATGAAGCCACTTTTTCTTGTAGTACTTCTGCATCAGTTTTCTTTTCTCCAGCTATCTCTAAAATAGTTTTTTTACCTAAATTGTGTTCTATAAAATAAGAATTTCTCCACGATAGTATTTCAAATCTTTGATTTCTTTTAGCATTCTGGTTACTTTCAATTACAACACCTAACGGGTTGTAATAATTAATAAAATCTGTATGTGTTAACTTAACAATATACTTTTTGCATTCTTCCTCCCAAGAAATAGTAACATATTTTCCATGCATCATTGTTCCCAGATCTTTCATTCTACAAATATAGGAGATAATAGCAGAAATCGTACAATGATTCTTTAGATTTTCTTGTTCCTGATTCATATAATCTAACATTCTACTTTGAGCAATAACCGCTGTTATTTCTGAATATCTTTTTAGAAAGTCCTATAAAAAAGGACTTAATTTAGCATCTCCATTGAACCATCTACAGCTTCTTCAAATATAGCAACACTAAATAAAACTGCCAAAAGTACAGATGATACAATTCCATAGATATTCAATTTTTCATATCTATTTCATGATCCTACTTTCTTCTTTATTCTGCCTCATTAATTGGTTTTTTCATAATATCATCATTGATTTGATATGATGGATCGTCTGCTTTTTTCATTATTTCTTTTAGCTTTTCGTACGAAAATGACTTGACATCCTGATTTGGAAAGTCATTCCCCTCCCTAACATAATTGAGCACAATCTCTGATAGGCGTGTCCAATACCGTTCTATCTGATGTTCGCCTTCAAAGTCCATACCAGTATCTGTAATAACTCTTTTACGATACCATTCAATGTAATCATGCACTTTATTATTTTTATTTAGGACATATAAATTCCCTTCCTCATCAAACTCACTTGATAAATACTTTTTTACATCCTCTAATGTGACCTTTTCTTTACAACGGTCAGACATATTATAAACATGTAACGCAACAAACAACTCCTTTTCATCAATATGTTCATATGAACTATATTCATATAAATGAAGCGGACCATCCTTGCGAATTAATGCATCATTTTGTCTTCTATAAGCTATACAAATCTCCCATTCTCTTTCTTCCGCTTCCTTCTTTTGAAATTGCAGATATCGCAGATATAAAATAGAGCCTATTGCTATAAAGCAACATATTAACACACCAACTTTCACTATTTTTTTCATAATCAATCCTCCATTATCGAATCCTTAATAACATACCACGAATTTTCTTTTTTCTTTATCAATTCCCTTAACTGTTCTTCCGAAAGTGATGCAACTGACATTGGTATATCATATTCTACATTAATCGTATAATTATCGCCTGCTCCCGGCGTACTTTCTGCTATCTCTACAGGTATTTGAATCTTTTCTGTCAGCTGTTCAGCCTGGGCAATCGCACTAGAAATTTCTTTCAATAAGTCTTGTTTGGGATTATTCTGTGCTCCCGGAACATCTACAATGGAGAATGTTACAGAAGGCGGAACTTCTGTTCCTGTTTGCTGAAAAGTAACTTGATAACTTCCATCAGGCTGTTCGGTGGCAACCAGCATCGGTACTTGAGATTTCAGTTCTTCCAAATAGCTTGCTAACGTATCCGTTAATTGTTCTTCTAATTTTTTATTGTTCTGATTATTAGCATTTACCCATCCATTCTTTATTTCTGTCAAGTGATTTTGAATTTCTCTTAATTGGGTTTGGATTCCGCCTTTGTCTGGAGCCTGACTCACATACTCTTTTAAAGACTGTTCTAACTTTTTATTTGCTTCCTCTGCAATTGAGTTTCCTTCCTCATCTACCGTTAAGTCTATTTCTTCCACATTAGAAGCAATTTCTGTTAAAACATTGGCTAAAGTATTCCCATTTTCACTTAATCCCTTAATTTCTTTTTCAATGTCTTCGACGCATTTTAAATATTGTTCATCTATATTTTTAGCTAATTCTGAATTTTTTTCTGTATAAGAGACAAAATCTGGTGCTTCAATTTTATTTTCTTCTCTCACAATTTCTGGCATTTCAATCAATGCCACAAGATCTGATGCCGCAATACGGTCAATCGCATCTTTATCCCGCAAATCATTACTCATTACATTAGATGCCCCGTCCTGTGCATTGTGAAACTCATTCAGAATATTGTTCAAATACATATAACTCAAACTGTCATTTAATGTTTCCGCATAACTTACAACATTATAAAGAAGTTCATATTGAGACTTTCCAGAAAATGATTTGTTAATCACATACTCAATCTGTGAAGCTTGAGGGGTTCCATTTAAGCTTTCAACACTTTGAGAAAAAGTGGCAGGAATTGTAACATACGCTCCATATTTTCCAGTTTCAAACCCCATACGTGCTTCTTCTAACGAAGAATATTCAAAATCTGTACTTGGAAATTTTGATATCCTATCAGCATAATTAATAATCTCTCCACCAACAGTTGTCCCTTCATCAAGATTAACTACTGCAATTTTTCTTGATTCCTGTTTCGTGTCTTCTGTTTCATCAACTGGGGCAACTACTTGTTTTACATCAGGTTCTTTTTGATTTGTTTATCCAAGAAAATATCCCAAAGTTCCTACAAGCCCAATACATCCCACAGCAAGCAGAACTGCAACGACTTTTTTATATTTCATTACAAATCATTCCCCTCCTTATCTTTAGAATTACATTTCAAATGTAGTTTCTATTTAGCCCATTTTACAATAATCTTCCTTTTCTCACAATATTTTTTTGACAGACTAACTAATTTTTTAACAATTATAGAAAGTATTTTGTTTACTTTCTCAGCAAACTGCATATCAGCAAGCACCATAATAATAAAAGGTATATTTTTTCAATTTCAGCTCAATTTCCCCTCAATGTCTTTTTCCTCCAACTTTCGTATGCTTATCTCACAGCAAAGCAGTACCACACCGGTACAGCCTGCTGAATCAATCAATACGAAAATGGAGGTGTTTTTTATACGAGAACTCAGAAACACAAAAATCATTGCTGTAGATCACGGCTACGGCAACATGAAAACAGCAAATACCGTCACACCAACCGGAATCAAAGCCTATGAAACAGAACCCATCTTCACCGGGAATATTCTGGAATATAACGGCATTTACTACCGGATTGGCGAAGGGCACAAAGAATTTATCCCGGATAAAGCTATGGACGAAGAATATTATCTTCTGACGCTGATGGCAGTTGCAAGGGAACTGAATGTCTTTTCCATCCGTGAAGCAGACATTCATCTAGCTGCCGGGCTTCCTCTGACGTGGATCAGAAACCAGAGGGAAGAATTTCGTTCCTATCTGCTCCAGAATTCTGAAATCCATTACCGATTTAACAGCAAAGAGTATCATATCCGCTTTGTGGGATGCAGCCTTTACCCGCAGGGATATCCGGCTATTGTAAACTGGCTTGGAGATTTCAAGGGAACCAATCTTCTTGCAGATATCGGAAACGGAACCATGAATATTCTATATATCAACAATAAGAAAGCTCAAGAAAGCCGGTGCTGGACAGAAAAGTTCGGCGTAAACCAATGTATGATTGCCGCTAAAAACGCTGTTCTGGACAAATTCGGAGTAAAGATTGAGGAATCCACCGTAGAGCAGATTCTACGGTTTGGAACCGCTGACATTTCAGCGCCTTATCTGGATTGTATTACTGCTGTTGCCAGACAGTATGTCACAGATATTTTTGCCACACTCCGCAAATATGAATACAATCCTGACCTGATGCGCCTGTATGTGGTCGGAGGCGGTGGATGCCTGATCCGTAACTTTGGAACGTATGACAAAGCACGAGTTACCATCCTTGATGATGTCTGTGCCACTGCCAAAGGTTATGAATCTCTGGCTTATATGAGCCTGAAAAGGAGGGGATAAGCCATGCAGAACCATATCCGCAACACAAACCTGCGATTTAATCTGGACAAAGACCAGCAGCGGAAAGCCTGGGAATATTTACAGACGATGGACAGGCAGAATTTTAAATCTTACAGCCAGGTAATCTCCCTTGCACTGGTCGATTATTTTGACCGCTACTACCGCACTCAGGCTGATCCCTATCTGGAAACAAGGGAACGGGAAGAACTTTTTGTGAAACAGATTGTAGAAGCAGTGGAACACAGCCTGAAACAGTCATTGCCGATTTTTCTGTCCGGGCTGACTGCAGGCATGTTGGAAAGGGAATCCCCCATCAGGGTGCCCTTTCCAGCTCCTGAAAAAGAACAGCCGGATCGTGATATAGACTGGGATTTCCTTGGAGAATAAACCATTGTGATTGGAGGTGAACACATGACGGACTTTCTGACAGCAGACACAAGCCTGCCATCTTATATGATGTTTCCCCGTTTTCCTCTGGACATGGAAATAAACGAAACTGCCAAAATGCTTTATATGATCCTGCTCGACCGTGCAAGGCTTTCCCAGAAAAATGAGGGCTGGTCAGATACAAATGGTCATGTGTTCCTCTACTTTACGATTGAAGCACTGGCAGAAGTTCTCCACAAAAGCCAGATGACGGTAAAAACTGCTCTGGCAGTACTGGAAAAACAAGAGCTTATCTTCCGAAAACGGCAGGGACCCGGACACCCTAATCGGATCTATGTAAAAATCCCGAAAGAAACCCTCAGCAATACAGACAGAATTCTTTCCTCAAGACAGACAGAAAACTGTCCTATTGACAGACAGGATTCTTTCCCTGATACAGACAGAAAACTGTCCAGTAATAAGAAAGAGATAAAAAAGAACCATTTAACAATAAGAGGGAGTAAAGAGCCACGCTCACCCTATGGAACATTTCAAAATGTTTTTCTGTCAGAGACGGAGCTGGAAGATATCCGGCAGACAATCCCTGACTGGCAGGACTATATGGAACGCTTATCCGGTTATATGGCTTCTACCGGAAAGAAATACCAAAACCATGCAGCTACCATCATCCGTTGGGCAAGACAGGATCATCCTGTTTCCCGGCAACGAAATTATGAAAGTGAGGAATACGAAACACTATGACAAGATTTACAGAAAAAGCAAATGCTATAACACCAAACAGAGAACTTCAGCCTGATGAATATTTTAACGAAACAGACCACCTGATCTACTGTTCCAAATGCAATACGCCAAGACAGTGCAGGCATGAATTACAGGGAAAGGTTCTTATTCCTTCCATCCGCTGTAAGTGCCAGCAGAAGATCTTTGAACAGGAGGAAGCCCAGAGAAAACTTCATGAAAAGCGAATGGAAATAGAGCATCTCAAAACCAGCGGCTTACAGGACAAATCACTTTATGACTACACCTTTTCCAAAGATAACGGCATCAATCCGGAAATGAAACTTGCACACAATTATGTAAGTAACTGGGAAGAGATGAAAGCAAACGCTTCCGGACTTCTCATCTGGGGCGATGTCGGTACTGGAAAATCTTTCTTTGCAGGCTGCATTGCCAATGCCCTTCTGGAAAAAGGCGTCCCGGTACTGATAACCAACTTTTCCCGGATTCTGAATACCCTTACCGGAATGCATTTTGAAGACAGGAATCAGTTCATCCACAGCTTAAACCGCTACAGCCTTCTGATCATTGATGACCTCGGAATTGAACGGAACTCTGACTTTGCACTGGAACAGGTTTTCAATGTGATTGACAGCCGTTACCGCAGTAAAAAGCCCCTGATCATAACAACCAATCTCACTTTATCAGAGCTGAATAACGCCGCTGATATCGCACACAAGCGAATTTATGACCGGATTCTGGAGAGATGTGTTCCCATCCGTATCAATAACCGGAATATCCGTCAGGACAATGCAACAGCTAATTTAAAAAAAACGAAAAAAATTCTGTTAGATAATCACACTTCAAACCAGAGTTGAAACAAAGCAGCATCGCACAATAACTATTTTTCACTGACAGTAGTACTACTTTCTTTTCTTATTTATCACCAGAGACATGCCACTGTCAGTTATCTAAAACTATAGTACTAAACCACAAGATTTTAAAACTAAATCGCCCGGATACGGGCATAAAAAGGAGGTGCCAGATATGGCAAATAAAAGAATTATGACACCAGAAGAAAAAGTGCTTTTACAGGCAAAACACAGACTGGAAGAAATCGAAGCAAGAAACCGTAAAAAGGTACGTAATGCCAGAACACGCAGATTGATTCAAGAAGGAGCGATTCTGGAAAGCATTGCTCCCCATATTAAAGAAATGGATTTAGATACCCTAAAGCGGGAGCTGATGATCCGGCTAAGGGGAATGTAAACGCACAAGTTCTACTCCCGAAGGGCGCACTTACTCACCACCCGATAAATCGGGCGGTGGTATCCCCTACGGGGCTCGTGCGCTCTGCCGAGGGCTATCCGCTGTTGCAGGCAACATCGAAAGGAGGTGCCAGATATGGCAATTTATCATATGCAAGCCAAGGTCGTCAGCCGTGGTTCCGGGCGGTCTGCTGTCGCTGCATCTGCTTATATGAGCTGTAGCCGCATATACAATGATTACGATGGCATCCAGCATGACTACACCCGAAAACATGGACTGATCTATCAGGAAGTAATGCTTCCCCCTATGGCTCCGCCTGAATGGAAAAACCGGGAGCAACTCTGGAATGCTGTAGAAGCTGCTGAAAAAACAAAAGACAGCCGACTGGCAAGAGAATTTGTTGTCGCACTCCCTATTGAGTTGGATAAAGACAGCAATATTTCTCTTCTTCAGAATTTTATTCAAAAGAATTTTGTAGATATGGGAATGTGTGCCGATTTCGCCATTCACGATACAAATGGTCACAATCCCCATGCACACATTCTACTTACTGTCCGTCCATTAAACGAAAACGGAACATGGCAGTATAAAACCGAAAAAGAATATCTATGCATCAAAGATGGAGAGGAAAAGGGATTTACTGCTTCTGAATTTAAGGATGCTCAGAAAGAGGGCTGGGAAAAACAGTATCGTTATAAAGCTGGGAAAAAGAAAGTATATCTGACTCCCTCGGCAGCACAGGAGAAAGGTTATGAACGTATCGACAAACATCCAAAAAGCACCCGGTATGGCAGACAAAACCCGATTTCCGAACAATGGAACAGTGAGAAACAGCTCTGCCTCTGGAGAGCAAACTGGGCAGATGCCGTAAATAAAATGCTTGCCCTTAATCAGATAAATACCACTATTGATCACCGCAGTTTTGCAGATCAGGGAATCACCGAACAGCCAACCATCCATGAGGGCTACATTGCCCAGAATATGGAAAAGAAAGGCTTGATAGCAGACCGGTGTGAAATCAACCGTCAGATTCGTGCGGATAACAGAATACTACGGGAATTAAAAACACAGATAAAAAAATTGGTTCAAGCTGTCGAAAAATCTATTCCGGTAATTGCAGAAACATTAGAAGCAATCCGCAATCATATGATTTTTACACAATATCATTTACTTCATAATGAAATGCAAAAAGAAGTGATCCATGACTGGATGCAGCATTTTCGTCCTATCCTAAATAAATATGATACCATTAAGAAAAAGCTCAAAGCGAAAGTTACTGAAAAGAAAGAACTAAATGTGCAAAAAAGTAAAACCAGTATTCTAAATCCTTTCCAGCATATAAAGTTAAACCAGCAGCTTACAACCGTAACAGAAGAAATCGAGGAACTGAAATCTGCCAAAGAACAACTGCTGTTTCAGGCTGAATGTTCCACAGATAAAGATATGGTGAGTCTTTCCAATAAATATAACCAGATGGATAAGAATCTGGATATTCTCGATTCTCAGGATATGGCTCTCAAAGAGCAGCTTGAAAAAGATGCTGTCGCTTTCCAAGAGGAAAAACTCCGGCCTAAACCAGAGCAATATACAGAATTACTGGATGCCAGAATCCAGATACGACCTACTTTCCGAGAGAAACTGATTGAGCAGCTCAAAGGTACTTTTGGTGAATATTATGACTATCACTATCGTGATATCGCAACCCATGAAGTGGATGATCTCAATATGGAAGATCCCTATAGCTTCTCTCATCGTACCTGGGAACTTGAATATCAGAGGAAACAGGAATTGCGAAAAAAACATCCTGTTCAATCCAGGCAAAAATCGCACAACACGGAACTATAATGTTTAAACTGATAACATGAAAAATATCCCGTTTTCTCAAAACAGTTATATTGCTTCATCCCAATAATTCACAAACTGCTAACCACTGAGCAAAAGGGGGTTGGGAGTTCTCCCAAAGTGCGTCTGGATATCCAAACGCTATGCTTGCAAAACCAGTTTCACTGATTTCCCTCGATACTCCCTTCTTCTAAAATCAATGATAATTATAACATTGCCAATTTTGTAAAGTAATAATCAACTTAAAATATAGACGACAAACAATAAAACCATGATACTGTTACAAAAAGCAGTAGCATGGTTTCTTTCTATTTCATTATAGATTTTCTCTATCTATCATATTTTCTATTGTTTCTGAGAAACAACACTCTTTCAAATCAATACTTTTGTCCATCTTTACAAGATTTGTATATTTCTCATCTGTATAGTGTTTTGATATTACAGCAAATACTTTATATGTAGGCTGTGCTGTTACATCTCTGATGTCCTTTTTCAGCAATGTGTTCGGTACATTTAATTTCGTATTTTTATCTTTTACGAAGCCAATACAACCACATATATTCCCGGCAGCTTTTTCTGTATATAATTTCGGTCCTCGATCTGTAAATTCTCCTATCATTGTTACGTTTTTCTTAATAAGCATCATACGTTCCAATATATCCAATTTTTGCCCCGTAGAGCCATCTTTTGCAAAAACAAAATCATTTTCTGTTAATCGCTTATCCAGGCATTTCTGGTAAAAATGAATTGCAGAAGCTGTCTCTTTTTTATTCAATCGAACTCCTGTCAAATGTAAAAAATTGTATCTATGGAAAACAACTTCATATCCCTGTACAGATGACAAAATCTTATTACTTTCCTGTAATTGCTTATTCACCTCTTTCGGTAAGCCATATAGGAACAAAACCTTCTGATCCTCAAGATGTTCTTTATATAGTTGTGCCGCTTTTGTCATAATCTGAATTCACGTCTTTTGTCCATAACTTAATCCTTATCCCATAAAATTTAGAGAAGGGAATGTTCACGCCGCAGCACTAAACATTCCCTTCTCATGGTTGATTTTTCCGTTGTCTGCCAACCTCCAGCACCTTCGTCTGGAAAATATCAGGTTTTTCCGTTGCCTGCCAACCTCCGACACCTTCGTTCGGAAAACGTATCAGATTTTAGGTGTCAACCCACCGCTGATGCACAGCTTTTCTAATTACATTTTACACGAACTATGTGGAAAATGCAATTACAATTTTATCTTATGATGCCCTACTACATTTTATACACTATTTATCTTACATTTCATTCTTGATAAATTATCTCTTTATCCACAATCTCCCTCGCACATACTTGTATATTGTTCATTCTTCCTATCCATTCCAAGACATTTTCCACCTTTAGCTGTTCTGCAATGCCTTGTGCCTGTTTCATCTGTTCTACAAGTCTTTCAAAGCGTTCCTGTGCCTGTTCTTCTATATCAGCCAAATAACCATTCAGCCTGCCGCTTGTAAGCATATTCAGATATAGCAATCTGCGGTATTCCTTCAAATACCGCAAATGTCTTTGTCCCCATACACCGACAACCCTTTGTTCTTCTTCCTTCGGTAAGGTAAGAGCAGGGATAAGATAATCCCCATGTCTGATATAAGTACCGCCCATCTCTTCAAAAATTGTTTTCTTCATTGTCTGTTCTACCTTTCTTATCGTTCTCTATTCATAGATTTTCTTTACGACCGTTCCAATTTTACAGTAACAATAATTCTTCAATTTTCAGTTCACATTGCCCCTCCCGAAGAAGTATGATAGAATAATTCTATTAAATTGAATCGGAGGTGCCACATGGCTATCAGTTCCAACAATATTCAGGTCTATACTACTTTGTCCAAAGAACTGGTTGCTGAGATTGATAAGGATGCGAAAGCGAACTATCGTACACGTTCCCAGCAGATTAACATGATCCTGACCGAGTATTATAAGACCCAAATGACAACCAAACATGAATCCGAGTAAAGCACTGAATCGCCTGAAAACACAGGAAATATCAGTGTTTTCTTATGTTTTCCCTTAATTATAAGGTTCATGTGAACCGTAGGTATTTCCAAAACTTAAATTCACAGCTGCCGGCATGCGAAGCTCCAACGCTTTTCGGATAACATAATCCAGTGCCAGCATAAGCTCCGTTGTCCGCGGGAATCCCTCCACATCAGGTGTTCCAAGTTTGACAACCAGCAGTTCACTTTCCGTCGCCACGCCCGCATACCTTCCATTACTGTTTCGTCCATTCCCTGCTGCCACACCAGCCACCGCTGTGCCATGCCCGGAAACATCCCGGCTTCTCACTCTTTTCATCCGCTCTGTCACAGAATTTTCCTGTAAAGCTTCATCGATCTGCTCACTTGTATATTCCACGCCAATTTCATATCCTTTCGGCGCGCTCTCCCCCGGTTCTGGATTTAAAGACTGATCCCACAGAAAACGGATTCTTGTATTTCCATCTGCATCTCTGAAATCCGCATTTGCATAATCAATCCCGGAATCTATGATTCCGATCAGAATTCCCTGTCCAAATAAAGAAAAACGCGTATCCTGTACTTCGTTAATACAAGATACCCGCTTTCCATTCGCTACCTGAAAAAATAATCTTTTCGGCTTTTCCACATATTCAACTTCTGTAATCTCCGTCAGATCTTCTATTTTTGATTCCGCGATTCTGATGACTGCATATTCATTCTGAAGTTCCGTTACACGTACTGCAATATTTCTTACACGTCCCAGGTTCCCGGAATATTTAACGATCAGGTCCCACTCTCTTTCCAGCCGGTCATACCCAACATCCAGATTCCGTGATCTTTTTCTCTCTTCTTCCGTAGAATCCAGTGCCAGATTTAAAAGATTCTCCAATTTCTGACTGGTCATATAAACACCTTAAATACTTTCTTATTTACTGAAAGTATATTCCACGTACACGCTTCATTTTCCTGAAATAATACATATTCATGATAAATGGCAGCACTTCTTCCCGTTTTTATTTTTCCGGAACTACATTTACAACAATATCTGTTATGAGTAAAAATACCGTAACATGAAGCAGAATGATACAGCGCTTTTTCTGTGACTATTGTGACTTGATTTTTCTCTTAAAATACACCGGCAATAAAGATCTCCAGACCGATCACGATCAGAATAATTCCCCCAAGGATCGTTGCTTTTCCGGCAAATCTTGTTCCGAACCGTTTACCGATCGCAAGTCCTGAAATACAAAAAAAGAACGTTACGGTAGCAATGACCAGGGAACAGACAAGCGCCATAAAAAAGTCATATTCTGCAATTGTAAATCCAACAGACAGCGCATCAATCGATGTTGCCACTCCCTGTACAAATAAAGCCCATGCGCCTACACCCGGCTTCTCTTCTTCCTCATCATTCCTAAATCCGTCCCACAACATCTTTCCACCGATATAAAGAAGTAATATTAACGCAATCCATGGGATAAACTTTTCAAACGCCCGGAAATACTGCACGATCGTATGTACACATATCCACCCGGTCATTGGCATCAATGCCTGAAAAAATGCATATACACCTGCTACTCCGCACATTTTTTTCTTCCGCATCTTTGGCTCATTAAGCCCATTCGCTAGCGACACGGAAAACGCATCCATTGTAAGACCAACACCCAGCAACACACTGTTTACAAAAAATAATACATTCCATTCCATCTTTCTTCCTCCGATATTAAATAGCAAAAAAGAACCAGATACAGTTCCAAACTATACCTGGTTTCTATTTTAATTAAATCCAATCAGACGTCTTGCAACGCTGTATGCAAGAGAAGAAATCTTTCTTCCTGATCTTCCCGGAATGTTCATTGTCTGTCCAAGAATTCCATAGCGGATTTTTACAAAGCTACGGAAATCCTTTCTTCGCAGATACTGCCAGAGTTCCTTTTTCTTCGCCAGATTCTCTTTATCTTTGGAACGAATACATAAAATAGAAGAAACTGTCATCATAATTGCAAGATAATTCAACATATAAGATCTTAGTTTCTTACAGCCGATATCCTTTAACTGGTACATATCGATCATTGTCTTTGTAACAAAAATCTGCTGATCCAGACGTTTGATCATTACTTTCTCATTGACTGACTGATCGTCTCTTCCAATAAAGTAACGGTAGAAATCCACATCCAGATAATATATTTTACGCACATGCGGAAGTGGATAATACACATAAATATTATCTACATAGAATGTATGCTTCGGAAGATGTAACTGAATCAGCTTCAGCATATCTGTACGATAGATAACCGAATGCATTAGGATATACTGATCCAGATGGAAATGCCCAATATCCTCCCAGTGGAAGATCTCATCCTGTGGCAGTACATTTCTGTAATGAATCACTTTCTTATGCGTTGCTCCAACCTTCTCGTAAACATAGTTGGAAATAAGCATATCAATCTCTTCACCGTCTTCTTCCAGATTTCTTAAAAGTGCAAGAATCTTATGCAGTGCTTCTTCATCTACCCAGTCATCGCTGTCTACTACTTTAAAATACTTTCCGGTTGCATGACTTAAACCTGCATTCACCGCGTCTCCGTGTCCGCCATTCTCTTTGTCTACCACCTTTACAATGTCCGGATACTTTTCCATATATTCATGTGCGATCTCAGATGTTCTGTCCTTAGATCCGTCATTAACAATAATAATCTCTACTTCTTCTTTCCCCGGCAAAATGCTCTCAATTGCTTTTGCCATATATTCCTGTGAATTATAACTTGGAATTGCAAATGAAATATACTTCATTGTATTCTCCTTTCTTTCGTTTCCCGAATCAGTATACCTTATTTTTCCCAATTTTCCAATAAAGAACAGTTAAATTTATTCTTAAGATTCTCTTTGGGATTGTAAATATTTTTATTTTCCGTTATAGTGAACCTGTAGTATGCATTATTGTCATACAGGGTTTTTGTTCAAACCGAAATAAAATATTTTAATATGGAGGATTAAATATGAAAAATATAATCGTTGGACAGTCCGGCGGACCAACCGCCGTTATCAACGGAAGTCTCTACGGAGTTGTTACCGAAGGACTTGCACATCCGGACAAGATCAGTCACGTCTATGGCATGATAAATGGAATCGAAGGTTTCTTAAACGACCGCATCATGGATATGAACGCACTTGCCGAAAACAGAGAACTTGAATTTGTAAGGACAACCCCCGGAGCTTATCTTGGCTCCTGCCGCTACAAACTGCCGGAGGATTTAACTGATCCTGTTTATCCGGAACTGTTCCGCAGATTCGAAGAAAAAAACATCGGATATTTCTTCTACATTGGCGGAAATGATTCGATGGATACCGTAAGCAAGCTTTCCCGCTATGCTGCCGGAACAAACAGCAAGATCCGTTTTATCGGTGTTCCGAAGACAATTGATAACGATCTCGTAGAAACTGACCACACTCCCGGATATGGAAGTGCCGCTAAATACGTTGCTTCTGTTGTCCGCGAAGTTACAGCGGATGCTTCTGTTTACGACAATAAACAGTCTGTTACCATCGTAGAAATCATGGGACGTCATGCCGGATGGCTGACCGCTGCCAGCGTTCTCGCCCGCAAATTTAAAGGCGATAACCCGGTTCTCATTTATCTGCCGGAAGTTGCTTTTGATCCGGATGCTTTCATTGCAAAAGTAAAAGAAGCTTTAAAAACAACACCGAACCTTGTTGTTTGCATTTCAGAAGGAATTAACGATGGAAAAGGTACTTTTATCTGTGAATATGCAAGCGATGTCGGAGTAGATACCTTTGGACACAAGATGCTCACCGGTTCCGGTAAATACCTAGAAAACCTTGTCAAAGAAAAAGTCGGTGTAAAAGTCCGTTCCATCGAACTGAATGTCTGCCAGCGCTGTTCCAGCTCCATGCTTTCTGCTGCCGATCTTACAGAAGCAATCGGTGCAGGTACTTACGGCGTTCAGGCTGCACTTGCCGGCAAAACCGGTAAGATGATTACTTTCATTCGCCGTCAGGATCATCCTTATGAGTTATCATACGGCACTGCCGATGTAAATCATATCTGTAATAAAGAAAAAGCAGTTCCAACCGAATGGATCACCGGTGACGGATCAGATATCAGTTCTGCATTTATTACTTATGCACGCCCGCTGATCCAGGGAGATGTAACGGTTCCAACCAAAGATGGGCTCCCTGTTTTTGCTTATCGCAAATAGCTCTGGAACGTTCATATTTTGTTCACTTTTCTTTAAAAATTCTTTCACTGATACAACACGTTTTCTTCACAGGTGTTGCATATAATGTAAACATACAAAGAAAAGACAACAACTAAACTTTTGAATAAACTTTTTCATAATACATGCCGGGTATCGCAAAAGCGATCATCCGGCATCCTCCCTTTTTAAAGAACTTTTTTACTCTGCCACCGGCAGCTTTTTTATTTATAAATCAGGGTCCTCGTAGCTATAACATAAAAGCCGCATAACCGCGCTTTAACAAGCGCAGCTATACGGCTTTTCTAAAATCCCCTCTCGTATCTTATTACTGACATACAAAAAAGCGGGTGATGGGAATCGAACCCACGTATCCAGCTTGGAAGGCTGGTGTTCTACCATTGAACTACACCCGCATTATCCGCATCACTCTCCGTGACACGAATAATATTATATTATGCGAATTTTAAAATGTCAACACTTTTTTACAAATGTTTCTCTAAATATTCTTTCCGTATCTCATCCGGTACAAGTCTGCCACCGGTTGCCCACACAATCTGTGTCGCATTTTTAAGTATTTTCTCCGTTAAAGCATGCTTCTTACAATATGCCTTTGTCTCCTCTTCTTCAAGCAAACGGACAGGTCCGATAAAAGTTGCACAGCTGGATGGCTCAATCTGCTCCTCTTCTGTCTTGTAGAGAAGTCTTAGGAAATCATACAGTTTGTTGTCATTGACTGTGAATCCCCCCGATAGCAAGTTCGTCATAATTCTTGTCACAAAGCTGGACGGACTGGCACATGCAAGACCATCCGCCTCTGTTTTGCCTGTCATTCCATAATCCCGCACATTGGCATGCTCAAATTTCTGCGTTGCAATTCCAAGCATTACAGACGGACATTCTACCGGCTCTACAAAGAAACAATGTACCAGATCTCCATAGAGACGTTTCAGCCCGTAAGACACACCACCCGGAGCGCCGCCAACACCTGCCGGTATATATACAATCAGCGGATGTTCTTCATCTACAACAACTCCCTGCTCTTCAAACTGTTTCTTAAGCCGCCCTGCTGCCACTGCATATCCCAGAAACAGATTCACCGATTTCTCATCATCTACAAAATAACTCTTTGGATCAGCATCTGAATTTTTCCGGCCTTCCTCAACTGCTCTGGAATAATCCTGCTCATATTCAATAACTTCCACTCCTTTGCTGCGAAGGAGGTCCTTCTTCCATTGTTTTGCGTCAGCCGACATATGCACGATCACATGAAAGCCAAGCGCCGCACTCATAATTCCAATAGACATGCCAAGGTTACCGGTAGAGCCGACCTGAACCGTGTATCCGGACAGAAACTCCTTCATCTTCTCATCTGCGAAGACTTCATAAGAATCCTGTTCTTTCAACATTCCGTTTTTCAGTGCCAGATCTTCTGCATGTTTTAATACTTCATAAATACCGCCTCTTGCTTTCACAGAGCCAGCGATTGCGAGATGGCTGTCTTTTTTCAGGAACAGTCTTCCCGGTATCTCACATGTATATTCCTTCTTTAAGCCTTCCTGCATCTTGTCGATCTCAACTAACGGAGATTCGATCAGTCCTCCCGTTTCCCTTGTTTCCGGGAATTCTTTCATAATAAATGGTGCAAATCTCTCCAGACGTTTTTTCGCATCTTCGATGTCTGCGTCCGATACTACCAGTTCGCAGACACCATTCACAAAATCAAATGGTAAATATGCCGGATTGCTCCACCCGACTTCCTGCTTGTCACGCATCTGTTCGATCATCTGTGCATTGCGCTCTTCCAATATGTTCTTATATGTTCCGTTCGCCATTGTCTGTCTCCTTTCCAGTCATTTTCCTGTCACTCTTCTAGCCTATGAAAACATTATAGACATTTCCGGGCACGGAGACAATCTTTTTCATAATTTCTTTTTCCGAACTACTTCAGTTCCCATTTCCGAAATCTCTTTTTCCCAATAAAATACGGCAGTAAAATCAGAATACCACATCCGAAAATGCAGCAAAATTCACTTCCCGCAAACGAAAGAGTAAGATCATTTTCCATGAACCAGGAACCGCAGGTAATCCACAGTATTCCCGGATTACATATGGCAAGTACGATATCCAGAAATGTTGTCGTATGAACCAGAGCAGCCTGTACCGAACCCATCAGCAATACACTTAAAGCCAGAAATACAAGATAACTGTTTTTCAGGCAATACCATCCCGCACCTGCCAGTACACCCGCCAGAAGTGCAATTGCCAGGAACATTACAAGCGTCAGAAGCAGATAAGAACGCAGATTCACATTCCAGAATGTCACAAATGGATTAAGCATTCCAAACCTTGGTTCTGCCATCATGCTTGCAGAAACCGGCACCTTCCACAGCCCCTTAAGCGGCAGTTTTGCTAAAAACCATCCATAGCTTGCAAGCAATAACAAAGCACTGTATATCAGCCCGCTAAGAATACCACCGATCATTTTTAAATGCAATGTATCTTTTCCACATCTTGTTACGAATACCTGATCTTCTGTTTTCTGCACCCGTTCGTAATCCATCAGATACAACACCGAAAGAAAGACAAGTACTACAATTTCAAGTAGCAGTTTCTTTCCAAGTTTTCCAAATAATGTGCCATGTACAAAATAAACAATTCCCGGATAAAAATCCGCCTGGTCTGCGCCGCTTGCTTTAATTTCATCAGTTCTCTTCTGCAGTTTTTTATAATTATTCTCAATGAACTTCTGATATTTTCCAGTCGGTTCGTAACGGCTCATCTTTTCTTTCATTTTCATAATTTTAAGCATATCCAGATTATCATACAGCTTCCCATAAGCTTTCTTATATTCATTATAGACTTCTACGTCACTGTTCTTTTTTCCCTGTTCCTTCGCCTGTAATACACGATGCATTCGCTGCACCGATTTCTGGTCATCCTGCGAACCATATGCATTCTGCACGACAACTATATTTATCAGAAGGAAAGTAAGAAATACAAGCAGGACAAGCGGATTACGAAATATTTTCTGACATTCCAGAAATATGATCCGGTAAGTCAGTCTGGTATTTTTTCCCCCTTTCTTATCTCTGTTTATCATAAAATATCCCTCTTTTCATCCCATCTGAGCCTGAAGTATACGACTAACACTGCAAGCACGACACACCCTGTCAGAGCATATAACTCCCACATTTTCATGGAAAACATGTTGAACGAACTGCACAAACCTTCAAATATAACAGAACCTGCCGCGCCTGTTATTACACAGCCGGGGATAGACAATACCACTCCGGTAATATACCCCTGTGCAAGTCTTGCAAGTCCATAAATTAATGCCATTGCTGCGATGCAGAACAATAATACAAGGATCTCATATATTCCCATATACTGTCCGAATGAGATACCTTTAATCCAGCATTCTATACCTCTTGTCTCCCATGCCGGACACTGCCAGAAGATTCCCATGCCTTTTGCATACCACACAATTGTATATGCCAGAAGCTGCAGCACTCCAATGATCAGGCAACAGATGAATCCGCCAAGATACTGGATCGGATAAATCTCCCTTCCCGTTTTTGTTGTGCTATAGAGCGGCATCACACCGCGAATCCGTTCCCTCACATGATAAGCTACCAGAAGAACGGCATAGCAGATCAATATCATTACCGGCATTTTGCTCATATCCGTCTGCAAAATATATAATGCGCCACTTCTTAACAGATTGACCTCCGGGCGGTCAGTTAAGGCAAAATCATCCAGCAGACTATTCGCATACTGGATCTGGAACATGATCTTTTCTCCTTCTGTCTCGAATGACGTGAAATCCATGATTGCTTCCTTTTCTTTCTGTTCTTTTTCTGACATCTGTTCATCCGTATAATCCGTAAGCCGGTCACGCTCTTTCATCATCGTATCAAAATCAGAAATTCCTGCCTTTATCAGGGCGGAATCTTCCCGGATCAGCTTTGTTGACTGTTTTTTCAAATCTTCAACTTCTTTTTCAATCTTTCCTTTCTCTGTGACCGGAAGTGTCGATCCATATTTACGGATCAGTTTAGCGGCATAGGGCATGTCATACGGCGAATCTGTACACTGACCACCTGCCGGATACAGATTCAGTTCAAAAAACATGTTATAAAATAACACGGTAAATAACGCAAGTAATAACAACAAACGGACAGACAATATCTTTTTACATTCCTGTATTAAAATTCTCACAGTATCACCTCCGTCTTCTCATCGCCATAACTTACGAGGAATACATCCTCCAGATTAGCGGCACACAAGACCGGTTTCCATTCTTCCTTAAGCTTTCCTGCCCTGGCAAACGAGCTGTCCGGATCATAATAGCGGACTTTCAGATAGCCATGCTCCTGTCTTGCTCCCAGCACCAGATACTGCTTTTCAAATAATGGAAATTCCTTCTCCGGAACTGCACATTCAAATATCTCGCCGTCCAGCTCGCTGCAAATATTTGATACGGTGTCTTTCCGGTACAGCTTTTTATCCTTGATCATGATCACCTGATTAGCAATCGATTCAATATCCGACACAATATGTGTAGACAGAATCACAATCCGATTCCTTGACAGAGACGAAATCAGATTACGGAATCTTGCCCGTTCTTTCGGATCAAGCCCGGCAGTCGGCTCATCCAGAATAAGAATCTTCGGATCATTTAACAATGCCTGTGCGATTCCGACACGTTGGATCATTCCACCGGAGAATTTTTTCATTTTCTTATCTGCGTTTTCACTAAGCCCGACAAGCTCCAGAAGCGCCTTTATTTTCTCTTTTAATCCTTCTTTCGGTACAGCTTTTAATGCTGCCAGATAATTTAAATACTGCACAGGTGATTGATTTTTGTAATAACCGAACTGCTGTGGCAGATAACCGATTAGATCCCGGTAATTTTCTCCCATTTTCTGGATTTCTATTCCATCATATGTGATTGTACCTTCCGTTGGGTATAAGAGTGTAACGATCATCTTGATAAGTGTTGTCTTTCCGGCTCCGTTCGGTGCAAGCATTCCGTAGAGACCATCCTCCAGTTCGAGAGAAATATCGCGGACTGCACAGAATTTTCCATAATTTTTACTGATATGCGACAACTGTAACATTTTCTTTCTCCACCTTTCCTGTTAAAACCACAAAACATATAAAGAAGCCTGCTGCCACTGCAAAATGAATTGCCAGCGGAAGCTCTGTCAACAGAATTTTGATCCATGCATATCTGCTCCACGCACTGAATACAGCTAAGATTCCCCACAGCACAAGCAAGACTCCAATTCCATAGCTCGATGAAAAGCGATGGTACAGATACAATGCAAAGACTGCAAAGAGGCACATGCTACTGACTCCGAGTGCGCTTAATTTCCAAAATATAGCATCTGCCTGTCCATCAAGCACCAAAAGTGTTCCTAAATTAATCAAAGCACTGACAAGACTTGCATAAAACATCCTGAGTCCAACAATGTAATGCATGGAATAATGCATGGAATTTATAAGTTCTGTCACTGCTTCCTGCTCATCTACCCAGCAGGACAGAAACGAAAAGCCCAGATACATTGCCGGAAATGCAAATAGCACAACCGCCATCTGTGTCTGCCTTGCATCTCTTGTTCCAATACTTAGAACCAGGACACCTATATAAAGTAAAATCATCACTACCCAGATCAGAGTGCATCGATAAAAAATAATCCCCAGTCCAGGTCCATAATATATTTTCTTTAACCGCTCAAACAGACTGTCCTTCTCCGGAAGCGCGCTTTGCAAAATTCTGTTTTTCTGCTGTTCCATTTCTGCCATATCCGGATATTCAACCTGTATCCGGCAGTTTTCTTCCAGCCATTCATTCCATTTCTGATCTTCCGATCTTTGTTTATCATTCATT
This sequence comes from Dorea sp. OM07-5, assembly GCF_003481355.1. Taxonomy (NCBI): domain Bacteria; kingdom Bacillati; phylum Bacillota; class Clostridia; order Lachnospirales; family Lachnospiraceae; genus Dorea; species Dorea sp. OM07-5. The sequence goes on along the minus strand of NZ_QUKZ01000001.1, from coordinate 159,641 downwards.
ATCCGCTACCTCCTTCCGAATCTGTGCAAGCATTTTATAATATCGCGTTTTCACTGTTCCTTCTGACAACTTCAGTACTTCTGCGATCTCTGCAAACGTCTGCTCTTCAAAGCAGTGCTTCTGAAAGATCTGTATCCACGGTTCATCGTAACGGACAATAACTGCCATCACTTCTCTTATCGTTTCCTGCCGGAGCACCTGTGAACTGATATCCGGACTTACTCCGGTATGTTCATATTCCTGCCCATAGGGTCCTTCCAGCTGACTCTTCCTGTATGCAAGACTTCTGTAATAATCGGTAATCTTATTTGATGCGATCCGGTAAATCCATGTACGGAAAGAGCCTTTCTTTTCATCAAAAGCCCGTATTCCTTTCAGTACAAGAATAAAGATTTCCTGGGTCAGATCCATGGCAAGTTCTTTGCAAGCAACCTGACGATAGGTATAGGCATAGATTTCTCGGTAATATCTTTCAATCAGAAGTCCTGCTGCTTCTTTGTTCTGTTTTTTCTTTATTTTACGGATCAAATGGTTGTCCGACTGCATGCAATATCACTTCCTTCTTATCCGTTCACTTATAGATACGAAATCTCCGCTAAAATAGTTTGAAATTTTTATAATTATTTTTTGAAAATCATCTGGCAGTTTCCTGTTTATATAATAAAAAGCGTCAGAACCGGCATAACCTTTTACCGAAACTGACGTTTTATCTGCGACAGATTACTGTCCGCTTAAATCTATATCTGTTTTCTGATCGATATCATGAAGTTCTTTCTTCGTTGTTTCGCAGATTATAACTTCATCCGGATATTTTTTCATAATCTGCCTGCCACCTGTGTCCCCTTCTAATTTCAGAAGCTCCTGAAAATATTTCTGATCCCACAGCACCGGATTTCCCGGTCTTCCATGCGTGCCGGCGCAGATGATCTTTCCCGGATACTGCACAGATACACCCATCAGTCTTCGCAGTGTTTCCGCTGTCAGATACGGTTGATCTCCTACCACGAATAGAATTTTCTTCACATCCGGCTTCTGCTCCAGACACTTCTTCAATCCACACTGCAGAGAGTAAGCGATTCCCCACTCCGGATGATTATTTTCCGCAACGGCAATTCCTTGCTTTTTGGCCTCTTTCATGATCTGTGGAAATCTTGTGGAAACAACCTTTTCACATATCGGAAATTCTTTCAACACCTCAAAAATGTGCCGGAACATCGGACTTCCTCCAACCTCTGCCAGGAGCTTGTTCTCTCCATATCTGCTGGATCTTCCTGCTGCCAGCACAACGATTCCTGTCTGACTGCAAAAATATTGTTCGGCTGCTTTATATGCCTGCATTCCAAGCAGATTGGATTTGTCCGAGATCTTATATACAAGCGATATGTCTTTTCTTGGATCTACATCCCCAATCTTAAGTCCCGTCTTTACATTTATACCTGTCTGCAGCATACCGCGGACAACGCCTGCCACTCCGGCGTACACCGGTTTTCCACCTGTGTATGCAACAATCTGCCCTTTTTCCACAATGTCACCGATCTTAGCCTTCGGTTCTATCTTTCCATCCCCGGATGCTTTTAAGAGGCGCTCGATACTGTATCCGCCGACAACTCCGGGTACACCGGTATTCGGAATCGGTGTGCTGTCATACAGAATCTTTCCCAATGTATCTCCACGCATAGTTTCAAGCGCCGCATAGCAGTCTTTTCCTCCGCAGAATCCCGGGCCAAGCCCGATCACGCAAGGGGCATCGCCCTTCTTCGTTCCTGTATTCCGTTTTGCAAGAATCGCATCCACTAACACATCCGGCTTATATACTTCCCGAATCTTCGCTTCCGGATCAACGATCACTGCAACTTTGCCGCTGCTGACTGCCTGCTGCATCTGACTTGCATCTTTTACAAGAACTGCTTCCATCTCTTCTACAACTGCACGTTTTTCATAGACAGTTCTGGAAAATGCCACCTGCCGCCGCACGGTAAGTGGGCATGCGATCTCTGTCATAACAACCTGATGCCCTTTTCTAAAAAAGGCGGCAGCTATACCTGTCGCCAGATCTCCCGCTCCTTTGATTAAAATTTTCATAGCTGCCTCCTCTCTTTATTTCTATTTTCAATCTTTATTTTCTGATCTATCTTATATTTCCAGCATATCTTCTTTTGATTAGAAACTATTTTATTGCTATAGATTTTATTTACTATATAACCAGTCGGTGATATGAACTGATTTTACTACAGAGTGTGCTTGATTCTCAGAACATTCTCTTTCCCGCCCAGACATTTGCGCCTGCTCTATGATTGCTTCTGCAATCTTCTTTGCCAGTTTTTTCTGTTCCTTAGTATCTGCTTTATTCAAAATAATATGATATTCCATCTCATTGGTCACAGATTTTCTTCCGCCACACGGACTTAATGCAAGTTTTACCAGATCCTTCCATTCAAGTATCTCATCTGTATTTTTATTAAGGATCTGCGCCACATGCTCCGGACGGCAGCAACATTCTTGAATCTGTTGCCCAATGCCATCCAGCCCATATACACTAATTACATGAGTTGTTCCCTTTAAAATGACCGGTTCGGTATCTCTCGGCGCTTTAACCGGCAGACATTTTGCTCCGTCTGCCTCCAGAAACATCCAAACATTTAAGTTTTCCACATTTATAAGAAAATCCAACGGAAAACTCCCCATTTTCTCTTTACTTATGGGGATTCCCATCCACACCGTACCTTTTTTTTCAAGTACACTTTTTATCTGCTCCAGATCTGGTTCTTTCACAAAACATTCTTCCGGTCCGGTCTGCATATGTGTTGTCGTAGACACAATATGCGGTATTTTTTCTGCAAGACACTCTTCCCGGAGTCTCCGGATAACAGTTGTCTTACCTCCGGCTCCTACAACACTGACTATGCCTGTCCTTTTTTTTTCCCACATCCTGGCCATCGGATTCGATACAGCTCCAGTCTCCAACGCTTTCCAGAGACTGTCTGTCCATTTCCATCCATTTTCATCTAAACTGTATATTTCACCAGTCATTTTCTATTCTCCGTCCAAAAGTGCCATAGCAATCTTCTCACTGGTAATTGGAAGGTCTCTGTGCCAGCATCCGGTTGCGTTGTAAATCGCATGCGCAATTGCCGGTGCCGGAGTATTGATTACAATCTCTCCAATTGATTTTACACCAAATGGTCCAGTCGGTTCATAGCTTGGTCTGAATTCCACACGTAGCGGTCCATAATCTCTTCTTGTCGGGATCTTATACTGCATGAAGGAATTATTTATCATCTGACCTTTTTCTGTATACTGGATATTCTCATAAAGAGTCATTCCGATTCCCTGTCCAAGACCGCCTTCTGCCTGAACAGTCGCAAGGTTCGGATTCACAACCGTTCCACAGTCGATGACAGACGCATAGTCCAGAACTTCCACATGACCGGTTGCTTTATCCAGCTCGATCTCGACTGCTCCTGCCATATATGGCGGTGGAGATACCGGCGAGGTGTGGCTTTCTGTAACCTGTAAAGCAAAGTCATTGAAACTCTGTGCTTTAAACCCGACTTCTTCTGTCGTCACAGATCTTCCAGTCTTTATATTGCGCACCTGATGACCTTCCAGTTCGACATCTTCTTCATCACATTCCATCATGAGCGCAGCCAGCTTACAGATTCTCCTCTCAAGCTCAGTACATGCCTTAACAACTGCCTGACCGGTAATATAAGTCGTACTGGATGCATAAGATCCGGAATCATATGGAGAATTGTCCGTATCCGCACCGGACACAAAAATCTCATCCGTCGATACATGCAGTACATCTGCTGCCATCTGTGAAAGAATGGTGTCACATCCGGTTCCCATATCTGCCGCTGCAATGGAAAGTTTGTAGCTGCCGTCTTCATTTAACATTACAGTTGCCGATCCAACATCGACAAAGGAAATACAGGATCCCTGCATTGCCATCGCAATTCCTACAGAACGGACTTTTCCATTTCCCATGTCCCGGCATGGATATTTATCTTTCCATCCGATCATATCTGCCGCTCTCACAAGACATTCATCCAGACGGCAGGACTCCGCAGTCTCATCAAAATAAGCCGGCATTTTCATGCCCTGTTTTAATATATTCTGCATACGCAGTTCTACCGGATCACGTTTCAGAATTCCTGCCAGTTCATTGACCATGGATTCGAGTGCAAAAATTCCCTGTGTTGCTCCGTATCCGCGGTATGCACCCGCGGCAAGCTGATTCGTATAAACTACATCAAACGTATGACGGAATGCCTCCAGATTTCCGGTATACATTGGAATGGACTTATGTCCGGTAAGCCCTGCTGTCGTTGGCCCGTGGTCACCGTAAGCTCCTGTATTCGACAGATTGTAAATATCGATCACTCGAATTTTCCCGTCATTGTCTGCTCCAAGTCTCACAGTGACATCCATCTCATGCCTCGGCGAGCCTGCGATTTGACTTTCCACTCTTGTGTAGATCATCTTGGATGGTTTCTTTGTCATCCACGTTACAAATGCCGGATAGACTTCCGATACTGATGTCTGTTTCGCACCAAATCCGCCGCCAATTCTTGGTTTTATAACACGTATCTTACTCTTCGGGATGCCCAGAGCATTTCCGAGAATACGACGCAGATGGAAAACAATCTGGGTTGAGCTCAGTACAACCAGTCTGCCATATGTGTCCAGATAGCAGGCTGTCCGGAATGTCTCCATCATCGTCTGGTTCACTGCCGGGACATGATAAGTGTGTTCCAGTACGATATCACAGTCTTTAAACGTACCTTCCACATCTCCCTTTTCTTCCTCCATGTGGGCACATAAATTTCGCTTATTGTCTGCGCCAACCGGATACAGGGATTTCCAGCTGTCCTCCGGATGCACCAGTGTCTCGTTGTCCTTCGCAGTATGATAATCCAGCACTGCCGGAAGGACTTTGTATTTCACTTTTAACATCTTAAGTGCACGGTCTACGCATGCCTCGTCCTCACCAGCCACGATTGCAACCGGATCTCCGACAAAACGTACATGCCGATCCAAAATGAGCCGATCATACGGACTCCACTCCGGATACGTCTGCCCCGCCTGCGCAAAACGTTCTTTCGGGACATCCTCCCATGTATAAATAGCTTCAACACCCGGAACTTTCAGTGCGACCGTTTTATTGACTTCTTCTACGATTGCATTAGCGTGCGGACTTCTCAGAACTTTGACAATGAGACATTCCTTTGGCGCAAGATCATCGGTATATACCGGCTGACCGGTCACCAGCGCCATTGCATCTTTTTTGCGTACTCTTTTTCCTACTTCCCGCATGTCGCACCTCCATTTTTCCGATATTCCATAAATGCATGGATTCCCCGGAGCTGTCCTTCATATCCGGAACAGCGGCAGAGGTTTCCTGCCAGATACTGTTTGATTTCTTCGTCTGTCGGTTCTTCTTTCTCCCGGAACAGGGCGATTGCATTCATGATCATGCCCGGATTACAGAAACCACATTGTTCTGCTCCCTGATCGGCAATAAATCTTCCAAACTCTTCTGCCTCTTTCTGAAGTCCTTCCATTGTCTCCACTTTATGTCCATCCGCTCTTGCAGCCAGAACAGCACAGGACAGTACCGGTTTCTCGTCTAAAAATACAGTACACAAGCCACAGTTCGTTGTCTCACAGCCACATTTGACACTGTAGCATCCATGCGCACGCAGAAATTTGAAAAGCGTCATATCCGGGCTGATATCATCAACCACTTTTTTTCCATTTAATATGATACTGATGAGCATCCTACTTTTCCTCCTTTTCTACGTCTTTTATCTTGTCAAAGCATCGTGTGATCAACACCTCTGCCAGATGCGAACGGAATTTCGCCGATGCACGCATATTGCTGTCTGTCTTCACCTGCGCTGCCAGTTTCTTTGCTGACTCTTCACTTAAATCTCCGGCTCCAAAAAGCTCGGCTTTCATCGGTCTTGCTCCGACTGCCACACGGATCTCTTCCCCGGTCTTTGAAGCGGAAACCGCAAGAACCGGAAAATCAGTCTTCGTATTCCGATGGGTCAGATAAGCAAAATGTCCCGGCGTCTTTGCAATACGGACATTTACAAGAATATCATTATCACGTTTCATCTGTGCAAATTCTTCCAACGGAACAATCCCGCCTTTATAAAGCTCTACAGATGTATGCAGAGACAACAATACGGTCAATACATCAGAAAAACCAAATCTTCCAAATACGCTTCCTCCGACGGTTGCTAGATTCCGGAACTGTACTCCTACGATATCCTGCACTGCATCCCGGATCGCATTTTCAAAATAATCATTCAACGCACTGTGAAGTTCCAGTTCACGGAGCGTCACCATCGCTCCAATAATAAATTCTGTATCTGTCTCTTCTATCGTATCCAGTCCGAGTCCGGACAGATCGATCGCTTTTTGCACCTGCACATCACTCATCCGCATCCAGAGCATTCCGCCAAGCACCCGGTTGCTGCGCTTCTGATTCAGTTCATACGCTTCTTCCAGACTGGCTGCTTTTACATATTCTTTTATTCGCAACATCTGTAAAACCTCCTGTTTAGTGGACATACTTTCTTTTTTCACTTAATTATACACTATCTTTTTCTGTTTTTACATAGAAAATCCCCTCGTTTCTTCTGTTATCCAGTGAACAAGGGGATTGCCCATTTCATTTTTTATTTGTCTGTCTGTTTTTATGTATAGTTATTCTTCTGCATCCGGCTTTGCTTCTTCATCTTTCGGCAATGCAATATTTAAAATAATTGCAACAAGTGCTGCCGGCACAATACCGGAGCCTCCGAAAATAAGCTGGATTCCTTCCGGTAATCCGGATAAAACAGCGCTGTTCGCGCCAATACCATATCCAAGTCCAAGCGCTACGGATACGATTGTAATACTTCTCATCGTCATCTTTTCTTTTGTGATCAACTGTATACCACTGATTACAATAGAAGAGAACATCATAACCGCTGCTCCACCAAGAACGCTCTGTGGCATAATAGAAATCAGTGCAGCCAGTTTCGGGAACAATCCGCACAGGATCAGGAAAATTGCTCCTGTAGCGAGCGCGAAACGGTTCACGATCTTCGTCATCGTTACAAGTCCTACATTCTGGCTGAACGATGTATTCGGCAGTACACCGAATAATGCAGCAAGTGTAGATCCGATTCCGTCACAGACAACGCCACCGGAAAGTTCAGAATCTGTTGCCTCTCTGGCCATACCACCTTCGATTACACCGGAGATATCTCCTACTGTCTCTACAGCAGTTACTATAAACATGATCATAACAGGGACAATCGCTCTTGCGTCAAATACAATTTTTATCGGCATAATTTTCGGAACTGCAAACCAGCTTGCCTGTGCAACTTTATCCCAGTTTAATACCCATGCTTTTGTATACTCCACACCATCCGCATCGATACCTGTCGTCGGAAGTACCACGCCCATAATTGCTGCAATGATATAACCCACAATAATACCTATTAAAATAGAAGATGCACTGGTCATTCCTTTTGTACCATGTTTTAAAACAATAATCACAATCAGTACAACCAGACCAAGGAGCAGATTTTCTACAGAGCCAAAATCTTTTGCTGAATTTCCACCGCCAAACGAATTCACACCAACACCTATAAGCGAAAGTCCAATAGACAATACAACTGTACCGGTTACAACTGCCGGGAAAAACTTACGAAGCGGCTTTAATAAAAATCCAAGCACACTCTCAAAAAGTCCGCCGATCACAGAAGCCCCCATAATGGCACCATATCCTAAGACACCTCCGCCCATCACACTGGCAACACTGCTACAGACTCCGATAAATCCGGAACTGGTTCCCATGATGATCGGAACTTTTCCACCAATCGGTCCAATCGCATAAAGCTGAATCAACGTTACAACACCCGCGATCAACATCGCATTCTGTAAAAGCGCAATCTGAACGTCTGCAAATTCTGTTCCGGAGGCAATTCCACAGGCTCCTGTAATAATAAGAACCGGTGTCAAGTTACCTACAAACATTGCAAATACATGCTGCAGACCAAGGAGAATCGCTTTTCCCAGCGGAAGCTTCCCATAGAAGTCGTACTCCGCTCCTTTGTTTTCTACTTCTTTCATTTCTTTAGTCTCCTTTTTGCTATATAATAGGCAGCCGACCACGACTGCCTTATTTTGACAACTTATTATAGCGCAATTTTTTTATCCTGTACAGATTTACATATTATTTTTCATCTGGAACAATATATATTTTTTTTATATATGCTATTGACATCCCATTTCTGTCGCTTTATGATATATATATAATTTATATATATAATTTTTATATATGATATCAGGTTACAAAAGTCTTACATTCATATGTGCCTGCACATAAGTAGCTGGAAGACTTTTGTAACCGTCCCAATATTACAAGGAGGTATTGCGATGTATTACTTTCCAGTATCCGCTCTGCTGATCGAATATCTGATCCTTACAATCGTAGATTCCAGGGACTCTTACGGATACGAGATCAGCCAGACGATCAAACTGGTCGCTGATATTAAGGAATCAACCTTATATCCAATCCTGAAACGCATGGAAAAAGCCGGTTACGTCACAACTTATTCACAGGAATTTCAAGGAAGAAAGAGAAAATATTACTCCATCACTCCTTCCGGCAAAGAACAGATGAATTATCTGCATACAGAATGGAACGCTTACCGGGATACTATTGATGGAATTATAGAAGGGAGAATCAGACATTGAGTATCACAACAAAGAAAGAATACCTGGATCAACTGCATAAATATCTGAAGAAACTTCCACGCGAAGATTATGAAGATGCCATGGAATACTTTACCGAATATTTTGAAGAGACAGACGAGGAAGGCGCACAAAAATTAATGGAAGAACTCGGCACTCCAAAGCAGGCAGCAAGAGATCTGATCGGCAATCTGTTAGACAAGAAAACAAATGCTTATCACACTTCTGCGCCCTCACCAAATGCATATAACACAACATCAGAGTTACCAAAGAAACGAAAAAATTCACATATTATCTGGATTGCATGTCTTGCACTCCTTGCAGCACCAATCGGGGGACCATTGCTTTTAGCTGCCGCAGTTGTTATCTTCTGCATCTTCCTCTGCCTTGCACTTTTGCTTTTCTGTGGATTTCTGCTTGTATTCTGCGGAATTATTGCAGGTGTTGTCATTGCCATCCGTGGAATTCTGGCGATTCCATTTTCTTCTGCCGGATTTGCCGTCGTTGCCGGAAGTGGGCTGCTTATACTGGGTGTCAGCATCCTGTCTGCTTTATTTATCTACTGGCTGTGTCGCCTGGCAGCCAGACTTTTTGTAAAACTTGTCAGATATCTGACTAACAGAACCAGTCACCGTCAAAATCTTTCCAATACTATTGGAACTACAGGAAAGGAGATGCGATAAATTATGAAAAACTGGAAAAAAATTACACTCATCACTGGCACAGTCTGCACTATACTTGGATTTTTTCTTCTAATTTTCGGTCTATTTGCAGGTGGTATCCAATATCTGACATCCACTGATCTTGGCAGTTTTAATAATTCCGATAAAAGTGCAGCAAAAGTTCAGAAATTAGTTACAGAAGAACTTTCTCCATATAAAAACTTGGATGTATCTCTGGATTCCTTGAATCTGCAAGTGCGCTATTCAAAAGATAATACCTATGCTCTTTCATATAAAAATACTAAGACATCTAAAACGAAAAGCACCATTCCAATTACCTGGTCACAGTCCGGAAACACTTTAAAAATCCGTGAGCGTAATTTGAAAAAGCATACCTGGTTTCATATTGACCTTAACTTTCTGATCTGCCTTTTCGGAAACGATGATGAAAAAGAAGCAGTATCTGATGAAGATATGGTAACTTTATATATTCCGAAGAATGCTGCTTTTGACCAGATTACACTGGAAAACAATGATGGTAATCTGCTCCTTAACAATCTTAGAACCAGCCAAGGTATTATCCAGGTCAATGATGGCGATATTATTTTCAAGAACTGTGCACTACGCAATACACTACTAACTTCTAATGACGGAGATGTTCTTAGTACCGCTACTACCTATTCCGGAAATACGGCAATCACATGCAAAGATGGAGATGTACTTTTCTATCGTGCAGCAGATGTATTGAAGCCACTTTCCCTGAAACTTGAAACGAACGACGGTGAAATCATTGTTCCTTCTTCATTTTCCGGAAAAGTAAAGGAAAAAGATGATAAAAGCATCTACCAGCAGAATGGCAGGGATGGATACGGAACTTTATCCATTCAATCAGAAGACGGAGATATTGTCTTACATGCTTAAAATCATATATCTTCTCGTTTCCTATACATACATGCTTTGGGTAAATATTTTTGTTTTTATAGACACTTAAAACAATCCCAAGCATTGCATAGCATACGACAATATAGTTCCCTCCCGCCGACAGAAATGGCAGGAATTCCCAAAAATTTTAAGTATAAAGAAACCCCCAAAGCACAAGGCTTTGAGGGTTTTTTGTAAATTCTTTGTTCTGTTTTGAATTATCTCTTTGAGAACTGTGGTGCTCTACGAGCTGCTTTGAGACCGTATTTCTTACGTTCTTTCATACGTGGATCACGTGTTAAATATCCGGCTTTCTTAAGTACCGGTCTGTAATCAGCATCAGCCTCAAGAAGTGCTCTTGCGATACCATGACGGATTGCTCCAGCCTGTCCTGTGTATCCGCCACCTTTAACATTAACGATAACGTCGAATTTTCCTTCAGTCTCTGTAGCAACCAACGGCTGACGTACAACAACCTTTAATGTTTCAAGTCCAAGATACTCGTCAATATCTCTTTTATTAATTGTAATGTTACCTGTTCCAGGTACTAAATATACTCTTGCGATAGATTTTTTTCTTCTTCCTGTTCCGTAGAATTTTGCCTTAGCCACTGTAATATCCTCCTTTCAACCTTTCCTTAGAATTTCAGTTCAACTGGTTTCTGAGCTTCCTGTTTGTGCTCCGGTCCAGCGTATACATGAAGTTTCTTGATCATTGCTCTTCCTAAAGGTCCTTTCGGAAGCATTCCTTTTACAGCCAGTTCGATAACTTTCTCAGGTTTCTTAGCCATCATCTCTTTTAATGTAGTCTCTTTCATTCCTCCTACATAATCAGAGTGATTATAATATACTTTCTGATCCAGTTTCTTTCCTGTTACTTTTACCTTCTCAGCATTTACAACTACTACGTAATCACCTGTGTCTACATGTGGTGTAAATTCTGGTTTATTCTTACCTCTTAAAACTTTAGCTACTTCTGATGACAGACGTCCTAATGTACATCCAGCAGCGTCAACTACGTACCATTTTCTTTCAATCTTATCTGGATTAGCCATATAAGTTTTCATTGGTTTCCCTCCTGTGAATCATTAACTTTTTCATTAACACTTTCATGATAAATATATTGAAATCAATAAAGCTCCGGGGCTTTGGTGCTTTACTGTTTCTCCTTTTGTCATACTGCATTATTATATTACACAACCCCGTGTGTGTCAACCTTTTTTATAAACAATATGCTGTTTTCTTCATCTTTCGATCTCAATACTATCTTATGGTGTCAAGGTTAAAAAACTCCACTCGTGTGCAAGCACATCGTGATTTTCAGTCTTTTGACCATGGAAGCATCTTATAGTATAATATTTTCTGTTGAGCTCTTATTTTAACATAAGATCAATAATTTATACAATTAATAATATTTGGGGGAAAACTAAATGAAAAAGAACATTGATATGCTCCATGGACCTGTGCTGCCGGCACTTACGAAGCTGGCACTTCCGATCATGGCAACTTCACTTATCCAAATGGCGTACAACCTGACTGACATGATCTGGATAGGAAGGCTGGGGAGCAACGCTGTAGCCGCAGTCGGCGCAGCAGGTATGTATATGTGGCTTTCCAACGGGCTGGCTTCACTGTCTAAAATGGGTGGTCAGGTAAATACAGGCTACTCACTGGGGAGCGGTAGCCGCAAAGAAGCTGCCGGATATATCGCAAACACTTTACGTTTTGCAGCCATTTCGGGCATTATTTTTGGTATTGTCTGCATGTTGTCCGCAACACCATTAATCGGTTTTTTCAATCTGAACAGTCCACAGGTTATCGCCGATGCGAAAATCTATCTCCAGATCACTTGTGGTCTGGTTGTATTTTCCTTTGTGAATCAGAGCTTTACCGGAATCTTTACGGCACTTGGAAACAGCAAGGCTGCTTTTCTCGCTACCACATCCGGTCTGATCGTCAATATCATTCTGGATCCAGTTCTTATTTTCGGTCTCGGACCATTTCCGGCTATGCGGATCATGGGTGCTGCTGTCGCAACCGTAATCGCACAAGCGATCGTAACCCTGACATTTCTTATATTTACAAGGAAAGATACTCTGATTTTCCCGGAAGTACATTTCTTCGGAAAACCGAACATGCACTATCTTACTTCTATTATAAAGATTGGCCTTCCGACTTCCATCCAGAGTATGCTGTTTACCGGCATTTCCATGATTATTGCAAGACTGGTTGCAGGCTATGGAGATGCGGCTGTTGCTGTGCAGAAAGTTGGTTCACAGATTGAATCCATTTCCTGGATGACGGCTGATGGTTTTGCCGCTGCCGTCAATTCTTTTATTGCGCAGAATCACGGTGCCGGAAACCGCGACCGTATCCGCAAGGGCTATTCGCATGCCATGGGAATCGTGCTGGTCTGGGGAATCTTCTGCACACTGCTTCTGATTCTCTGCCCGGAACCAATCTTCCGGATCTTTATCACAGAACCGGATGTCATACCAATGGGCGTGGACTATTTGATGATCCTCGGCGTGTCACAACTCTTTATGAGCGTAGAGATCACTACAGCCGGTGCATTTTCCGGCTACGGCCGTACAGTACCGCCGTCTGTCATCAGTATTATATTTACCTCCGCGCGGATTCCTCTGGCGATGCTGCTGATCACAACGTCACTCGCCTTAAACGGTATCTGGTGGAGTATAACCATTTCCAGCATTTTCAAAGGGATTTTACTGCTGATCTGGTTTTTGTTCTTTTTAAGGAAAGAAATGAAAAAATTCTGATTTATTTTAATGATGCCAGGGGCAAAAGCCTGAACTCACGATGTGCTTGCACATAAGTGGTTTTATGGCTTAGTGACCCGCTCGATATGAGCATAAAAGTGGAGCGCAAGCTTCATGATATGCGGATATTGGGCAGAATTGCAGGAGCGCGAAGTACGGAACAATTCGTATGGCATCTTTCTAAATACAATTATCATCAACAGGGAGGACTTAATTATTATGTGGGCTTATGAAGGCGTTTTTTATCAAATCTATCCGATTGGATTCTGCGGTGCACCTGTGCACAATGACGGCGTGACCGTTTCCAGAATTCTGAAATTAAAGAACTGGGCAGGTTATCTCGGTGACCTCGGGATTACTTCTATATTATTAAACCCGATTTTTGAATCCGACAATCACGGATATGACACGAGAGATTTTAAGAAGATTGACTGCCGTCTCGGCACAAATGAAGATTTCGCTGAAGTATGTAAATCGCTCCATGAAAATGGTGTGAAAATCGTTCTCGACGGTGTTTTCAACCATGTCGGTCGTGGTTTCTGGGCGTTCAAAGATGTACAGGAGAAGAAATGGGATTCTCCTTACAAGGACTGGTTCCATATCAGCTTTGACGGAAACAGCTGCTATGATGACGGTTTCTGGTACGAGGGCTGGGAAGGTCATTTTGAATTGGTAAAATTAAATCTGCAAAACCCGGCAGTCGTCGATTATCTTCTGGAATGTGTAAAATTCTGGATCAATACTTTTGACATCGACGGGCTCCGGCTGGATGTCGCTTACAGTCTGGATCACAATTTCATGCGCAGGCTCCGTAGTTATACCCAGGAATTAAAGCCTGATTTCGCACTGATTGGTGAAGTTCTTTTTGGTGATTATAATATTATCGTCAATGATGAAATGCTTCACAGCTGCACAAATTATGAATGTTACAAAGGCTTGTACTCCAGCTTCAATTCCATGAATCTGTTCGAGATTGCCCATTCTCTGCACCGCCAGTTCGGGGCTGATCCATGGTGCATTTACCGTGGAAAACATTTGATGACATTTGCAGATAACCACGACGTCACAAGACTTGCCAGCATCCTGACAAACAAAGCTCATATTCCACTTGCTTATGGACTACTTCTCGGCATGCCGGGTGTACCGTGTCTTTATTATGGAAGCGAATGGGCTGAACCGGGAGAGAAAGCTCCGGATAATGATTACGCACTGCGTCCTTGCTTCGATGCGCCAAAGCCGAATGACCTGACCTCATTTATCAAAAAATTAATTCAGATTCGCGAGCACAGCGATGCACTCTGCAACGGCTCTTACAGAAATGTTGTGATTCAGAATCATCAGCTAATCTTTGAACGCTGCACGGAGAACACACGTGTTCTCGTTGCCATTAACGCTGCTGACTATCCATACACCGCTTATCACGGTGACCTGAGCGGTCAAATGACGGATCTGATCACCGGCGAAACCGTTACCATGCAGGGACAACTTGAGCTGCCCCCATACAGCGTGCAGTATTTAAGATAATGCCATAATAATCAAATTGCACAATTCAAAGCATCAAGATATGCCAAAACGTAAAATTTTTAACAAAAAAACTTACATTTTCCTTGTAATTGCAATTTATTGTTGCTACAATGCAATTAGATAATTTTTTCATAAACAAAGAGGAGGCATGTAAAAATGAAAAAAAGAAACATTATCACATCTATTGCATTAGCTGGTGCCCTGTGCTTCAGCTCATTACTTCCGGTATCTGCTGCCACATTTGACAACAGTGGAATCAAGGAAACCCAGGTTGAAAAAGTTACATATCAGTTCATGAACGAAACACAGGCTGGTAAGTACAAACTTGTTGACACAGATACTCTGCACAGTTGGGTTTCAAAGAAAGACAAGATGATCATTGTAGACACAATGCCGGCTGCTGCATCTTACGACAAGCAGCATGTTCCTGGTGCTATCAACTCAGTTGCTCCAATGAAAGAAGCTGAGTACACACCAGAACAGAAAGCTGATCTGACCAGCCAGGTTGAGAAGCTTCTTCCAAACAAGACAATCTCAAAGACAACTTCAAAAACTACATGGTCTAAAGTTTCTAAGAAAACTTACAGCAAACTGAAAAAAGCTTACAGAAAAACGAAAAAAGTAAAAAAAGGCAAAAAGACAGTTACATATTATTACAAAAAAGTTGTAAAGAAATCTACAAAGAAAACTACTATCAAAGATAAAAACTACAAGATCGTAGTATACTGTGGCCATATCGGATGTGCTCGTTCTCACGTTGCTGCAGCTTACCTTGTAAAACAGGGATACACAAATGTATATCGTTACGGCGGTGGAATCAGTGCATGGGTTGATGCAGGATATCCTGCCGAGAAAGTTGAAACCGAACAGCCGGCACAATAATAAGGAGCTCATGGATTTGAATGGTTCCAGGTAATCACAACGGGGAGTTGATAGACAGCTCCCCGTTTTTTCAACAATGAAGAGAGAGAGGTTATGAAATGCAACATTCTATTTCTTTAAAAAAACGGCTTCTGACGCTTCTGATAGCAGCTGAATTTTTATTAGGCTCGGTATTTGCGGCCGGATCAGAAACATCCGCAGCCACAAGCCGTCTCAAGGTGTCACCGACTAAGAAAACGATTTATGTCGGAAAGGCAACCACCCTTAAGGCCAACAAGAAAGTTCGCTGGTCTGTATACAAAGGAAAGAAATATGTAAAAATTGTTTCCAAATCAAAATATGCGAAAAAAATCACCGTTAAAGGATTAAAGAACGGAACATCTTATATCAAAGCAAAATACGGAAAAAAAATAAAAAAAGTTAAAATTACCGTTAAGAAAAAAACAGTTGCAAGCAACGTTCCAACGAAGATCACACTTGCAGCCACCCAGAATTCTATTGGTGTAGGTGACCACTGTTCTGTATATGTAAAATCCGTATCACCTTCTACCGCAAGCAAGGCTGTGACCTATTCATCCAGCAATGAAAAGATAGCTACTGTATCCCGAAGCGGACTGATCTCAGGAGTCAAAGATGGTACAGTTACGATCACAGCGACTTCAACAAAAAACAATGCACGGAAAGCAACTATCAAGATTACTGTTTTAAAAACACTTCGTGGCACTGTCAAACTGACCGCAAGCCTTTCCACTGAAGAGAAATGCCCAAAGGGAAAAGTGGCACGCCTTTGGATTCCGGTGCCTGAAACAGACGCAAATGGTTCACAGACTGTTTCTCCTTCCAGTATCAAATACACAGCAAAACACGCCACAGAAGCAAAGATTACGACAGACTCTGCCGGTAACAAAGCCTTATACGTTGAATGGGATGAGAATGCAGACCCGAAAGATCGTACAGTTGATTTCTCCTTCAATGTAGTTCGAAGAGAAATCATCCGCCCTGCCAACATGCAGGCATTAGAAAAAGGTACTGTTGATAAAGAAAAAATGGCGCCATATCTGAAAGAAACCAAGCGAAGCGGATCTCTGACCAGCGGAATTGTAAAAGAAACAGCTGACAAAATCGTCAAAGACGCACATGCTACTACTGTTTATAAGAAAGCATATGCCATTTATGACTGGGTCTGCGAAAATCTAAGGCGTGACAATAGCACTCCGGCGATCGGTTCAGGAGATGTACAGTATATTCTTAAAAATACCGATAAAGGTATCGGAAAATGTACTGACGTAAATGCTGTATTCGTCGCACTCTGCAGAGCGGAAGGCATCCCTGCAAGAAGTGTTTACGGATTAAAGCTGAATGCCATGATCGATAATCCTAATACTCCTTATGTTCAGAAATGCAAGCCACAATATTATCTGCCAGGATATGGATGGGCAGAAGCTGATGTGAGTGCATTGCTGAAACTCCCGGATATCATGGGACACGAAGATGATTATCGTGGAAAAAATGTATCAGCAGAGAAAGCCCAAATCTGGAAATCCTTAAAAGACGAATACTGGGGTTCAGCCGATGATCACTGGATGATGCTAAGTGCCGGCGGAGATATCACACTTTCTCCAAAACAGGACGAAAAAACTGCAGCCGATGCAGTACTTAACCCAGATGGCTCTGTAAAAAATTACGGAATCCTTAACGGCGATGGAACCCTACACTATTTTATATATCCATATGCAGAATATGACGGACATTATCTAAAAAACTATGGCACTACCGAATTTGATTACAAATACTCTTTTGAAGAAGGTAATGACGACTGCGGATGCTAAGGAAAAAAGCGGTTGGAATGCTGACATATCATCAGCGTTCCAACCACTTTTTATCTTGGTATCACGTTATTGTTTCTCTAATACCTTCACGATCTCTGCCATATACATGGTGTGATAATCTTTCTGCGGATACCATCTTGTATCACATTCTTCATCTGTGAAACATTCTGGCAGCATATCCTGCGCATAAAGCTTTCTGCACACAAATACCAGATCTGCTTCCTCAACTGCTGTTGTTCCATCCACATAATATGGATGAAGTCCGGCTTCTGCCCACTTATCTTCCACATCTCGTCCGGAGACTCTTCCACACACATTCAGCGCTTCCCTTTTCTCTTCCGGCAGGAAAGAAAGTGTAAAATACTCTGAATTATCTACAAATTCTTTCGTATATCTCTGCGGACGGATGTAAGCAGTTGCCACATTCTTGCCCCACATGATTCCGACTCCGCCCCAGCTGGCTGTCATCGTATTGCTCTTCTTCTCATCACCTGCCGTGATCAGCATCCATTCTTTGGAAATCTTGTGAAATGGATTGATTTTTAATGTATCAATAGAAATCTCTTTAAATGCCATTTTCTACGCCTGCTTTCTGATTTTTTATTTTTTCATATACTGTTCTTTATACTTTGCATTTATAATTCCGGATTATTTCATAATCACTTTACGGAAATTCTTCTTTCCTTTTTTCAGTACAAGACCTTCTCCGCTCATATCTTCTGCCTTAAACGCTGCATGGATATCTGTAACTTTTTCACCATCAACAGCAACTCCGCCCTGCTGTACTGCACGGCGTGCTTCTGATTTGGATGGAACCAGTCCGGCTTTTACAAGCATTGTCATAATGTCAATCTCACCATCTGTCATGTCATCAGCTGTAAGTTCTGCTGTCGGCATATCAGCGGCAGCACCTTTGCTGAACAGTGCTCTTGCAGCTTCCTGCGCTTTCACAGCCTCTTCTTCACCATGGACAAGTTTTGTCAGTTCATAAGCAAGAATCTCTTTTGCTGTATTTAACTGTGCGCCTTCCCAGCTGTCCATCTTGTCAATCTCTTCCAGCGGAAGGAATGTCAGCATACGGATACATTTCAGAACGTCTGCATCTGCAACATTTCTCCAATACTGATAGAAATCAAATGGAGAAGTCTTCTCCGGATCAAGCCATACAGCACCACTCTGTGTTTTACCCATCTTCTTGCCTTCTGAGTTCAGAAGCAGTGTAATCGTCATCGCACTTGCGTCTTTCCCAAGTTTACGGCGAATCAGTTCTGTACCTGCAAGCATATTGCTCCACTGGTCATCTCCACCAAATTCCAGATTACATCCATATTTCTGGAATAACTCATAGAAATCATATGCCTGCATGATCATGTAGTTAAACTCAAGGAAACTTAATCCTTTCTCCATTCTCTGTTTGTAACATTCAGCAGTCAGCATACGGTTTACGCTGAAATGAGCACCTACTTCACGAAGTACTTCAATGTAGTTCAGATCCATCAGCCAGTCTGCATTATTTACCATCAATGCTTTTCCATCTGAGAAATCAATAAAACGGCTCATCTGCTTTTTAAAGCAGTCACAGTTATGCTGGATTGTCTCCGGTGTCATCATCTGACGCATATCTGTACGACCGGATGGGTCTCCGATCATCGCTGTTCCTCCACCGATCAGAGCGATCGGTTTATTTCCTGCTTCCTGAAGACGTTTCATCAGGCACAATGCCATGAAATGTCCGACATGAAGGCTGTCTGCTGTCGGATCAAATCCAATATAGAATGTTGCTTTTCCATTATTTACCAAATCTCTGATCCGTTCTTCGTCTGTTACCTGCGCGATCAGTCCGCGGGCTTTTAACTCTTCATAAATTCCCATTTTCCTGTCCTCTCCTTTTCTTATCTTAAGATTTACTTTCACGCAAAAAAAGTCCTTACCTGATCAAACAATCAGATAAGGACGAGATTATCGTGTTACCACCTTATATTCACCGATATGCTTACGCTTATCAGCCTCAGAAGGTCTGCGTGTTCACAAACCTGTGCACATAACGTATGCCACACGTCGCAGCCTACAAAACGCTTCTATGCAGGTATCTTATGAAACCATACATGCGCTTCTTCGGTGCGCAGCTCCGGGATGTATTCGCAACCATGTCCTTTGTGCGCCTCTCACCAGCCGGCAACTCTCTGTACAGGTGTCAAGACTGTTACTTCTTCTCTTCTTCGCCTTTGTAAATATTCTCATATCGTTTAAAGACTAACTTATTTGCAGATATTTGTCAAGGCTTTTATTGCCTGAAATGTCCCGGCAATATTCCCAAAATAATATGCCCATTCCCAGTCACGCCTTATTGTAATAATGCAGGATCAGAAGAGACCTTACGAATTGCTCCGTATTTCGTACTCTCATAATTCTTATAATACGGGCACTGTGCTTTCAGGCACTGTGCATTTTCATCTGAAAATGTACAACATATCTTCTCTGGCAATTCCATCTTCACACCCAACTCTTTCTCCACAAAATTCACTGCTTCTGTCACAGCCTTGAAGGAATCCCGTTTACAGCATCTTGGACCGCCCGCCTCACCGATTGCCTCTAACGCTCTGGCAGTCATGCGGTTTGCTCTTCCCCAGGATTTTCCGGTAAGCGGTGTAGCCTTTAAAATAATGCTCATGAAAATGCCCGTACTCACTGCAGCTCCACAGCACCCCCACATTCCACAGGCACCACCCGGATATTCACTGCCACGATGCCGCATTTCTTCCAGTGCATCTTCAAAAGAATCCACTTTTCCGCCTGCATTCTTATATGCCGCCAGAAGTGCTGCTCCGACAAGAATATGATGTTCCGGTCCATGCATGTAAATGTATGGATTCTCCATAATCTCCTGCATAATCTCAATCGGATTCACCGAAGTCGTTTTGCCCGTTTCTTCCATGATCACTTCTACGCCTTTTTTCTCATGACAGCTATCACATACATAATGTCCATCTTCACAGCACGCATAACTTTCAAATATCTGATGGCACATCTGACATTCTAACTTTTCTGCCTTCTCTGTGTATACTAACGATTTCCCGCACACCAGACAGGCGCCTTCTCCTCTCGCCATACCTTTTCTCTCCTTTTTTTAATGTGCCTTGCATATTCTCGTGCCAGGAGCGCGATTATATGCAACACTCTACCTCTCATGCGAGTGTGCAACTCGCCAGAGGCTTATTATATAATAACAGATCTGCCTGAAAAGACAGATCTGTCTGTAATTACATTATCCCAAAAATACTACATCATCTTTCGGTTTCTCCGCCTCTGTCAGTTCTTCCAGATAAAGTACTGGCTGCTTACGGTCCGGATACATGACTGCTTCATACTCAAATCTTGCCCGCACATGTATCCACTGATTCTTCTTAACCTTTGTTCCATCTGTGATCTTGCACGGATATCCGTAATAACGGACATCATTTGCACAACAGGTCATAATCTTACGCACCGGCACAAACATGTCATCTCCCATTCCTCTCGGGATAAGTACCTGCGCTGTAAATTCAACTTCCTTGTGCAGATACAATTCCGGATGATCATATGCATCTACATACCATACACCGAAATCCATATCCTCAATCACAATCTTGTCTCCCTTTACATCATATGGAAGATCGTCCTCTGACGGTTCAATGATCTTGCCTTCCAGATCTTCAAAAATCAGCTGTGCCATCGGATTCTGTACCTTCAAGGCACGGCGGAATCCGGCACGGCTCATGTTGCGGTCACAGCGGTTAACAATGATCAGTGAAGATTCTGTCAGCTGCTCCATCAGCATATTACGCATATTTGTCAGATACATATCCAGTGTTGTTCCGTCCACAGTAGAGTAGATTCCCTGAATCTCCCATCCACGTGGGTAACGCATCTTAATCAGTTTTTCCAACTTCCACATACCATTGAACTCAATCACGACCTGTGTCGGCTGGTAATTCTTCAAACAATTTTTGAAAAATGTAGGATTCAGCTGCTCTTCCTCTTCTACCTGCAGCATTACCATATTCTTCATCTTCAAATATTCCGGTGAAAACTCTTTCTCACCTTCCTCACATACGATCAGAAGTGTAAGTCCCGGTTCGATCCAGTCCTGTGTCATCAAAGTATCTTTGATCAGTGTTGTCTTACCACTGTCCAGAAATCCGGTACAAATAAAAATCGGTGTTGTTCCCATTTGTTTCTCCTTCTATATCCTGATTTAAAACTCCATCATTAAAAATGATATTTTATAAATGGAATAACTTCATCAGGTCTTCTTCTTTCAGATCTGTACCAATGACACAGATACGTCCTGTATAATCTGCCTGGCACTCACGAGTCTCGTACTCTTCCGGCACAAGGTCAAACTGTCTCCATGTTCCGTCTTCCATAGCGATAATTCCTTTAGAACGAAGGATTGTTCCATAACCATCTGTCTCTGATAATGCTTTCAGGATCAAATCCAGCTCTTCTTCTGTATACTTGTGAGCAGTCTCCTTGCCCCAGCTTGTAAACACATCATCTGCATGATGGTGATGATGGTGATCGTGGTCATGTCCGCAGCCACATCCACACTCATGGTCGTGATCGTGGTGATGCTCATGATGTCCACAGCAGCCGTGCTCCTCATGGTCATGATCGTGATCATGGTGATGCTCATGATGTCCACAGCAGCCGTGCTCCTCATGGTCGTGATCTTCGTGATCATGATGATGTTCATGATGTCCGCAGCAGCCGTGCTCCTCATGGTGGTGATCGTGATCATGGTGATGCTCATGATGTCCGTGACCTTCTTTATCCTCGAACAGCCCTTCGATCTCTGCTCCTGCATGAAGTGCATGCTGGATTGCTTCTTTTCCAAGCTGATCCCACGGTGTGGAAATAATTGCTGCCTTCTCATTCTCTTCACGCAGCATCTTTACACAATCTTCTACTTTCTCATCTGTCATCATCTGTGTACGGCTGACAACGATTGTAGAAGCATGCTCTACCTGATCCTTAAAGAACTCACCAAAATTCTTCAGATACATCTTAGCTTTCTTACCATCAACGATCGTAATTCTTCCTTCGATCTCGATATCTGCATCTTTCTTCACGTCTTCGATTGCTCTTGCTACATCGGATAATTTTCCAACTCCTGAAGGCTCGATGATTACACGGTCCGGTTTGTACTCGTCCAGAACTTTCACGAGCGCCTTGCTAAAATCTCCAACCAGTGTACAGCAGATGCATCCAGAGTTCATCTCTGTAATCTCAATTCCTGCATCTTTTAAGAAACCACCGTCAATTCCAATCTCACCAAATTCATTCTCAATCAGAACCAGTTTCTCTCCTGCGAATACATCCTGTACCAGTTGTTTAATAAATGTTGTCTTTCCGGCTCCGAGGAATCCGGAAATAATATCTACTTTTGTCATTATATAGTTACCTCTTTTCTTTATACATTTGCATATTAGTTGCGTTTAATCTCCGTTTCTTATCTTACCACAAACTTGCCCTGTCTTCTAGACCTTTCCCGGCTTCATGAGAAAAAAAGAATATGAATTTTCTATAAAATTGTCAGTACGTGAAAAAGAAGCAGTATTTTTATCCCCCTGAAAATACTGCTTCTTTTGTTATACCATATGAAATTTTTAATTTTAACGAACAAAGCCTTATTTCACTGCCCAGTGTGACAGGCTCTGACCGACCACTTATCTTATTAGTTTTGTTTGATTATCTTGTGGATCACCTTACAGGATTCCGCCTACAGACAGGAATAATGGTGCAAATACAAGTGATACGATCGTCATTAACTTAATCAGAATGTTAATAGACGGTCCGGAAGTATCTTTAAACGGATCACCAACGGTATCTCCGACAACGGCTGCTTTGTGAGCCTCACTTCCTTTTCCACCATGATTGCCATCTTCGATGTACTTCTTCGCATTGTCCCATGCACCACCTGCATTAGACATGAAAATTGCCATCATAACACCTGTTACAAGTGCTCCTGCCAGAAGTCCGCCAAGCGCGGATGGTCCAAGTAACAGACCAACTGCAAGCGGTGACAGTACTGCCATCACACCAGGAACCAGCATCTCGTGAAGTGCTGCTGTTGTGGAAATCGCTACGCAGGACTTGTAATCCGGCTTCTCTTTTCCATCCATAATGCCAGGCATCTCTTTGAACTGACGTCTTACTTCCTCGATCATCTGATATGCTGCCTTCGATACAGAAGACATTGTCATAGCAGAGAACAGGAACGGAAGCATACCACCGATAAACAATCCAATGATTACACGGCTGTCCAGAATGTCAATGTTCTTTAACTGAACTGCTTCTGCATAAGATACAAATAAAGCAAGTGCTGTAAGCGCCGCAGAACCGATGGCAAATCCTTTACCCATAGCTGCAGTTGTGTTACCAACAGCATCCAGCTTGTCCGTGATCTTACGAACACTTGGATCAAGACCTGACATCTCAGCGATACCACCGGCATTGTCTGCGATCGGTCCGTATGCGTCTACAGCAACTGTAATTGCAGTTGTAGACAGCATACCGACTGCCGCCAGAGCGATTCCGTAAAGTCCACTGACTGTATAAGCCACAAAAATACCTACGCAGATCAGTAGGATCGGAATAGCTGTAGACTTCATACCAACAGCAATACCACTGATGATCGTTGTTGCAGATCCTGTCTCAGACTGTTCTGCGATCTCTTTTACAGATTTGTAGTCACCTGAAGTATAAACTTCTGTGATGATACCGATCAGAAGACCAACGATCAGTCCTGCTGTTACAGAGATTGCTGCGTTAAAATTGCCAAAGCAGTATTTGCTTGCAAAAAACGCAACGATCAATACCAGAATACTGGATACATAAGATCCCATCTTCAGTGCTTTGTGTGGATTGGAGTTCTCATCACCCTTAACAAAGAATGTACCAAGGATAGATGAGATCAGTCCCAATCCTGAGATCAGAAGCGGGAACAGTGCTCCGGATACCTGGAAATACACAACTCCGAGTGTCAGCGCAGAAATCAGCGCACCAACATAAGACTCGAAAAGGTCCGCTCCCATACCGGCAACATCACCTACGTTATCTCCTACGTTATCAGCGATTACGGCCGGGTTACGCGGATCATCTTCCGGGATTCCTGCTTCTACCTTACCAACAAGATCCGCTCCAACGTCAGCAGCTTTTGTATAAATACCACCACCAACACGGGCAAATAATGCAATAGAAGAAGCACCTAAACTGAATCCGGAAAGGACTTCTACGTTCTTCGTGATCACATAGATTGCGCTTACTCCGAGAACACCAAGTCCTGCTACACACATCCCCATTACAGCACCACCTGAAAATGCGATGGAGAGTGCACGGTTCATACCGGACTCTTTTGCAGCATTCGCTGTTCTGACATTTGCCTTCGTTGCTACAGTCATACCACAGTAACCAGCCAGTGTGGAGAATAATGCTCCCACAACAAAACATACAGCAGTTACCCAGCTCTTGATCCCGACTCCGATCAAGATGAATAAAATCAGCACGAATACGACAAGGATCTTGTATTCTGCTGTGAGGAAGGCCTGGGCTCCTTCACTGATCGCTCCTGCGATCTCTCTCATCCTTTCGTTACCGGCACTCTGTCTGCTTACTTTTGCTGCAAGATATGCGGCAAAAAGCAATGCGACAACTCCGAATACCGGAACAATCACAAAAAGATTTTCCATATACTTAACCTCCCAATAGATTAGTGTTATCTATAATACCATATTTACAGAAAAAATAAAAAGACTTTTTTTAGATTTTTTGTGAATTTTCTTGTTATTCCTCCTGTTTTAACGTTTTTTCTTCTCTTTCGCAAGCAGTGCTGCCCCCAAAGCACCTGCGTATCTTCCATTTTTCGTTGTCTCAACCACACATCCTAACTTCTTTGACAAAATATCTGTAAAATAGACACTGTCACTTAAACCGCCTGTCAGGATCACCTTATCGGAAAGTGTTTTTCTCTGGCTGAGTTGGGCAACTTTGGCTGCCACTGAATCTACAACGCCCGCTGCAATGTCTTCTCTTTTCTTTCCTTCTCCAATATAATTAATGACTTCTGACTCTGCAAATACCGTACACAGAGAACTGATCGGAAGCACTTCCCCTTCCGCTGCCAGTTCAAACAGTTCCTGAAGCGTCACGCCGAGACGGTTTGCCATAACTTCCAGAAATTTTCCCGTTCCCGCTGAACATTTATCGTTCATCAGAAAATCCCGTACCATTCCATGTTCCACAAGAATTACTTTTGTATCCTGACCGCCTACGTCAATGATCGTGCAGTTGTCACCCGCCATTTCGCGTCCCCCTCTTGCATGACAGGTAATCTCTGTGATAACAAAATCTGCGAACTCAACCGCAACACGTCCATATCCGGTTGCCACTACTTTTGTCTCGTCCGACAGAACATCTATATTTTCTGTCTCTAATTTTTCTTTAATGATCTGACAGGTCTCCTTGCTGCTCCATCCTGTTGGCAAAACGAAATGTAATTCTTTTTCTCCGCGCACAACTACTTTAGAAGCGGTTGAACCAATATCAATTCCTACGTAATACATCTTAATCTCCTGCTCTTTTTGCTGACTTTTCCACATTTATCTTCGTTCTTCTTCGGAATATCCACCATTTTCCGAATCATCATAGCCGATTTCCACAAGTACAAGTCCGTTCGGCGGTGCTGTAACGCCTGCTGCTGTACGGACTTTCTCATCCAGAATCTCTTTTACCCGTTCCGGTTCGTAAAATCCCCTACCGACACGTATCAGCGTCCCGGCAATGATACGGACCATATTATAGAGAAATCCATTTCCCGTGATTCGAAGGGTAATGTCTTCCCCTTCCTGCATGATATCCAGCGCATAAACCGTACGCACTGTGTCTTCCACGTTTGTCTTAATATTGCAGAAACTCACAAAATCATGCTCCCCGATCAGATACGCTGCACCTTTTTTCATCGCTTCTACATCCATCGGGAACGAAACATGTGTACTGTATCTTCGTTTCAGCGGATTTGGCACCGGCGCATTACAAATGTGATATTCATATGTTTTAACTACATGATCCTGATAACGCGGGTGCCAGTCATCCGGTACCTGACAAGACTGCCGGATGACAATATCATCCGGCAGTTTCTGATTCAATGCATAAGCCATGCGCTCCGGCGGAATGGAAGACTCCGTATCAAAAACGGCAACATTTCCCAGTGCATGCACACCGGAATCTGTACGGCTTGCTCCGATGATCCGGATATCCTCTCCCGTCAGCTTACTGATTTTTTTATTTAATACTTCTTCTACGGTGATTCCATTCGGCTGAATCTGCCATCCGCAGTAATCCGTACCGTCATAGGCAACCGTTAATTTCACTCTTCTGCTCATTTATGTTCTCCTGGAACTTAAAAAATACTGCCATCATTTCACATTGATTCTTCTGTTGATGCCATCACCGCTTATTTAAAATACCCAGATATGCAACTGCACACCACGACCGATTGCGACCACTGCGACCACATATGCAATCACAATGATATAAGCCGCATAATCTCTGCTCTTATAGCGAAGTGGCTTCATCTTCGTGCGCCCATCGCCGCCCCTGTAGCACCTGGCTTCCATCGCCATCGCAAGGTCATTTGCACGGCGGAATGCCGATACAAACAACGGTACCAGGATCGGCACCATGCTTTTCGCTCTCTGCAGTATATTACCGCTCTCGAAATCCGCACCTCTTGCAAGCTGTGCTTTCATGATCTTATCTGTCTCTTCCAGCAAAATCGGAATAAACCGGAGTGCGATTGACATCATCATTGCAATCTCATGTACCGGCACATGAATCTTATTCAGTGGATGAAGCACCGCTTCGATCCCATCTGTCAGCTCATTCGGTGTTGTCGTAAATGTCATCAGCGAAGAACCAATAATCAGATAAACAAGCCGGATTGCCATATACACCGCAGTACGAAGACCACCTTCTGTGATTGTAAAGATCCATGCATGAAACAGCACGTCTCCCTGTCTTGTCAGAAACAGGTTAAATAATACTGTGATCATAAGCAGCATGATCACCGGCTTCAGTCCTTTTACAATATAAGAAAAAGGAACTTTGGAAATGTGGATCACACAGATCAGAAATACCGTTGCCACAAGATATCCCGGAATACTGCTGAATAAGAAAAGCGAGATCAGATACAGCAGTGTACATATCAGTTTTACTCTCGGATCCAGTCTGTGGACCACACTTTTTGCCGGATAATATTGTCCTATTGTAATATCTCGAATCATTTTCTCTTCTCCAGTGCCTTCTTAATCTGCGCAGCCGCTTCTTCCACGGTTGTTACATTTGGTTCCACTGCAAATCCCTGTTCTTTCAGATCATGCATAATATAAGTTACCTGCGGTGCTGCAAGCCCTACCTGCTCCAACTCCCGATAATGTTCAAATACCTTGCGCGGGCAGTCATTGTACATCACTTCGCCTTTATTCATAACGATAATGCGATCAGCATATCTGGCAATATCCTCCATACTGTGGGACACCAGAATAACTGTCATATCTCTCTGCGTATGCAGATAAGCGATCTGATCCAGAATGTCATCACGTCCTTTCGGATCCAGTCCCGCTGTCGGTTCATCCAGTACAAGTACCTTCGGATGCATGGCAAGCACACCTGCAATCGCTACACGTCTTTTCTGCCCACCCGAGAGTTCGAAAGGCGAAGAATTGTAATATTTTTCTTTTAATCCAACAAGTTTTAATGCCTCCAGCGCACATTCCATACACTGATCCGGATTCAGTCCCTGATTCTTCGGCCCAAAGCAGACATCACTCATAACATCCACTTCAAAAAGCTGATGCTCCGGATACTGAAATACAAGTCCAACCTGATTTCTCAGTTCACGCATATTATATCCCGGTTCGTAAATATTCTTTCCATCATAATAAAGTGCACCGGATGTCGCCTTTACCAGTCCATTCAGATGCTGAATCAGCGTGGATTTGCCCGATCCTGTATGACCGATGATCCCTACAAATTCTCCATGCGGAATTTCCAGACATACATCCTTCAATGCCTGTTTTTCGTAGGCGGTTCCTGCGCTGTATACATAATTCAAATGTTCTAATTTAATCGACATAATGCTTCCACCAACTCTTCCTTTCGCAGAATTCCTTCCGGAATATCCACTCCCTGTTTACGAAGTGTATCTGCAAGGAGTGTCACCTGCGGTACATCCAGGCGGTACTCTTTTAATTTATCTACCTGCGAAAATATCTTCTTCGGTGTTCCTTGCATAACTACATGACCATGATCCATAACATAGATCTGATCCGCATCGATGACTTCTTCCATATAGTGCGTGATCAGAATCACCGTCACATGTTTCTCTTTTCTTAACTTCTGAACTGTTTTCAGAACTTCTTTTCTTCCGACCGGATCCAGCATCGCGGTAGGCTCATCAAGCACGATACACTTCGGCTCCATCGCCACTACGCCCGCAATTGCCACACGCTGCTTCTGTCCGCCGGACAGCTTGTTTGGCGAATGGTGTCTGTATTCCAGCATGCCGACTGCTTTCAGACTTTCTTCCACACGTGTCCAGATCTCATCTGTTGGAACTCCAAGGTTCTCCGGACCGAATCCTACATCTTCTTCCACAACTGTTCCGATGATCTGATTGTCCGGATTCTGAAATACCATTCCCGCCGACTGTCTGACATCCCACAGATGCTCCGGTTCTTTTGTATTCCAACCGCTCACCCACATCGTGCCACCGGTTGGAACTAATATTGCATTCATATGCTTTGCCAGCGTTGATTTTCCGGAACCGTTATGTCCCAAAATGGCAATAAACTGCCCTTCTCTGGCGTTTATATTCACCCCGTCAATTGCGCGGTACGTTCCGGTCACGTTACCTTCTTCATCCCGCTTCTCATATTCAAATATCAGATTATCTGTCTGAACCATATCCATCTGTTATATGCCTCCAGCCATAAAATATCAGGCTGCACCCGGCAAGGTGCAGCACACGGTCTTCTTTGTTTCTTTCATCTTATTATGAAACTTTCTCCGGCTCAGGATAAGTCTCTCCGAATGTCTCAACCGTTACACTCTTCATCTTCTGTTCTTCTAACGGTCTGTCACTGTAATCTGTATCGGTTGCAGCAATCTTATTTACCACATCCATACCTTCGATGATCTTACCAAATGCAGCATAAGCGCCGTCCAGATGTGGGGAGTTCTTGTGCATGATGAAAAACTGGGATCCTGCTGAATCCGGGTGCATGGCTCTTGCCATAGACAGTACACCTTCTGTGTGCGCAAGGCTGTTCGCATAACCATTCTGCATGAATTCGCCACGGATCGTATATCCCGGACCACCCATTCCTGTTCCATCCGGACATCCGCCCTGGATCATGAATCCACTGATCACACGATGAAAGATCAGTCCGTTGTAGAATCCTTTATTAACGAGAGAAACGAAATTGTTTACTGTATTCGGTGCAATCTCAGGATACAGCTCCGCTTTCATAATATCTCCATTTTCCATTTCAATTGTAACTACTGGATTTGCCATTTTTTATATCCTCACTTTTTCCTGTAATTTTACATACTCGGTTATTATTGTAACTGAAAAACAGTTTTTCGTAAAGAGGGGACAGGGATTTTCTAAAAAGGGACAGGGGAATTTTAATTTGGGACGGGGAATTTTAATTTGGGACGGGGATTTTCTAGAAAATCCCCGTCCCAAATTAAAAATTAAATCGTATACAACACTATCCCGCCTTTTTCCTCATAGCCGGTGGCCCACATTTTCCGGAGCGACAGCCAAATTTTCTCGCCATATGTCGCAATACGGATGAGCATATCTTCATCCTTCTCTTCATAACCGACAACCAGGAACCAGTGCCATGTGAAATCCTTAAATTCTTCGGTATTCTTATGTTTCAACATCAGATACGGAACCGGAAGTCCTGCATCGATCTGGCTCTTGATCCGCCGGTATGCCTCTGCATATTCTACATCACCGGATATTTCCTGCATACGTATATTTAAAAACCCGGCTTCTTCTATATCCAGCTTCGCCTGCACAGCCGCTATATATTTGCTGAATCCATCCATATACCAGGATAATTTGCGGACACCGCCCACTCTTGGACGGATGTAAGGCTTCATCACCTGGCTGAACCGCTTGTAATCTTCTTTTGTCAGATTGTTGATATCGTAGGGATACAATGCACGCATTCCCATATATTTTGCAAAATAGATACAGCTGTCGCACGCTGTTGCCGCAGCGCAGCCACCCATATTCATAACTACATTACTGAACCAGTCCTGATTTCCGCCAAATGCCCCCTCAATAGCGAAATATTCCAGTTCTTTCTTCATTGTCTGTTCACCTTCTTGTTTTTATTTTCCTGCACTCTCATTCTACTTATACTCTTACTCTGTCCAAAGCGTTGCCACAAAATCGCTCTTAACCACTTTTCTCAAATACTTTTATTCCGTCCGGAGTGCTGTCACCGGATCACTCTTTGCTGCTTTTCTGGACGGGATCAGTCCGCCTAGAAGTGTCAGAACAACACTTAACACAATCAGTACAAGTGCCGGCACAGTCGGAAGGACTGCATTTATATTGGTATTATTTGTCAGTGTATGAATCACCATGTTTGCAGGAACAAGAATCAGAAGCGACAGTCCGATTCCCATAAGCCCTGCACAAAGACCAATGATAAATGTCTCGGCATTAAACACCTGTGAAACATTTCCTTTGGATGCTCCGATCGCACGCAGGATTCCGATCTCCTTCTTACGTTCCAGTACACTGATATAAGTAATAACACCGATCATGATCGAAGATACGATCAACGAAATTGCCACAAATGCGATCAGTACATAACTGATGATATTAATAATATCTGTTACCGAATTCATCATTGTACCCACAATATCCGTATAGGTGATTACCTGTTCATCTTTTCCGGCTTTTTCCATCTTTTTATTATAATTATCCAGAATATCGACAACCTTTGCTTTTGCGTCAAAATTCTTCGGATACAGGGAAATCGCACTCGGCTTCGCAAAATCAGCATAACCAAGTTTCTGCAGATTTCCTTCGTAAGTTGCCTTTTCCTGACCACTCATTGACATAAACAGTTCCATCAGATCATCCTGGCTCATATTCATATTAAATGCTTTGGCAAATGCTGAAGGATCGATCTTCATGGCATCCTGAAGCTGCGTACCGATATTTGACATTGCCTGTGTCATTGCTGTCTGCATACCTTTTGTCATCTGACTGGTGATCTGCTTCATCGCAGAAGTCATCTGTTTCTGCAATGTTTTCGACAATGCTTTGCTGTATGTTCCCATCGCACCTTTCATATAAGTTCCCATAGATTTGGAAATCTGTTTTTCCAGTTTATCCATGTCGATTGCCTGCGTAAGTCCTGCTGCCAGGTATTTCTGACCATCCGGCGTTCTGATATAATCCAGAAAATACTGTCCCATCTTCGTCGGATCAGGCTTGTTATTTTTCTTCGCATACACCAGATATCCTGCTGACAACTGTGAAGACAGACTATCCATCTCTGCATCCGTAATCTGGATATCCATATCCGCAAATACTTTGTCCGCCCACGTATTCATGATACTCACTGCACCGTCTGTTTTCAGATATGCCTGCAAATATTCACTGAATTTATCAGGATTCGTCAGGTTGTTTGCCTTCTCATACTGCTGGAAGCCTTTCATCACATCTGTGACAAGCTCCTGCATACGTTCGGTCGTAAGCGTTACTTTTCCCTGCTTTTTCAAAATAGCTTTCATATTCGTCTTAAGGATTGTCTGCGCACTGTCCGTCTTCAGATATGCCGCAAACGCACTGTCCAGACTCGAATAATCTGCTTCCGGATGTGTCTTCACATACTCGTTATAGCCAAGCATCAGACTTGCCGATAACTTCTCCATACCACCCGGTTTTACTGCGACCTGCAGATTCTTCACCATATCATCCAACTGCAGATCCGGCATATCTTCAAGGTTCATTGCAATTTTGTCTAAATCGATCATTTTCGACAGATCCATAGACTTTCCGGCATTTTCAAATAATTTCTGCATATTTAGGGAATCCCCGGAAAATGCATTCTTCATACTGCCTGAAAATGCACTTGTATCCATACCGAAAGCATTTTTTAACGCATCCTGATCAACCGCAAACATAGAATTCATATCCATGCCT
This sequence comes from Dorea sp. OM07-5, assembly GCF_003481355.1. Classification (NCBI taxonomy): domain Bacteria; kingdom Bacillati; phylum Bacillota; class Clostridia; order Lachnospirales; family Lachnospiraceae; genus Dorea; species Dorea sp. OM07-5. The sequence continues at coordinate 127,010 of NZ_QUKZ01000001.1, read as the reverse complement.
TTTTTCTTATCAGGTTTTCCGAACTTTTCTCCGGTGAAAATGTCTTTTTTCTTATTTTTCAACTGTTCTCTTACGATCTTACTGTTCTTTGCTTCCTGTACCGTATGCTGTACAAGCGAAGCCGGATAGTTAATTCCCGGTGTCAGTGATGCAGCTTTTCCGCCCTTTTTCGGCTGTACAACACCGACAATCTTTATATCTTCCGCATTTTTCATCAGTTTCTTCAGATAACTCTGATTACCGGACTTATCCTTCCAGACCTTATATTTGCTGTCATACTGATAATAATCCGAAGCGTTTACCAGCTTGAACTTCGCATTCATAATATCACGGTAAGTATATTTTCCAATATCTCCCGGCATCTTTATATTCTTCTCGTCGATAAAGTTCTGGACCATATCATCCAGCTCTTTGATATTACGAAGTCCCAGTGTATACAGAAGAAAATCACTCATACTTCCATCCGGTGTCAGCACAAGAACGCACTCGTTATAATCCTGCGGCCAGCGTCCTGCCTTAATGTTATACTGCCCCTTATACAAATCCGGGTTATCCGGCATCCGGTAAAATACATTGGTGCTCATCATACTGGACATCATACTGTTCGTTCCAACGGAGGAGCCAAGTCCCATTGCCGCAAATGACTGATCCGGATTCACTTTACGGATCTTCTTGCCAGTATCTCTGTAGATCTGTGGTGTTATATTATAGGAATATTCGATAGATTTCGTATATTTTCGAACATCCGACTGATCACTGTCCAGATACTTCTTCAAAGACTTGAGGTCATTGGAATTCATCTTGCTGAACATTTCCGTCACATTTTTGAAAATTTTCACCTGCTGATCTGCTTTGTTTTTTGTATTCGTTGTACTTTTTTTATCTTTTGCGCTGTCTGAATCACTGTCATTACCACCCATTCCGACGATCATTGAAGAAATGTCAAATCCGGTGCTCTGGATCTGCAGCGGATATTCAGAAAGCGTATCTTCTTCCACCGACTGGATATAATCATTCACTCCGGTCGAAAGTGCCAAAATGAGTGCAATTCCGATGATTCCGATGGAACCTGCAAATGCAGTCAAAAGTGTTCGCGCCTTCTTCGTCCTCAGGTTATTAAAGCTAAGTGCAAGCGCCGTTAAAAATGACATAGAAGATTTGCCCATGTTCTGATGAACCGGAACTTTCTCTTCATCCTGCTTCGGAATATATGGATCGGAATCCGAGCGGATCTTTCCATCTTTTAACTTCACGATCCTCGTTGCGTACTCCTGCGCAAGCTCCGGATTGTGCGTAACCATTACAACCAGGCGGTCTTTTGCCACTTCACGCAGAAGATCCATAACCTGTACGCTTGTCTCGCTGTCCAGCGCACCGGTCGGCTCATCTGCCAGTAAAATATCCGGATCATTGACAAGCGCTCTCGCGATCGCGACACGCTGCATCTGTCCCCCGGACATCTGGTTCGGCTTCTTATGTAACTGTTCTCCGAGTCCTACCTGCTCCAGTGCTTCTATCGCACGTTTTCTCCGCTCTTCCTTACCGATTCCTGAAATCGTCAGTGCAAGTTCCACATTTGACAGTACCGTCTGATGTGGAATCAGATTATAACTTTGAAACACAAATCCAATCGTATGATTCCGATATGAATCCCAGTCTCTGTCCTTGTATTTTTTCGTCGATATTCCATTAATCACCAGATCACCACTGTCGTAGCGGTCCAGCCCGCCGATAATGTTCAGAAGCGTTGTCTTACCAGAACCGCTCGGTCCAAGAATTGCAACAAATTCATTATCCCTGAGATTCAGGCTCACATCATCCAGTGCTTTCTGGACGAGATTCGCTGTCCGGTATTCCTTGCATATATGTTGGATTTGTAACATGTAGTATTCTCCTTCTTTTCAGCCTTATCTTTTTATTATAGCGAAAAAATCTATAAAAAGCTCCTTTTTATAGAAAATTAAGAAATTATTAAAGCATCGCATTTTCCTCGTCGCCATAAAAAAATCTGCTGCCTATTCCGGCAACAGATTTTTCATACTCTTTAAACTGATATATAAAGTTGAAGAATTATGTAAAAGTGCGGATGTTGTCGGCGGTATCACGCCCATCACGCCTAACAGGATCAGTCCTGTATTAATTCCGACAATACTTCTGTAATTGCCATGGATCCGGCTCATTAACCGGTCACTTAATTCTTTCAGTGTCACGATCTCATGTAAGCTGTCTGCTCCGACCGTCACGTCTGCGATCTCTCTTGCAATCTCAGCACCGTCACTGATCGCAATGCCAACATCTGCCGCTGACAGTGCCGGCGAATCATTGATTCCATCGCCAATCATGATGACTTTTCTTCCGGCTTTCTTCTCAGCTTCGATAAAGTTCGCCTTATCTTCCGGCAGTACTTCTGAGAAATACCGGTCAACACCAACTCTTGCAGCAATCGCTTTCGCTGTCCGGTCACTGTCTCCTGTCATCATAACAACCTTGGATAGTCCGACTTCTTTCAGTCTTGCAACCACTTCTCTCGCTTCCTCACGGATCGGATCTTCGATACAGATAACGGCCGCAAGCTCCTGCTCGATCGCCATATACAAATGAGAATATTCATCCGGCAGTGTATCGAACTTCTCCTGCATCCCTTCCGGAATTTTGCAGTTCTCATCCTCAAATACGAAATGGTAACTTCCGATCACAACCTTCTTTTCCTCAATCTTAGAAGAGATTCCATGTGCAACAATATATTCTACTTTTGAATGTAATTCTTCGTGTACAAGATTCTGCTCTTTTGCAGCTTTCACAACTGCTTTTGCCATAGAATGTGGGAAATGTTCTTCCAGACATGCGGCAATACGCAGTAATTCTTTTGGCTCTCTGCCATCAAAAGAAACAACCTCAGCAACTGTCGGCTGTGCTTTTGTCAACGTTCCTGTCTTGTCAAATACGATCGTCTCAGCTTCTGCCATGGCTTCCAGATATTTTCCACCCTTGACCGTAATGCTGTGTTCACTCGCTTCACGGATTGCAGACAATACGGAAATCGGCATTGCAAGTTTCAATGCACATGAGAAGTCAACCATCAGAACAGCCAATGCTTTCGTCACATTTCTTGTGAGGAAATAGGTCGCAAATGTTCCCGCAAATGTATACGGCACAAGACGATCTGCAAGATGCTCTGCCTTGCTCTCCAGAGAAGATTTAAGTTTCTCAGATTCTTCGATCATTGTCACAATCTTCTCAAACTTGCTGGAACCATTCGTCTCTTTGACACGGACAGTCAGTTCGCCTTCTTCTACCACTGTACCGGCATAAACATAACGGTCTTCACATTTTCTCACCGGAACAGATTCACCTGTCAGGGATGCCTGATTGACCATCGCCTCTCCGGCTGTCACAACACCATCAAACGGAATTACATTGCCGACATGCACACGAACTTCGTCCATCGGCTGGATCTTCGTTGCATTGACAAGAACTTCTTTTCCATCTGTTACCAGCCATACTTTACTGATATTCAGTGACATGCTTCTTGCCAGATCATCTACCGACTTCTTATGCGTCCACTCTTCCAGTACTTCACCAATGCCGAGCAGGAACATGACAGAACTTGCTGTATTTATATCTCCACGTAACATGGAAATTGCAATTGCTGTTCCATCGAGAACCGGCACTTCAATCTTACCTTTTGCAAATGTACGAACACCCTGCCAGATATATTTTACTGATTTCACAGTTGCAATCGCTGTACGGATTGGCAGCGGCATGAATAATTTATTACCGAAATGCAGGACAACTTTGTTGACCAGCTTATCCCAGTACTCCTGATTTAACTCTCTGCCTGATTTTTCCAGATAGCTCTCAGGAACCGTCACTCTGTCATATCCAAATGCACGCAGGTCATCGATCACTTGTGCTCTCGCACTTTCTTCATATTGAATCACCACGCCCTGTGTTCGCACCTGAATCTTCACTGCATGGATATACTCTCTGTCTTCCAGATAATATTGCAGCATATCTGCCTGTGTAAATGTCATTCTCGTCTGGCACATCTGCACACGGATTCTGCCTTTAATATCATGCTTGATTAAAAACTTCATGATCTTACGCTTCTTCCTCTTTAACTTCTTCTGTCTCTTCTGCTGTTTCTTCAGCTACCTCTTCTGCATCTGCTACAGCTTCTGCCTTTGCGGCTCTATCTTCGTTTACCTGCTGAGCCTCAGCATAAATATCCTCTGCGTTCTCCTGTACTTTTGCTGCTGTCTTCATTACACATTCTTTTGCACGAAGCACTGCTGCTGTACATCCTGTGTATACTTTTTTTGCATCATCACTTGCAAGTACTTTAATTCCTGCTGTGCCAAACAAAACACCTGCCGCAAAAAGTCCACTTTTCTTCATATTAGATTTTGATAAAAATTTTAAACAATCCATCTTGTATCTTCCTCCTTGTTTTCTCTTATTTTTTCTCCCCATTTCTTTGGGTTCACACAAGTATAATCCCTCATTTTCATAAAATCCACAGAAAAGTTCTTTATTGATATTTTTTCTCCATAATAAGTTAGGACGGGCTTTCGTTAAAAAGCTCCGTCCTGCTTGTATTATTTATGCCAATGCTGCTCCGAGGTCTTCGCAAGATTTTACTTCCGCGTCTCCAGGCCCCTCATTGCTCATTACGCTATCACACGCAAGCTCTGCTCCTGCAGCTTTGCAGTCTTCTTCCCAGTTGCGCATCCATTCGCCATCTCCCCAGCCATATGAACCGAAAAGTGCGATTTTCTTTCCGTCAAGTGCGCCCTTGCAAGCTTCGAACATAGGCTCAAATTCGCTTTCTTCCAACACTTCTGCTCCCATTGCAGGGCATCCAAATGCGATTGCATCATATTCCGCTACCTTTGCTGCTGAGAAATCACTGCATCCTAAAAGCTCTGCCTCTGCTCCTGCTTTCTTTGCTCCATCTGCAACTGCATTTGCCATTGCCTCTGTATTGCCTGTTCCACTCCAATATACGACTGCTACTTTGCTCATATCCATTCTCCTTATCTTTTCTTATGTTTCACCTAACTTATTTGCTTTTTTTCAATCTTTAGTTAGTTCTCACTAATCGTTTCTATTAGTTAGTATAGACTAACTTCGTGGGGAAGTCAATTCCTTTCCTCGTTTGTTCCAGATGTATTTTTATCAATAAAACGTTGGATCATTGCTCATCCTGCCGGAGGCTTTTTACATAATGAGGAAATGTTCTTTCTTAATTATTCCGTACTTCGTGCACCCACAATATCTCTACAAATCACTCTGTGAGGTGAATTTTCCACCGATATCAAATCCATGATCCATCGGTCCGCTGCCGGCTCCCAGATCCAGCATTGCAGCAAGTGCTCCGGAAATATATTCTTTTGCACGCTCCACAGCTTCTTCAAGTCCATATCCTTTTGCCAGATTTGATGCAATCGCACTGGATAATGTACATCCTGTTCCGTGCGTGTTCGGATTATCAATTCTACGCCCATAAAACCAACGGTTCTTTCCTTCTGCATACAACAGATCATTGGCATCATTTAACTGATGACCGCCTTTTAACAACACAGCGCAGTGATATTCTTCGCTGATTGCCTGCGCTGCGCGCTCCATGTCTTCTGCTGAATGAATAGATGCACCAAACAGGACTTCTGCTTCAGGAATATTCGGTGTCAGCACACTTGCCAGCGGAAATAGTTCCGTCTTCAGTATCTGGATCGCTTCTTCGCTGATCAGTCTGGAACCGCTTGTGGACACCATCACCGGATCAACGACGATCCGTTCTGCTTTGTATTCTTTAAGTTTGAAAGCGATCATTTTTACAAGTTCACCGGAAGCGACCATACCAATTTTAACCGCATCCGGGTAAATATCTGTAAATACCGCATCCAACTGCTGTCCTAAAAATTCCGGTGTCACTTCAAAAATTCCGGATACTCCTGTCGTATTCTGTGCTGTCAGCGCCGTGATCGCACTCATGGCATAAACGCCATTTGCCTGCATCGTCTTGATATCTGCCTGAATCCCCGCACCGCCGCTGGAATCACTTCCCGCAATTGTGAGGGTTGTTTTTCTTTTCTTCGTATTCATCTACTTATCCTTTTCCAATCTATTCTAATTATTTTTCTTATCCATCGCATTTATCCTGAACCTCTTCCCACAGACAGGAGCGCAGTTAAAATTGCAGCTCTCCCACAGACAGGAGCGCAGTTAAAATTGCAGTTTCCCCGTAGCCTCCACAAGGTCACCCGCATAAAGATCCGCCAGTTCTTTTAACTCATCCTGTCCTTCTTCGCTGAAGCGGTCATACAGTCCGACTACCGGGAAGCCTGCCTGTTTTGCGGTTGTTGCCGCATGTAATGCGTCCTCAAATACCAATGTATGCTCCGGTGTGCTTCCAAGCTTATCAGCACATTGAAAATAAATATCCGGTTTGTCTTTTCCTGCTCCTGCATCCGTGCAAGTCCATATTTCCTTAAAGTATCCGGCAATCTCCAGTCGTTCAAACGCCGCTTCGATCTGCTCTTTATCGCTGGAAGTCGCCACGATCATCGGCACCTTTGCCTCTTTCATCTTCTCAAGGAGCTTACGTACACCCTTTTTCAGCGGTGCCTCTTCTTTATAAAAGATCTCTACCTGTTTTAATACCGCTTCTCTTAATTCTGCTTTTGACTCTTCCAGATGGTATTCTCGCTTCACATAAGCCACGCCATCATCCAGGCTCATCGGAAATAATATCTTCCCAAGATCCGGCGCCGGTTCAATCCCGGCACTACGCAGATATCTGGCTCCGGCATCCTCCCAGATCGCCATCGAATCCAGCAAAGTACCGTCCACATCGAAGATCACACCGTCTATTTCTCTGTTTTTTAATTTCATTTCCTATTAAACCTTCTTATATCGAACTTCTTTATGCATAACTTCTCTTAATTTCTCAACATATTCTGAGTGCGTTCGCGCAGTTCTTTTGTTGCAGCTTCAATATCTTTCTGTCCGAAAATCGCACTGATCACTGCGATTCCGCAAATGCCGCTGCCGGCAAGGTCTTTTACATTGTCTTTTGTAATTCCACCAATGGCAATAACCGGAATATCCACTGCTTCACAGATTGCTTTCAGCACATCATGATCCACTTCTACCGCATCTGCCTTGGAACCTGTCGGAAATACCGCACCAACGCCAAGGTAATCTGCGCCATGTTCCTGCGCACGGAGTGCCTGCTCAACCGTCTGCGCAGAAACACCGATGATCTTATCCGCTCCAAGTTTTGCACGCACATCTCCGGCTTCCATATCACTCTGTCCGACATGCACACCGTCTGCCTCAATTTCTGCTGCAATCTCTACATTATCATTGATCACAAACGGCACTTTATATTCTCTGCAAAGTTTCTGGATTTCCTTCGCCTCTTCTAAGAAATGCGCTGTATCCAGTTCTTTTTCACGCAGCTGGATAAATGTAGCTCCACCTTTCAGCGCTTTCTCCACCTGTTCATATAATGTTTCTTCTCCAAGCCAGTGACGGTCTGTCACCGCATATAAAAGTAAATCTTTCTTATCGCAGTTCATATTTTGCACCTTCTTCCAGTGTTTTTGCGTCCATATTGTAAATCGCATCGATAATACGGTTTCTGTATGTAGAATTGCCGTCTCCGTCCTGCATCCGTGAAAATCCGATCTCACCGGCAAGTCCCATCACACATACTGCTGCCGCTGCCGCCTCCAGCATATGCTCCGGATTTGCGGTAATATATGCAGTCATCATTCCGGATAACTGGCAGCCAGTTCCTGTAATCTTACCCATTTCCGGGCGTCCATTACGAATCACATAGCAGGATTTTTCATCACTCACCAGATCAATCGCCCCTGTAATCGCAACAACACAGTTTGCTTTCTCTGCAAATGCCTTTGCAAATGCAACTGCTTCATCCAGATTCTCTTCTGTCACTGCATCTGCAACATCAGCATCTACGCCTTTTGTTGTACCACTGCCGGATGCCAGGGTCTTGATCTCGGAAATATTTCCACGGATCACGGAAAACGGAATTTCTTCCATCAGAGAAACGGCTGTGTTCGTGCGCAGTGCACTTGCTCCCGCTCCTACCGGATCCAGCAGAATTGCATGTCCAAGTTCTGCCGCTTTCTTTCCAGCCAGCTTCATACCTTCGATACTTCTTATATTTAATGTGCCGATATTGATATTCAATCCTCCACAGATGGAAGTAATATCTTCCACATCCTGCGGCTCGTCAGACATGATCGGACTTCCGCCACATGCCAGCAATACATTTGCCACATCATTTACGGTTACATAATTTGTGATATTGTGAACCAGAGGGGTTGTCTCTCTGACTTTATTTAACATTTCTCCAAGCATAATTCTCCTCCTGATGTTTGAATATACTATTCTATACTTTCGTATATTATCTAGTACAGTTCTCTGTAAACTGCCTCCATCTGCTCAATGGTAGGCTTCACATAGCTCTGATTTAAAAGTCTCTGCTGACTTGCGTCTACACTTACGGCAAATGAATGGATTTCTTCTTCCTTCATGCCATATTCTCTTAATTTTTTACGACTGATAATCTGGTCTAATAATTCCTGCAGTTTTTCATAGACAACCGCTTCATCACATTCCATCATTTTTGCAAGAAATGCATTCAGACGAATGATTTTGCCGGTCGGATTCATTTTCTGATAAGCAGCAAATACGGCAGTCAGGAACTGATAATTTGCCTCTCCGTGTGCGACATGATACATTCCGCTCAGCGGATAGGACATGGCATGCACCATTCCAGTTCCGGCATTGCCAAATGCAACACCTGCCAGATTACTTGCCACAAGAAAATCTTCCAGCAGCTCCATCCGGTATTCTTTTCCATGAGCGATAATCTCACGGAATCCATGCACGATCATCTCCATTGCTTTCTCGCTGAACATCTCCGTGTAGAGGTTCGCTTTTGGTGATACAAAAGATTCAATCGCATGGATAAATGCATCGATCGCGCTGGTTGCGAAGAACTCATATGGAAGCTCACGCAAAAGTTCCGGGATCAGCACTGCCTCATCTGCATAAATCTCGTCTACGGCGAGTCCTAATTTGCTGTGGATCGAAGTAATCTCTGTAATGGAGACATTGGACACTTCCGATCCTGCGCCACAGGTTGTCGGCACTGCAAGAAGTGTGCGCACTTTGCGAAGCGGTACTTCTTTCCGATAATAGCTCTCTGCTTTCGCTTTCCCGTCCAGTACAAGAATCTTCGCCATATCAATGACAGCTCCACCGCCGATAGCAATGATTCTCTTATAATCTCCCTGACGGAAATCCTCAAGCAGTGCATCGATCATTACATCTGTCGGCTCACCGCTGCCATATTTGCTCTTGTATTCTACATGTGCTTTCAGATTCAGCGGTGCAAAACAGGTCTCGTAAATCCGTTTTGTCGCGAGAATGAAATCATCCGCTCCGATGTTGTATGCTTCCACGAAGCTTTTCACATCATCATATTTCTCGATCACTGATTTCTGCTGAAATAATTTCATGACTGTTATCCTCCTGTTGTTTTTCTTCTTTTTAAGCTTATTCTTAGCCTTCCTTCGTAAGCTCCAACTTGCTTTTACCTGCCGTTAAGCTTACTACGCCGTCGCAATCCGCTTAATCTGCGCAAGTGCTTTCTTTACTGCCGGGATAGAAATAACGAGCACAGTCAGTACACCTTCTGCAAGCAGATAACTATAGTTATACACAATCGGATATACACTCTTCAATGCCTGTGGAAAATTTTCCGGCATATAACTCATCCAATATAGATAGCCACCCAACGCATGAAATGCTCCTCTTGCAAGAACTGCGGCAATATATCCTTTGAGCAGTCCATTGGAACTCTTCGCAAAAAAGCCGGCAACTCCAAGTGCTGCAAAAGCAAGAATATAATCACAGCATACCTGGAAGAAAGAAAGTACATATGGCTCCTGGATAAACTGTAAGATTCCATAAGTTAAACCTACTAAAATACCCGTCTGTACACCGTACCAGTTTGCAACCAGTACAATAAATAACATACTGCACAACGTGACACTTCCGCCCCATGGCAGAGAAAAGATTTTCAAATAAGAAGTCACCACTGCAAGCGCAATTGCCATTGCACAAAATACAAGCTGATTGGTTCCCACCGCTATGCCGATACCTTTCTTTGCTTTACTTCCATTGTCATTCACATTCTGCGTACCTTTCCGCGCAAACATTGATCCAAGCAGGAACAAAATAACTCCCACCACAATACAAGTTACATATCCGGCAGTCGTCAGACCACCTTCACTGTTTACTAACATTTGAAACACAAAAAAATCCTCCTGTATCTTCGACTGAAGACGAAGGAGGGTTCTGTAATATCTAATACATCCCTACGATGGCATTATCCATATCAGGTTCCGGGTCGAAGTTTCTAAACTTCCTCTCAGCCTATACATAAGCTCCCCTTGTCATCACTCTTTTACTCGTTAATTCATCTACTGTAACTATACTGGATAGTTACAGTCTTAACACAGTTAATGATACTCGCCCCACCAACAGATGTCAAGAAATTGCAATTATAAATCATGCAAGTATGACGCATTTTTCCCATCACCATAAGCTACAGAACTTGCCACCGGCAACTTTCTCCGGATGCCATAGCAAAAAAAATCTCAAAGCAATAAGCTTTGAGATTCATCTTAATCGGAGTGACAGGATTTGAACCTGCGACCTCTACGGTCAACGAACAACGTATTTACGGGCTTTGTAAGGGGTATTTAAGAATCCCAACCAAAAGCCAACCAATGACAAATATAAACAAGCGACCTAAACGGTCAGAAAGGAAAACTTGTATATCCGTTTGTTCTAAAAGTTTATTAAATTCAATAGATTAGCTAAAAAACACTAGCCATAGGTGTTCCCTGTGGCTAATTTCCGCCATTGTGCCAAGCAAGATTATGTACTTAATTTTGACAAACTGGAAGTTGTCGAGTTTTATATATTGACCAAAAGTTTGATTTAAGAACTATAAGACTTTTTTCAAATAATATCTATAATGCTTTTCTGGACAATTTTCTAATATACCAAATACAATATACCCTTGCTTCTCATAAAATTCTTTGGCTTGAAAATCAAATGTATCAAGATGAATAAGTTTAGCACCTTTTGATTTAGCATCATTTTCAACTTCTTCTAAAAGTAAGCTACCAAGTTTTTTCCCTCTATAACTAGAATCGACCCACAATGTATCAACATAAACTACATTCCAACAATACATCCTTGCTACAATACCAGCAACAATCTTATCATCCTTACCGATTTTCTTGCTTAAATCTATGAAATTTTCTTTCTGTTTAGCCTCAACCTGAGATAGATTATATTCCACCAGTCTTTCAATAATATAATCCTGTTCTTTCTTTGAACATACATCAATTTTCATAATATAATTTCCTTTCATATAATAAATCGGATTTGTCCAGATTTACAAATTCTATTTGCTTAACTTTCACTACTCACAGTATAATTCGATTTTATAAAATACACAAGTAAAAAGGTATGAGAGACTTTCACACCTCCGCATACCCTTTTATCCATTCCATGCCAATAACAGCAACAGCTCGTTATTCTTTTACATAACAAATCAATTCGCCAACTTCACAATCAAAATAATCACATAACTTACAAATCAAATTTGCATCCAGCCTTTGAAATTCATTTCTGCAATATCTGTTAAAATTTGACCTCGGAATATCCAACTCTTTGCAAATGGTATTCTTACTGATATCCCGTTCTTTCAACAGTTCTTCTATCCTTAACTCTAAATGTCCATAATTCATATGCATCACCCCTACACAAAGTATATTTAATAAATCTTTATGTAGTAATTCACTATACAGCGAGGTACTATATAGTTATCCCCTTAGGGATTTAAGAAAGAGAGGTGCATACACATGAAAATAAAAGTCATAACTACATTTTTATTGTTCTGTCTAATTGCCGGAATCTGCTATTACATCAGTCTGCCCGATTACCATGTCCGTAACAGCATGTCATTCAGTAATCAAGGCACACGAGACACGGAGCTAACTGTTATTGTTTACAAATATTGGGGAATTGATGAGACTATTCGTAAAATCGAAACAGAACACAACACGATTAACGGCACTCCTACTACCCTTGAAATCAATCTCTATTATTCTGCATGGCTGATTCGTTATGGAGAGAAACCCTTTAAAACCGTTGTTTTTGAATATGACTAAGAAAAAGAATAACAGACAACACTTTCGCAATCGTGCTGTCTGCTATTCTCTGTATACTTTCCACATCTAGTTCTTTCTTGTTCGTGTTCTTTCAAAAACCAACGTTCCGAAGGATGCCCAGAGCGACGGTTCCTAACAGGGCGGCGGGTCGGCTGGGCAAGTGGACGCCTTAGATTACTTCTGCTATTTCGTCACATATTCGATTGGACTATCTTCAATTCCCTCATATTTCTTTATAGTAAGAAGATTGTTAATAAAGTCTAATACCTTGTTTGTATCTTCATCATCCAGTAGGTCCAACTTAGTCAAGATATCAATGTCTGTTTGATTTTCCACTTGTATTGATATGGGTTCTGACATATCCACAACCGCTTTAAATTTTTTCTTTCTGTGAACCACATCAATATCTGTAGTCAATCCCATAACATGACTTTTGCTTACGCCAAACAGTTGTGATAACCTATCCCATATAGAATCATCCCTTGGAGTTCCATTCCCATTTTCATAGTTAGTCAGCATACTTTGTGAAATTCCCAACTCTTTTGCCAATTCCGCAACTGTGATGTTATTTTCTTTTCTCAATTCTTTTATTTTATTCATCGCAATCCTCCTTGTTTATGCTCATTATATTTCAATGTTTTCACTCTGTCAATCTTTTTATCGGATATTAAGATATTTCTCTTGACATCGCTTGTTCTGTGCTGTATTATAATAAATATCTGAATATCAGATAATCAAATATTTTAAGGAGGTCATATTTATTGATTAGAGGAACTGATTTCATTTTAAACCCGGACAAACTGGAGGAACAATTTCAATTAGTCGAAGTATCTGAATGGATTGACTACAACACCAAAGAGAAACTAGGCTTCTACTACACTGTTCTTTTTCCAAAGCTGAAATTTGAGAAAATCAAAGTTGGCGTTAAAAATGCCAATCAGCTTGTGTCTAATGAAGAATTGGAGCAAAGAGGACAAGTGACCGTTTCATTTGAGGGACTACATACATGGGCGAGTCTTTATAATGGACGCTTATCCGTCAAAGCAGAAGCTGCCAATATCAGAAAAGCCGGAACAAAATAGTTCCCTAAAGGGGGCAGATAGTCAGTGCCGGACAACGTCATAAGGTGCTGACTATCTGCACCATTTAAGGAAACAGATATCGTTCTATCTTTACTTGATATATAAAACAACATCTTCCGAAAAATCGGAGTAGAAACAAGCACATACAAAATAGGATACGAGGTGAATTTCGTGGGCAAAGCAAAACAATGTTTTGTATACAATACGAAAATCATTGAAACTCCTACTACGAAAGAAGTGTATTTCTATGAAACTCCAATTTACAGCCATTCAAATTCAGATTCAAAAACAAGTAATACACAAGCACATAAACGTAAAGTATTTGATGAAATGTCGGCTCATAAGCAATATGACAGTTTAAAGCGCAAGCAAAAACACTATGAGCAAACCCGTTGGGAGATTGCCCGTATTGTTGACTGCAATTTTGATAACAAGACCAAATTTTTAACGCTGACATTCCGAGAGAATATTCAAGACATCACTATAACCAACAAGGAATTTAAGTATTTTATACAACGATTAAATTACTATCTGTATCAAACCAAAGTCCAGACATTGAAATATATTGCAACGTGGGAGAAACAGAAACGTGGAGCAATCCACTACCATGTTATTTTCTTTGATTTTCCGTTTGTGGCAAAGGAAAAACTACAAGATTTATGGACGTATGGATTTATCAAAATAAACCGCATTGATGTAGACAGCATGGAGAACAGAGGACGTTATTTAAGCAAATATTTTGGTAAAGACCTAGAGTTAAAGGAACACAAAAAAAAGGCATTTTTCAAATCTCAAAACCTTAAAATGCCAATTGAACAAAAGTTAATGCTTACAGATGATATTCTACAGGATTTAACACAAGAGAATGTCGTCTTTCAGAAAGAATATACCAGACAGGTGTATGATACAAAATCTATCATTACAAACGGCTCACCCCTTAAAGACAGCAGTGTTACATATCTGAAAATTAAAAAGGGGCGTGATTGTACTGGCTAAACTGAACGCCCTTGAAATCCTGCAATATGAGAAAGCCATTATGTCGAGAGCAGATTCAATAAAGATATTGTATCAAGAATTAAAAACTGGTATACTTTCGCTAACGGATATACAAGAACAGGTTGATATGAATAAAAAACAAGTTCTTGATTTACACAAAAAAATGTATAACTACTGGCAAGGAAAAAATGGTAAGTGGTACAGCTATTTACCAAAAGAGGGGGTTGAACCGCCAAAGGGAAAGCAGATTGAGAGTGTCAACGAGGAAAAATTGAATAGTAAAATCATAGAGTATTATGTCATTGAGGAATCCCGAAAAAAGCAGGAAAAGACTTGCCCTACTTTCCTAGAAGTCTATTACATGTGGCGAAGTATTAAGGATTTAGAATTAGACGATAACTCAATCTATAAGTTTAATACTGACTGCAAACGTTTCTTTGTTGGTACAGACTTTGCTGAGATGCCTATTAATCAGATTAATGAGAACACAATAAAAGTTTTTATGTTGGAAACCATCAAGCGACTTGAATTGTGCAAAGAAACCACACGTAAGTTTTTCAGCTATATAAAAAACGTGATTAGATACGCAAGAATTGAAAAAATTATCACAGATAATCCAGTGGAATTTCTTGAGCCTAAGGACTTTACAAAACATT
Organism: Dorea sp. OM07-5; assembly: GCF_003481355.1. Lineage (NCBI taxonomy): Bacteria > Bacillati > Bacillota > Clostridia > Lachnospirales > Lachnospiraceae > Dorea > Dorea sp. OM07-5. Next base: position 111,989 of record NZ_QUKZ01000001.1, on the reverse strand, counting down.
GTGGAGAAATTGAAGTATCTGACTGCGATAAATACTATACCGATACTGAACTTGCTATTATCTTAAAAGCCTTGCATGGATATTATAGGGAGAACCCTTTATATATGCCGCCTTATGCCATAGAATTAGCAATGTACACGGGTATGAGGGTTAGTGAGCTATCAACCTTGAAATGGTCTGATATCAATGATATCTGCATCAGTATCAATAAATCTGCAAAACACAATCGGTTAAAAAATGAATTTTCTGTTGGTAAGACTAAAACCAAGAAATCAAGAGCCTATCCGGTTGACGGACAGATTAATCACTTATTGGCACGCATCAAGCGAGTACAAGAAGAACATGGAATTTTATGTGAATGGATTTTCACGGATGGCAATGGAAGTTATACCCATGCAAGAAACATAACTGACTGCATGACACGGTTATGCCGGGAAAACAAATTAAACGGTGGTGGTATCACTAAGCTACGGAAAACAACCAGTTCCGACTTACAAGCTAAAGGCACACCAAAATCAGTGGTCGCAAGTATGTTAGGACATACTACCGAGGTCAACGAGAAGTATTATACCTATGACACTTCAAACCTTGCCGAAAAGAAAAAGATTATCCAAGAGCGAAATGCCAAATTTAAGAATCTGGCACACACTGGATAATCCCAACCAAAGCCAACCAACTTTTTCAACACCTAAAAAATGAAAAACCCCCATAAAATGGGGGTAAAATCGGAGTGACGTGATTCGAACACGCGACCTCTACGTCCCGAACGTAGCGCTCTACCAAGCTGAGCCACACTCCGGCATGTCAACCGAATGTTTCAAACATTCAAAACACTCGGCGCCCCTGCCAAGGAACTACGGATAGAGGACTCGAACCTCTACTAACAGAGTCAGAGTCTGCTGTGCTGCCATTACACCAATCCGCATTACGTAGTTCTCTGTTGTGTTCGTTGTTTATCTTTTGTATTTCATCAGCGAACAAATATTATTATATCAGCAAATCCAAAAATTGCAACCCCTTTTTTTAATTTTTTTCAACTTTTTTGTATTTTCTTGTCGAGCGTCTTTGAAAATGCCCATTTTACACGGGTTTGCGATGGTTTGCAACTTTACAATTTTTTCGTTTCTATATTATTATACCGTTGATGTAATTGTATTTTCTCATAAAACGCTCCAACATTACAATAACTTCATAAAATCAAGAAAGACTGTTATAGCATGCACACATGCTATAACAGTCTTTCTTATTTCTGATAATTCTTACTTCAAGTCCTCAAACAGTTTCTCAGCGTATACGCCGTCTTCGATCAGTTTGGCAAAAGACTTTACAACATAGTCTTTGTCTTCTTTGTATGTTACGCCGAACCATTTGTCATGAGAGTCAAGCACTTTTACAGATACTTTGTCAGCCTGTAATAGTTCATCAATATAAATCGGCAAAAGATATTCTGCTTTCAGGATGTCTTTACCTTCCATTGTCTCAAAAAACTCTTTGAATCCACCTTCCAGTATGTCGACAAATTCCGGTGTCAGTCCCCACATATTCATAGATACATAAGATTCCGGATCGATGGCCCTTAGTCCGTCTTCTGTATCGGCTGCTGCACCGTCTGCTGTCTTCACAATGTTATGTGTCTCATGAACTGCTGTCAGATAGCCTTTCTCATTCAGTTCACACACACCTCTGGTAACAGATCCATTCTCACTTAATGTGTTCTTCAGGATAAAACCTGCCATGCAGAATGCATTCGCCTTCTCCGGTGTGTAATCTACGAGGAAATCATGAAGCTTAGTAAATGCTTCCTTTCCATAGTAATCATCTGCGTTGATAACTGCAAATGGCTCTTTTAAAACATCTTTGCACGCAAGAACTGCCTGTCCGGTTCCCCACGGTTTCGTACGTCCGGCCGGAAGTTCGATTCCTTCCGGAAGTGCATCCAGTTCCTGGTATGCATATGCAATCTCTACATCCAGATCCGCACAGATCTTCTCAATACGATCTCCGATTGCTTCCTTAAATGCTTCCTTAATGTCCTTACGTATAATAAAGACAATCTTATTAAATCCTGCTTCGATTGCATCATGAATGGAATAATCCATGATGATCTCCCCATGCAGTCCGACCGGTGCCAGCTGTTTGATTCCGCCGCCAAAACGGGATCCGATTCCGGCAGCCATAATAACTAATGTCGTTTTCATTTGTACCTCTCCTTGTTCCAGCATCTCTCAAGCCCGCCATCGGTAGTTTCCTTCAGATGCTATATTGCTCAATATTGCGATAATATTATAGCATTTTCATCACAATATTGAGCACCCTTTTTTATTAATATTCTTTTAATATTTTCTAAACGACCGCCTTTTGTAGGAAGATTACTCTACTGTAACACTCTTCGCAAGGTTTCTCGGCTTGTCTACATCCAGACCTCTTGCAACGCTGACATAATAACCAAGGAGCTGTAACGGGATGACTGCCAGTGATGTTGCAAATAACGGATCTGTCTTTGGAATATATACCGTAAAGTCTACTGTATCTTCAATATTATACTGTCCAAAGTTTGTAAGTCCCATAAGGTAAGCGCCACGACTCTTGCACTCAACCATGTTAGAAACTGTCTTCTCATAGAGATCCGGCTGTGTCAGAACACCGACAACAAGAATGCCGTCTTCGATCAGAGAAATCGTTCCATGCTTCAATTCACCTGCAGCGTATGCCTCAGAATGAATATAACTGATCTCCTTCATCTTCAGACTTCCTTCCAGGCAGATTGCATAGTCAATACCACGACCTACAAAAAATACGTCTCTTGCATTTGCCTGTTTGGATGCAAACCACTGGATTCTCTCTTTGTCTTCAATAATCTTCTCAATCTTCTCCGGCAAGGTTTGCATTTCCTTGATCAGACCGCTATAACGCGCTTCGTCAATCTCGCCTCTTACTTTGGCAAACTGGATTGCCAGTGCATAACCTGCAATTAACTGTGTGCTGTATGCTTTTGTTGTTGCAACGGAAATCTCCGGTCCAGCCAGTGTGTAGAATACATTATCTGCTTCTCTTGCAATGGAAGAACCTACTACATTTACAATTGCAAGTGTGCGCACGCCTCTTGCTTTGGACTCACGAAGTGCAGCCAGCGTATCTGCTGTCTCACCGGACTGGCTGATCAGTACAACCAGGTCCTTCTCATCCAGTAACGGATTACGATAACGGAATTCGGATGCCAACTCTACACGCACCGGGATTCTTGCCAGATCTTCCATCACATACTGTGTTGCAACTCCAACATGATATGCAGAACCACATGCTACAATGTGAATCTGACGAATATCTTTGATCTCTTCTTCTGACAGACCAACCTCTGACAAATCAATCTTGCTATCTGTCGTAAGAACAGAGTTAATGGTATCTCCTACAACTTTTGGCTGTTCATGAATCTCTTTGATCATGAAATGTTCATAACCGCCTTTTTCAGCGGCTTCTGCGTCCCATTCAATTTCCTTTGGTTCAATCTCAATCTCTTCTCCGTCCAGATTGTAGAAAGTGATCTCCCCTTTCTTTACACGCGCCATCTCCAGGTTGCCAATATAATATACATTTCTTGTATATTTCAAAATAGCCGGTACATCAGATCCGATATATGATGCTCCGTCAGCAACTCCGAGAACCATCGGACTATCTTTTCTAGCCACATAAATCTCTTCCGGATAATCTTTAAACAAAACTGCCAGCGCATAAGAACCTCGGATGCGGACGATTGCGTGATTCATCGCATCAACCGGTGTTCCTTCATATTTCTTATAGTAGTAATCGATCAGTTTTACCGCTACTTCTGTATCTGTATTGGAATAGAATGTATATCCTTTTCTTAACAGTTTTTCCTTTAATTCCTGATAATTTTCAATGATACCGTTGTGAACAGCAACTACATTGCCATCATCACTCTTATGCGGATGTGCATTGTTCTCAGACGGCTCCCCATGTGTTGCCCATCTTGTATGGCCGATTCCACATGTTCCCGGGACAGCGGCACCATTATCTGTCTTCTCAGCCAGAATTTTCAGACGTCCTTTTGCCTTAACAATCTCAGCATCGCCATTTGCACCACGGACAGCAATTCCGGCCGAATCATAACCACGGTATTCCAGCTTGGACAGTCCATCCAACAAAATCGGTGCTGCCTGATTATTTCCTACATATCCTACAATTCCACACATATTTCTTAATACTCCTATCTTTCCTGTCAGATCATACGACCTTATCATCTATCTACATTTTCTGATCCTGAGAGCCAGACTATCTTGTCTTCTCTTTTTCATTAATCACATTCACTACATCATCCACATATTTCTGGCAGATGTCATGTGTCTCAGCCTCTACCATTACACGTATCAGTGGCTCTGTACCAGATTCACGGACAAGGATTCTTCCTGTATCACCCAGCTCATCTGCAACTTTCTGCACTGCTGCCTGCACATCCGGATCTGCCTGTGCAACAGCTTTATCCTGTACACGCACATTCACAAGCACCTGTGGATAAATGTGTAAATCTTCTGTCAGCTGGCTCATTGTCTTCTTTCTTGCCATCATAACTTCCATCATTTTCAGACTGGTTAAAATACCATCACCTGTTGATGCATATTTTGAGAAAATAATGTGACCGGACTGCTCTCCACCAATTCGGCAGCCATTCTTCTGCATATATTCATATACATATTTATCTCCGACAGCAGTCTTCGCATAACCGATACCCTGCTCATCAAATGCTTTGTAAAGTCCAAAGTTAGACATAACTGTTGTAACAACTGTATTTGTCACCAGTTTTCCGCGCTCTTTCATATATCTTCCATATACGTAAAGAATCGCATCTCCGTCTACGACCTGCCCTTTTTCATCCACACAGAGACAGCGGTCAGCATCTCCGTCATAAGCGAATCCAACATCCATGCCTTCTTCTACCACGTACTTCTGCAGTCCTTCAATGTGTGTAGACCCTGCATTGTTATTGATATTTGTTCCATTCGGATCCGCATTGATCACGTAAGTCTTTGCTCCCAGTGCGTCAAATACAGATTTGGCAATATTCCATGAACTTCCATTCGCACAGTCTAATGCAACTTTGACACCCTTGAACGAATACATTCCAAGAGAAATCAGATATCCGACATAACGGTTCCTTCCTGATACATAATCTACAGTACGACCAATCTTCTCTTTGTGTGCATACGGAACTTCTGAATATTTCTCTCCAAATAATTCTACTTCTCCGTCCAGATATGCTTCGATCAGGCTGATTGTTCCTTCATCCATCTTCTCACCATTACCATTAATCAGCTTAATTCCATTGTCATAATATGGATTATGACTTGCGGAAATCATAATACCACAATCAAACTCATCTACTCTTGCTACATAAGCTACAGACGGTGTTGTTGTAACATGAAGCAGGTATGCATCTGCACCGGATGCTACCAGTCCACCGACCAGTGTATATTCAAACATATAGCTGGAACGTCTTGTATCCTTACCAATTACAATTCTAGCCGGAGTGTCATCTCCATTCTGTCTTTTCAGTTCTCCATAATACCAGCCGAGGAAACGCCCAATCTTGTATGCGTGATCTGCTGTCAGGTTCCTATTAGCTTCCCCACGGAAACCATCAGTTCCAAAATACTTACCCATCGTTCTAAAATCCTTTCTACTTTGGTATATTATATTTGGCGTCCGGCAGATCCGGACTTGATTATTATCTCTTTTTATTAATTCCTTAGTTTTGCCTATAATCCTATCTATTATAGCGTAAATTGCCGGAATTTACTAGTCCCTATTGTTTTCTAAGTCATTATCCTCAGTTTTATCACCCTTATCTTCCAGATTTACAATTCCTGAAATGTTCATAAGCCGTGACATCTTCGCCGCAGTTGCGATACTGTCACGCATTGTCTGTGGTATACGAAGACTTTTCGCAACTTCCGATACCACATCTTTTTGCATGCTCGCAGCTATAGCCGCCGGTCTGACTGCTGCCATTACTTTCTGCTGGCTACGCCGCATATCAGATAATACTTCCGCTATCATCTGCGTACTTTTTGTAACCGGTGAAATTGCATTCAATCTGGCAACATTTTCCACAGCTGTCGGTACTGCTGATATTGCAGACACCGCTGCCTTTGTAGCATCTGTCATAAGCTGAATATTTTCCAATACATCAACAAAACTTCCCAGCATATCTGCCCGGCTCACATCTGTGAAGTTCTGCTTCTGGATCTCTCCAATCGCATGCTTCAGATCCCGGTTCAGGTTTTGTAGTTTTCTGGTTGTCTGCTTATATTCCGCGCCGCTGATCCGTTTCTGATGTGCCACTTTGTTGCGCACCGGATGTACGCCAACAATTTTCTCTTTCCACTTTTTCTGACTTCCAAGTGATTCAAAGTGCCGCTCCCACAGGCTTGTCGGTCGAAGTTCTTCCAGCAACCGGCATAATTCTTCTTTTGATAATTGTTCAAAATCTGCTGTTTTACCAGCCGTCCCATTTGCATTTTCACCGCTGCCTGCGACAACCTCCTCATACACAACTTCTCTTTCTGCAAATAAATATTCTTCCACCGTGGATAAATCCATCTGCTCCAGAGTCTCACTGATCGGCAGATTGCCTCTTGCATTCTTCTTAAGATCTGCCATCATCTCTTCCGGCACGGTCTCTTCCCGCCATGCACTTCCATACGCCTTCGTCACGATCAGAGATACCAACGCGCGAAGCAGCCGCTCAAACTCTGCATATTTAGGATAGAGCCGCTTACAATAGCTTTCCGAAATCCCATCATACACACGAATTGCCGTGTAATACTTCTGCTTCGGCGATTGATAAATGGTATCATCTAATGTCTGCAGTGCGATCACAGCTCTGTTCACTCTGGCTTTTGTACTTAATTCCAGGAAATATTGATCCGCACCACTCTTGCCGGAGATCTCATAAAACACTTCCACATCCTGCAAGCAAATGAAACCTGACATTGGCAAGTTGCCTGACTTCATCTTGCTGTCCTCCACACCCAGCAGCTCAGCGATCTGCTCACACATAGATATCGAATCCTGCGTTTCTTTTTCTATAAAAATATAATTCATCTTCATTTCCGACATAGCAACCTCCTGCTACCATATAAGTAACAAAACCGCCTGTGTATCTTCAAAAACTCTGCGAAATACACAAGCGGAAAACTTTATCCCATATATTCTTTTACAAAATCTACCACTTCCAGATTTTTGTTCCTAATGTTATCATCTTTTTCCATTTCTTCTATACTCATCCAATAATAATGCTTTCCATTTACAACAAAATCCTTTTCCATTTCCTGTTCTGAAAATCTATTAACCTGAAGCTCATATAAACGATGATTATAAATTCTATTTTCACGATGACTTACTGAATATTTTTCCTGCAACTTTGAAGTAATGTATCGACATTTTACTTCTTTCTGATTAAGCTTCAACTCTTTCACTACATTTGCAATAATCGCAGCTTCATCTCCACGTTCCTGCGTTTTATAATTCAAAAACAATTTGCAATCCCATTTTTCATCATAATAAAGTAAAAATCTCTTCATATTATCATTAAATGACTCTTTAATAATTACCAATGAATGATTATGTTGAATCATATCTAAATCCTCTATCTCTTTCATTAAAACTTTATGAGTATATTTATTCCTTCTATATTTATAGAAATCCCATATGATTTTTACTGCATATAAAATACCAATTGTACAAAAAAATACTTTTATTATTTCTCCTGATATTCCAAAAATCTTCTGATATTGCGCTGTCATTACTGACAATAAAAATGAAACACCTGCTATTACTGTATCAATAGTAACTTGATTCCCAATGTATTCTTTCTTTTGTTCAAGTAATAATTCTAATTCTTTCTTATCAATTACTAATCTCATTCAATATCCTCATTAAGATACAATAAATATTATCATACCTCTGTATTGTTGTCCAATTTAATTATGTTTCCTGCAACTTTTCAACACTTTCTCTACTTCTCCAAATCCTTCAATGCCTCCAGATATCCCATAGCTCTCTTCTGCATATCCGGTTCCAGCTTCTGGTATATCTCAACAAGTGTACCGATCTCCGTTCCTTTACTGATTACGTAAGTATCTGCACTTCTGCTTCTGCTTCCCATATGTTCAGCTCCGGACAGGAGATCATAAGGCGTTACATTCAAAACTTCACATATAATTAAAATCTTATCCGATACCGGATTCGTTCTCTTCTTCTTCCAGTCGCTGATCGTACTCTCTGCAATCCCTGTCTTCTTTGAAAATTCTTTCTGGCTCATCTTCCGTTCTTTTAATAATTCAAAAATTCTATCGCTTACCGTCTTCATAACGTCTTCCCTTCCGTTTCTATAAAATCAGTTGCATAATTCTTCATAACTAATCAGCCAGCTGTTCTATCTATATTAATTATCTCTAAACGCGTCTGACAGCATAATTTCCAACTACACTGCCAAGCAAACAACTGATCCCATTATGGATCATGTCATCCCATTCAAACCAGCCAAGCTTGAATATAAGCTGGCATCCTTCAATCACTACAGCCACAGCAACACCCGACAGGAAAGCATATCGTAATTTCACTTTCCGTTCTGTGATCCATGGTAATAAAAATCCAATCGGCGCAAGCATCAAGCAGTTCAAAACATTCTGCTCCAGTAGTAACTTATCATCCAGAACAATTCCGGTATACCACGACCAGAATGGGATTAATTTGACGATACGTCCCTGCATCGGTGTTCTCGTAAATGTTGTTGCTCCCAAGATAATGCCAAGAAATAAAGCCAAAATCCATGCTGCTACCGCCTGCGATCCATGTAATCTCTTCTGTCTGACACTATATGTTAAGCCAATTGCAAGCACTACTAACAAGACTACAAATATTGCTATCTGCCTCATGCTCCAACTCTGAAATTGTGCTCCTGCCATTTCAAATAAATCCAACTACTCTGCCTCCGTAAAGCTTTTTATTCATCCGTTTATACGAATTTCCACTTTTTATATTATGCCTGAACCATCCGATCCAGGCACTCATACTCCTCTAATCGCGTTTGAAAATATCGCGGGGATAGATTTTATCCTTCACATTTCTCTTTCTATTGCCTACTCTTTTCAATCGAATAAATAACTGTACATTTTCACTCTATCATAACCCATTTTTAAAAGCAATCTTCACAGCTATTCCATTGCCAAGTTCCACTTATTTAATAAATTTTTACTCTTCATATATCTTGACACATCTCACCTTAAAAACCGATGCTCTATAACAAAAGTAAAACCTTTTGGTGAAATATATTATACTATATCTTCCGCATTATGTAAATATATATTCATCCGCTTATACGAATCATCCTCCTAATTATGCCTGCCCCCCCGGTCCAGGCACTCATACTCCTCTAATCGCGTTTGAAAATATCGCGGGTATATACTTTATCCTTCACATAAAATAAAACAGGACTCTATTGTCATCTGGGGTTTGAAAAATCAGTCAAAAATTCACTATGCCATGCCACTTCGGCACATGATTGAGGATGCATTTTCTTACTTAAGGGAGTATAATGAGATTGTTTCTAAAAATCGAAAAGAAAATAATTTTTATTGAAACCACTATTAATCAATGAAGGACGCCAGGAACGGCTTCTCTTTCCACTGATACACACACTTTACAACGAAAGGATTTTTACTATGCAAAAAAAATGGTGGCACAAAAAAACCGCCTATCAGATCTACCCGAAAAGCTTCTGTGACTCCAACGGAGACGGCATCGGCGATCTTCCAGGCATTATCAGCAAGCTCGATTATCTCAAAGACCTCGGTATAGATATTATCTGGCTCTCTCCAATTTACTGCTCTCCACTTGCAGATCAAGGCTATGACATTTCTGATTATTACAATATCGATCCACGTTTCGGTACAATGGATGACATGGATCTATTGATTGCCGAAGCAAAGAAACGTGATATGCACATTTTGATGGATCTCGTCGTCAATCACTGTTCGGATGAGCATGAATGGTTCAAAAAAGCCTGCGAAGATCCGGACGGAGAATATGGAAAATATTTTTACATTGAAGACTGCCCTAATGGGAAACTGCCCTGTAACTGGCGTTCCTACTTTGGTGGCAGTGTGTGGGAGCCACTCCCTAGCCAGCCTGGGAAATATTACCTGCACATGTTCCATAAAAAGCAGCCAGACCTGAACTGGGAAAATCCAAAGCTGCGCGAGGAAATTTATAAAATGATCAACTGGTGGCTTGATAAAGGACTTGCCGGCTTCCGCATCGATGCGATCATTAATATCAAAAAACCGCTTCCGTGGCAGAATTATCCGGCAGACCGCAAAGATGGAATGTGCAGTCCGGACGAAATGCTGAAACACGCAGTCGGTGTGGGTGAATTTTTAGGAGAAATGCGTGACCGCACCTTCCTTCCGCATGGTGCATTTACTGTCGGCGAAATCTTCAATGAAAAACCGGAAGAGCTTCCGGATTTCATCGGTGACAACGGCTACTTCTCAACGATGTTTGATTTCAATGAGACTATCTTCGGTGCCAGCGCGAAGGGCTGGTATGACCAGACGGTAATCACACCAAATGATTACCGGAGCTGCTGCTTCGCCAGTCAGAAAAAGATTGAAGACTTCGGCATGCTCTCCAATATTATTGAAAATCACGATGAACCGCGTGGCGTTTCTCGCTATATCCCAGAGGGCGAATGCACCAACACTTCCAAAAAACTGCTTGCCACAATGAATATCATGCTCCGTGGTCTTCCATTTATCTATCAGGGGCAGGAAATTGGTATGGAAAATGTAAAATTTCAGTCGATTGATGAGGTCGATGACATTTCTACACTCGACGAATATCAGGTGGCATTAAATGCCGGTCTGACACCAGACAGCGCCTTAAAGGCAGTAAACCGCATCAGCCGCGATAATGCCAGAACTCCTTACCAGTGGGATGCTTCTGCAAATGCAGGCTTTACAACCGGTACCCCATGGCTCAGGGTAAATTACAATTACAAAAAAATCAATCTGGAAAGTCAGAAAAATGATCCGGATTCTGTTTACCAGTACTACCGTCGTCTGCTTGCACTGCGCAAGGATCCAGCTTATGCTGAAACGATCGTATACGGTGATCTCCTCCCTGTATTTGAGAATCAGGACCGTGTCATGGCTTACTACCGAAAATCTGCTGACCAGACATTGCTCGTGATTGGCAACTATAAAACCCAGCAACAGACTTTGACACTTCCATCAAAGCTCAAACACATCGTGCTGAACAATCTGCCGCAGCTTAAGACCGAGGGCAATGAGATTATGCTGGAAGGCTATCAGGCAGTCATTCTGGAAATGCTTTCATAAAAGCAACAAATATTTTTGTTATTAATTATCACATTTAAAATGTGATAATTAATAACATCAAGGGAGTAATTATGAAAAAGATCTCTTATAAGAAAATGGCGGATACAATTATTGCCAAAAGAAAAGAACAAAAACTTACGCAAGCTCAGCTTGCCAAAATGACTGGCATCCACAGAGCTATGATCAGCCGATTAGAAGGACTTGAATATATTCCTTCCATCGATCAGCTTCAGGCCATTGCCGAAGCACTTGGATTCGAAGTAACCGATTTATTTGAAGAGGAAAATTCTATAGTAAATAAACCTGTCCTCAACCAAAAATATAATATCGCTGTTGCCGGTACCGGTTATGTAGGTCTGTCGATTGCAACACTCCTATCCCAGCACAATCACGTAACAGCTGTAGATATTATTCCTGAGAAAGTAGAACTAATCAACAACAGAAAATCACCAATCCAGGATGACTATATTGAAATGTATCTCGCTGAAAAAGAACTGGATCTTACCGCTACACTGAATGGAGAAGAAGCATACAAAAATGCAGACTTTGTAGTAATCGCAGCTCCGACTAACTATGACAGCAAGAAAAATTTCTTCGACTGTTCTGCAGTAGAGGCAGTTATTGAACTTGTATTAAAAGTCAATCCAGATGCAACTATGATCATTAAATCTACTATCCCTGTTGGATATACAGCATCTGTAAGAGCTAAATATAATACAAAAAACATTATTTTCAGCCCTGAGTTCCTACGTGAATCAAAGTCACTCTATGACAACCTGTATCCATCCAGAATCATTGTATCCTGCGATGAGGAATCAAAAGAAAAAGCTGAAATCTTTGCAAAACTTCTTCAGCAAGGAGCAATCAAAGAAAATATTGACACATTATTTATGGGATTCACCGAAGCTGAGGCTGTAAAACTTTTTGCAAATACTTACCTTGCTCTTCGTGTTTCTTATTTCAACGAGCTGGATACTTATGCTGAGACAAAAGGCTTAGATACACAGGAAATCATCAACGGTGTCTGCCTGGATCCACGTATTGGAACACATTACAACAATCCAAGTTTTGGATATGGTGGATACTGCTTGCCCAAAGATACAAAACAGCTTCTGGCAAACTTCAATGATGTTCCACAGGACATGATTTCTGCCATCGTAGAAAGTAATAGAACTAGAAAAGATTTTATTGCTGATCAGGTATTAAATATGGCCGGATATTATGATTATTACAATCGTGGGGATTATGCTCCGGATCAGGAGAAGAATTGCGTTATCGGTGTTTACCGCTTGACTATGAAATCAAACTCTGATAACTTTAGACAGTCTTCTATTCAAGGTGTCATGAAACGAATCAAAGCAAAAGGGGCTACTGTTATCATTTACGAACCAACGTTAAAAAATGGAGAAACATTCTTTGGATCACTCGTGGTAAATGATCTAAAAAAATTCAAAAAGAAAAGTCAAGTAATCATCACAAACCGGTACGATTCCCGTCTGGATGATGTACTTGACAAAGTATATACACGTGATATTTTCAAAAGAGATTAATAGATATTATATAATATAGACATTTTACATATTAACAAAACCTGTATTTTCCCAATCGAAAATGCAGGTTTTTGCTCATCTTATTACTTTTCTAATCGTAAGCGCTTAAATTCAATTATTCATGGATTTCTAATGGCAAGCCATCCGGATCATGGAAAAATGTCATTTTCTTTCCAGTATAATCGTCTAAACGTACCGGTTCTGTTGCTATTCCTTTTGCGTTAAGCTCCTTAACCGTATCGTCAACACTTTTTACCTTAAATGCCAGATGTCTCAAACCAAGTGCCTCTGGATAATTCACACGGGCCGGAGCATCCTTTATAATAAATAGCTCAATCTCCTGCTCTCCACAAGCTAAATCTATTTTATAATCATCCCGTTCCTTTCGATAATTTTCCCGAATTATTTCAAATCCCAGTAAATCAACATAAAAATGTTTTGATTTATCGTAATCGCTTCCTATAATTGCAATATGATGAATTGTATCAAACATTGATTTATCCTCCTTCGTTTTTCCTATAAGTTTATCACAGTAAGATTTTTATGAAAACACATTAATTCTCTGTTTTTTTCAATTTTTCATCACCTGCAGCCTTTGTTCCATAATAGCAAACCTTAGTCAGCTTTTTCCCATCACTCAGCTTTGCAATATCGTATGTAATTCATTCATGACATCATGACCAAGCTGGCCTGCCACGCCTGTTACAAATACTTTCATTTCTTATCGCTCCTAATATTCTTATCTGTTTCCGTACATTTTTTCGTAGTAGTTCTGATATTCACCGGAAATAATTGTCTCCCACCATTCCTTATTATCTAAATACCACTGAATCGTCTTCTTAATTCCATCTTCAAATTTTGTTTCTGGAAGCCAGCCTAATTCGTTGTGAATCTTTGTTGGGTCAATAGCGTAACGCATATCATGACCTTTACGGTCTGTTACATGAGTGATCAGACTTTCCGGCTTTCCAAGTTCTTTACAGATAATCTTTACAATGTCAATATTCTTCATCTCGTTGTGACCACCGACGTTATAAACTTCTCCAACACGTCCGTTATGGATGATTAAGTCAATCGCACGACAATGATCCTCTACATATAACCAGTCACGAACATTTAATCCTTCGCCATAAACAGGTAACGGCTTATCTGCTAAAGCATTGGCGATCATTAACGGGATTAACTTCTCTGGAAAATGATATGGTCCATAGTTGTTAGAGCAACGGCTAATTGTTACAGGCAGCCCATAAGTTCTGTGGTAAGCAAGAACTAATAAGTCTGCTCCTGCCTTTGAACTACTGTATGGAGAACTTGTATGGATTGGTGTCTCTTCTGTAAAGAATAAATCCGGTCTGTCTAATGGAAGATCTCCGTAAACTTCATCAGTGCTTACCTGATGGTATCTCTTGATACCATATTTACGGCAGGCATCCATCATAACAGCAGTTCCTTTAATGTTTGTGTCTAAGAAAATCTCAGGATTTTCAATAGAACGGTCTACATGGGATTCTGCTGCAAAGTTCACAACCATATCTGGATGTTCCTCTTCAAATAATTTATAGATTGCTTCTCTGTCACAAATATCAATCTTGCAGAAACGGAAATTAGGATTATCCATTACTGGAGCTAAAGTAGATAAGTTTCCTGCATATGTAAGCTTGTCCACACATACAATTCTATAATCAGGATATTTATCCAACATATGAAATACAAAGTTACTTCCAATAAATCCGGCTCCTCCGGTTACGATAATTGTCATTCTTCTATCCTCTTCTTTCTTAATACAAATGTTGATGCATTTTCTTCTCTATTGCTTCCGGAACTCTGATCAAGCCAAATCGCCATAGTATCGGATAAATATATGAAACTCCTCTAATATCTCCAAGTGCCTTCGGTTTCTTCACTTCTTCTGAAACCTTCTTACTATTTTCAAATGCCAGCACCACACTACTCCAGGCAAGGCTCTTACTTTTCTCTCTCCGGTCTATCAACAGCTCTCTGTTATACTCTCCGTTTTTACCGACCTTCAATTTATATCGGAATGGTAATTCTGTTGCCGTTTTAAATGGATACTCCTGAAATGCAATAACAGTCTGCCACAGATTTTCTTCTGATGGTATTTCGTGTAGAAGCCGAACCTGCTCTTGCCGAATCTTATACGTCCGGCATCGCTCCGCATTTAAACTTATCTCTGCTGCATTATAAATTCCCTTAGTGTAAGGCAGATAGGAATGAACCGATGCTCTGGAAAGACCTGTGAGTTTCATAATCTCTGAAATCTTTTTTCCTGACTGATGCAGATCATTGATTTCTGTACATCTATCTGATGTGAATACATCTGCAGTAATAAGTAGCTTACGAAGTTTAAGCAGACTAATATTTAACTCATCTGCCAGTGACCTTAAAGAATCTGCTTCTTCATAGGCATCTCTTAACTCTTGAAGAAAATTGTTAAATTGAAGTTCTGGATCATATTCTGGTTTCTTTTTTGGTCTTCCTGCCATTTCTAATTCCTATTTCCATGTGAATCCAATCACCTTGCACCTAAAACAGAGGATTCCCTGCTCCGGACTAATGCTCCGATAGCTGTCCTCTGTTTCTTATTTTATTTTTTTCACTTTCGCTTTCTGAAATATCCTAAATAATAGACGACACCACCTACTGCTCCACCAAGTGTATTATAGGTCAGATCCGATATTTGAAATGTTCCAAGATGGAATAATAACTGAGTAAATTCTATCAGAAAAGAAAATACTGCTACAACTTTTGTGGATTCCCAAACGGTTTTTCCAAATCTAATATTCTCAGATTCATCAAGTAATTCTTTTTGAAATGCCCACAAACAATTGCTTGACATCATAATTTTGATCCTTAATAACCAGTTTATTTCCATATTTAGCAATAGACTTATTATATTCCAGCACTTCATTTTGTGAGAGTTTACTCACTATAAATTTGCCTGTCTCACCTCTGCCATATCCAATAGCCAACGTCGGAGTTGCAACAAATATGATATCCTTTAAACCATCTGCTCTGTCTCTTGTAAAAGATGGAACATCTGATGTAATAAAGGGATTCGTATCGTTCGTCATCAAGAAAACTGGAGCCACTCTTTGCATAAATGCGCTCTCTATAGTTTTCATCTTTCCACTGTCTGACTGCAGATAATCAACAAATGCTTTTATTATTGATGCGTGCTTCATCTGATCATACGCAGTGACATCATCTTCATATGTTCTATCTGCTTCTGGGATTATTACATTTTTCAGTTCGTCTGTGAATGGTATAAAATCATAAATAGAGTTAAATATTTCGTTACCAGCAATGCTTCTCCAGTTATAAATCATGCAGTATTTCATTAGAGTATTCAATTCGTCTTGAGTCACACTGCTACTTGTCGAAGTGTTTCTATTCGCATACGCCTGCTTTATCTTATTTTCTACTGATTGAATAAATTCTCCCCAATTATTTTCATATGTGTGTGCCCATTCAGTTTCGACAAAGGTCCATCTTGAATTATTAAAATATTCCTTCAGATGTCTTTTTTCATCTTCTGTAAACTCTATTCCAGAAGAATCTTTTATCTCCCATTTATCGAAGTCGTAAAAATATTGATTAAGTAATTCTGGACTATTCAAATTCTTACCATCACATACCACATTAAACTGCAGTATGTCATCGTAAATCTCATGAAGTGCCTCGTCTGGCATATATGGGAACCCTGCTTTAATGTCATGAAACCCGTTTTTTGCCATTATCTCCTTGGTGGAAAAGGATCTTAAAGTCCAATCCGAATTTTCCGGGTTGGATTCACAATAACCCACACTCTTATCAAACAACCAGACTTTCGGATCATTACCGCTATTATGTTTCCACGCTTTCATGTAACATCTTGGAATAAGATGCTGATTCATTGCTACATCACTATGTGTTTTTGGGGCTGGTATAATAGCCATAACCTTTTCCTTCTGACATTCTAGTTTTTCTCACACTTAGCCGATCATAAGATCGTTGCCTGCTGCTCACCACGAAGAGGTGTGTGATTATTACGAGCAATGTAGGGAGCTACCGCTCCCTGTATATCACAATTTCATCCAGTTTTATAGACGCTTTCTTGCCTTCATCAACGCACAGTACATCAATCCGCCTAGCACTCCGCCGACTGTGTTGTAGAAGATGTCCGATAGCTGGAATGTACCCAAGCGAAGCAATAATTGTAGCATCTCAATGCTTATCGAAAAAATGAACGCTACCTTTCCGCTATACCACAGTATCTTCTTCCAGCTACTGTCCACTTTCTCTTGAAATGTCCATATAACCATGCTGGTGAACGGCACCATCATGATCACGTTCTCAATGCACTCAGTTGTAAGTTTCTGCTCGCCGTTCACGGTCTCCCAGATGCCCCAGCCACCCATGACATTTGACAAAGGATTTAGCCACAGGTTCCGATTCAGCAGCGTTCGGAACAAGATCATCGATGTCACGAAAACCAGTAAGAACATCTTCCGAAAGAACACGCTCTCTTTAAATTTCTGATACCAAGTCACTATGGCGCTCTTCCATCCTTTGCCTGCTGCGGTAGGTTCATACGCATACAGATAGAAAAACATGGCAAAAAAGGAAAGAAGAAGCGAAAAGCCAAACGGCTCATATAGCGCAGTCAGGATGTTTGTGAGGATCTTCCCGAATAAATCAATCGTTTCTTTCATCATTGTTTAGAGATCACTGAACAAGTCAGCCTTGTACACGCCGTTTTCCAGCATCTTCTTGAAGCTGTCCTTTACAGCTGCGACATCCTCATGATATGTCATACCATACCAAGTGTCATTGGTTCTCAGAACCTTTACAGACATCTTTCCCTGCTCCAGCAGCTCACCGATAAAGATGGGAATCAGATATTCTGCTTTCAGAGGATTACCCGGGACCTCTTTCTTAAAAAACTCCTTAAAGCCATCTTCCAGCACATCCAAAAACTCCGGTGTCAAGCCCCACATATTCATGGAAACAAGAGAATTCACATCAACAGCTACGCCATCTGTTTCTGCCCCAGTTGCGGTCTTTACAATGTTCTTGGTTTCCACAACCTCAGTCAAATTATTCTGCTCATCCATCTTGCAGATGCCACGGGTCACGCCACCGTTATCAGACAGCGTGTTCTTCAGCACAAAGCCAGCCATGCAGGACTTTCCACCATTCACCAGATACTCATGTACGGCTTTGAAACCTTCCTTGCCGTAGTAATCGTCCGCATTGATGACGATAAACGGAGTCTTGATGACCTTCTTCGCTGCAAGCACAGCCTGACCGGTTCCCCACGGCTTTGTGCGACCTGCTGGAAGTTTTCCCGGAATATCGTCAATGTCCTGAAAAGCGTAATCCACAGTTACATTATGAGAAGAGCAAATGGAGGCAATGCGATCACCGATGACCTCTTTGAACTCCTTCTCGATATCCTTGCGGATAATAAATACCACATGATTGAAACCAGCTTCAATCGCATCATGGATTGAATAATCCATAATGATATGTCCAGCATCATCCACTGGCTCCAACTGTTTGATTCCTGTTCCAAAACGGCTACCGATACCGGCAGCCATAATAAGTAATGTTGTGTTCATCACTTTTCCTCCTTTATTATCTAAACTATAGACTTTCTTTTTCTCCCAGCCACTTTTAATGCCTTAACATTGCTTTTAATCTTTGTTTCACAGGTGACAAAACTCTTCTTATTTTTTCAAGCATCTTCATTGATCCGTATTTTTTTAAACAGTACTCAAATCCTTTTTTTTCAATCATCCTTTGGAATTCTTCGTAGTGATATGGTTTAGGTGAAGGACTATTCAAATTCTTCTGATTAATTTCATTTAACGAACACTCTATTATATCAAATTTGTTTTTTAGTGTTTCAAATACTTTTTCCCCCTTTTCGGAATTTATAATAACAGATGATACGCCCAATTTATCCTCAAATGCCTCATTTACATTTTTCAGATTCCAAAAATCTCCAATTGTTATGTCTCCTTGTCGTTCCATACTTGAGAATCTACATGCATAACAAGAATCTCTTAATATATAATTATTGGTAAATAAACGATAAAAATTATCCACCCATATAGGAGCATGGTATATTCGTCCATTTTTAAATTTAATATATATTTCTTGATTTCTCCACCCATACACTTTCTCTCGAAATTTAAGTTCTATTATTTGAGAAGAATACAGCTTTTCTTTTCCCTTTAAAAATGCGTTTAATAATTCACTACTTGGTACACCATGACAAATTAAATCCAACGTATATAAATTATCATATTCTTTTCTCAAATATTTCTTCAAACCAGCTACCTCACATGGCGTACCTGTAAACAACACCTCTTTTCCTTCCTTCAGATCTTTCTGTACCATACAAAAAATCGAATGTTTATCACTTTGTACATATTTAGAGCCTTGAAATTTCCGAGCATCTTCAATCGTTGTCGCTCTTCCATGTTTTACTTGAAAATCATTGTTCATCTCCACGCCATACACAACGCCATCATTGTTCAAAATATATTTTGCAACTTCTGCAAATACTCCACCTGAACTACTTTTTGCTCGTTCATGCTCATCTTTATTTTTTACTCCATAAGCTATTTTTTCAAACTTCTTATTCTTTTCTTTATCTTTTAATGGACAAACCTTTTCGCATAATCCGCAATTAACGCATGAATCTTTTCTAATTTCAGGATACAAATATCCCTTTTCATCATGTTTCATATAAATTGCATGTTTAGGACAAATATTCAAACATGCTGAACATCCACAACAGTCCTCTTTATTTATATATAACTTTTCCATCTTATTTTCCTTTCATATTTCTCAATCTTATAAGTATCGTTCTAAAATTGTCTCTTGCAAATATAATATGAAAAATACAAATAAAAACTAAACTATAAGTTCCAACACAGATTGCGTAAAAAAGCCATGTAATAAGACTTGTTGGCGTAAACTTTATTAGCATTGGTGCCGTAACATATATTACTATAATCATTAAAATTGCAGTACAAATATTTAACAAAGTACTTTTTCTAGTCATATGTGTTACCATTTTGGGTATAAAAAAGTACAAATCAATACAACGATATAAATTAGATAAGCAGGAAGCTAACATGATTCCAGCTAATCCCCATTTTATTCCAAAGCAAATACCTCCTATCAATAAAATAGCTGCTTGAACCGTACTTTGAACTCTTGTTTCCTTATATAACCCCGCCGCTATCACCAACATTCCTTGAGGTGTTTTTAGATTGTATAAGATTCCATTAGCTACAAATAAAATAGCAAGTGTAAGATTTGTATATTGAATATCATTAACTCCACTTGTATAGGCCCCTACAAACGGTAGGATTGTAACTAATGTAATAGAATATATAACGCTAACCATAAAATAATAAAGATATTCGAAATCACTATATGCCTTTTGAAATGCTGTCTTATCTTTCTTAACAATTAATTCCCCAAAACCTGCTGAGACACCCGTAGAAAATACAGACATTACTCCATTAATCCCAGCCATCACCATATTATAAACTGAATAAACACTTACCATTTTAAGAGATGAAAAAATGGTTGTCATAACTGCTGGAGATGCATTTTGTACAGTTTGAACTATCTGTAAATATAACGCACTCCATCTCTTATCCATCGCACCATAATCAGGTTCCACGTCATAACATATAAAGTGGTAATTAGTTTTAACATACACATACAATATTAATGTTCTCACAAATATTGATAACAATGCAATAATTCTCAACAAGACAATATTAATATGCATTATTGATAAGGCCACGACAATGATAGTATTTAAAACTGTATACACAATCGAAGCCAATGAAATTACATATGTCCTTTGATCAGCAGTAAGCAATGCTCTGTATTTTGCCAAAGTAAAAAATTCTAACGAGCCATTAACTCCCAACACAAGAACTAAAGCGAAAATACTAGTTTGATCTAAAACAGTTGAATCTGTAATAAAAGGATAACATATAGCCAAGATTACAACCAGACCTACAAAAATGAATCCTGATTTCACATAAAAGTGCTTCGCAGCAACTATTATCCGGTTGATCCTATTGTAGTCTTTCTCTGCGATAGGTTTGTACAAAGAATAAACCGCTGCACTTGACAAACCAGCCTCTACTAGATTGAAGTAACTAATAAACTGTAGAATAGATGATATCAAGCCATTAATTTCAGATCCATATGCTGTCAACATAAATCTAGGCGTTATAAACCCTGCAATCATTGTTACGACCTGTAATAATGCTGTCGTAACCGAATTCAATATAAATTTTTTTGAGCGTCCCATATTTTACCTTGCCTTTATTCCTAACATTCCCATAATATAGTATATTTTTTGTTTAATTCCGTTTTCCCCAACTACTTTTAATTTGTTATAATAAACCTTTACTTCACTTTTCATTCCGTATTCATTTGCCAATCGGAGATAAAAACGATTAAAGTGTACAAATACTTTTCGAGTGTATATATTCTGATCATTGACATCACATATATTCTTTACAAGATCATATAATGTATTTTCATGTTCTTGAAATCTTCGGATTGTTTTTTCATAATTATTATTATCTTTATTAGAATGACTGTTTTTATGTAGAATATACTTATATAATGTTTTATCAATGTATCCAATTTTTTTTTCGTGATATGCTACTGGCAATAAAATCTGATAATTCTGCCCAATTCGGCTCTCATTTATATGTCTACTTGGCACATACTTAAAAAATATATCTGTTCTCATAATATAGATACCCGGACAAAATACAACATTTTTACTGAATAATAAATCTTCAAAAAAATTATCTTTTTCAGGTTTAATTCTTTGTAAACGCTTTATAACATTTCCACTCTCATCTACATAATCAGCCCAAGACATTGCCAATGGAATATCTGGATGTTGTTCCATGTATTTCACCTTTTCGCTAATATTGTTTCGATACAATTCGTCATCTGAATCTGGCCAAATAAAGTATTTTCCTTGAATATATGGAAAGCCCAAATTCATAGCCTTTGCTTGTCCACCATTCTCCTGCTTTAAATACACAAAACGAATGTTTCTTTCTTCGAATTTCTCCTTATACTTATAGACAATATTTTCAGTTCTATCAGTTGAGCCATCATTAATAAAAATCACTTCATAATTTTCATAATCCTGTTCCAAAATTGAGATAAAAAATGCATCTAAATATTTTTCAGAATTATATGACGGAGTAATAATACTCACTAACGGTTCCACTTTAACACCTCCACTCAAATCTAAAACTTCCATTTAATAGTTCTTTTACTGACCATATAAGAAGAATCCGCTACTTTTATATTTGAAACCAACAGGATAATAATAATCAAAACAATTAGCTGGCATGGATAATATAATGTATTTCCAGTAAAACTATAAACTCCAAACAAAATAATCCAATAAATCAAAAGTATATTCCAAAAAACAGGCTTTTCTTTAACTGCAGATATTATCTTAAACAGCATCAAGATAATAAGTAATGTCATTAATAGAAAACCAACGATTCCAGTTTCTGCCAAAAGCTGAATGTATACATTGTGTGCCTGATAATTCCAACGTTCTCCATAATATCGAAATCCTCGATAAAAGGCATAATCATTAAACGATACAAATCCTTTTCCAAACAATGGGTTTTGCCGAAACATTTCCATTGCATAATTCCAAAACACTTCTCTACCCGAAAGTACGTCTCCTTCACTATTCACAATGCGATTGATGATTAAAGACGCACCAGGAACCAGTACATATGCACCTATAATGAATATTGTAATTCCTAAACCAACACCTGCCAATTTTATAAATTTATTGTTTTTGGAAAAAAGTATAACATAAATTAGCAAAACTGCTATTGGTATAATAAAAAGCGTCCTTTTTCCCGTCATCATTAGCGCTACCATTACAATAAGACTCTGAATAATATATTTATGTGATTTATGACAGATATATTCTGCAAAAATCATCCCTAGTCCTAAATTGCAGATAAATGCCGCATATGCCTTTTCAAAAGCGAGACCTGCGATTGCTCCGCCTGATGTAAGCGCACGCATAGTTTCATCTCCGAATGACGCAAATCTAAACAATCTATGAAAAATATCCGGCGATGCCGCTTCTAAAAACATAGAAAAAATAAATATCCAAAATAAAGCCCTGAAGATTTTCAATAAATAGCGATAAAATATTTCTGAAAACCTAAAAAGGACAATACTTATGCCCGAAATAAAGTATATACTATAATCTATAGATCCATCAGAGCTAGAAAACCAAATGCAACCGAGAAGTAGAATTAAAACAAATGCAACATATAGACCTATAAACTTATTCATTTTTACTGTATAATCTTTTTTTGAAACGAACAACACAAAACACAAAACGATTATGAAGAGCGATAGGTGTTTTGTGTACATCATCAACTTGTTATTGGTAGAAAAAATAACCAGATTAATAAGTAAAGCAATTATTATTTCTAATGTTTTAGTACCAGTTAAATTAGAATGACCTTCCATCTTCATTCAAAACCCTCTCAAAATACTGATTTGTTTTTATATATTGTTTTCTGATCTGATCATCGGCAAAATTAAAATCTCTACTAACATTTAATCTACAATCCTCTAATGTTTTCACCTTACATTCATCTAACCCTGTTAAACATAACAAAGATTCGACTCTATCATTAGGCTTAAAATCTTTTTGTAATGCTTCCACATAAAAATCTTTATGAAAAATAACAGAGAAGGCTGTTCCATGGAATGAATTAGTCACAACATAGTCAGCATATTTTATATATCCCAAAAACTCTTCTACTGATGCCGAATACACTCCTTTTATATCCGGAGTTTTCATTTGATCTACTACATCAAAATTCAACGCCACAATTTTTCTGCCCGTTAATTTAGATAATTTTCTTGCAAAGTCAAAAATCAAATTCGAAGTATTCAATTTGTAAATTAATATATAATTCTTAAGTTTAGGTTTCTTTGCAAGTTTTTCCCATTCTTCTGCGGTCAATAAAAAGACTGGATCCACAGATAATTCCGAATCTTTTCCGGTTAGTTTTTTTACAATCTGTTGTCCTGCATTTTCACGGATAGATAATTCAGAAAAAGTTGATAGCAAACTTTTATAATCATTTACATAGCTGTCTGGAATCTCCTTCATACCAAACGAAGCAGCATAGGAAAGTTTGTTATCACAATTTTTTACAAATTGTAAAAAATATGTTTTATCGAAATCTGTACATGCAAAATTGAAAACCTGATCGCTTCCTGTTATAAACTTATCGTAGCGAAGATTCGCCTTATCTATATTAACCTTATCATAAACTTCTGTACTTATTCGGACATTTTGATCCAAAAATCTGTAAAATTCTCTTTTTTTCTTATATGTGTTTTTTAAATTCAACATTCCTCTAATAATCTGTTTTACAGACTTGTCCTTTATTGTGAATGTTTTATAAAAATTTTCCATATGTTCACATCGATAATCTATAACCTCTGCATCATAGTTAGAAACATTTAAAAAATTCTGTAATGCATATGTTTGCAAAACTGCCCCATAATTAATTGCTCTGTGAAACGTAATAATTCCTATTCTCATAAATATCCCTCTATAAATCAATTTATTTTAGATAGTATCTCAAAAACTCGTATCAATTTCCATTTAAGCGAATAATATACAACAATATTTTTCAAATTTGTCGGCTGATATAAGTCAATAACACTCATTATCTCCTGATCATTCAAAAGTATTCTATAAAAGTCTTTAGCATTTCTCGTTTTAGAAATCTTATTTATATTGAATCTCAAGGTAAAAAAAGTCCGATTAATTATTCTTCGTTTCAAATTATAGTCTTTCAAAACATCTCCAAACAGTATGCAAACTTCATTATATAAATTTACAATTCTTTTTAAGACGGATACATCAATTCGATGCGTAAACGAAGTGTCATTAACACGGTATAAATATACAGCTTCAGTGCAAAAGGCTATTTTTTTAGCATGTGTCATAAACATCAGCTTAAATAACAAATCTTCAGAATAAACATCTCGTTCGGAAAAAAATTGTATACCCTCATTTTCAATTATATCTCTTTTGAAAATGCTATCCCATATCGCAATACATCCAGAGTATCCATCTTTCTCTTCGTAAGAAATCATATCAGCCATTGCAGCCTTAATCTCTTTGCAGCCAATTAAAACTTTATCATTTAGTGGATGTTCCTTTATGATCTTTCCATCATGCATATCAACTATTCTACAAGAAACCATATCTGCATTTGTTTCAATCGCTCTTTGATACAGTTTTTCAAGCATATTCTCCTTATACTGATCATCCGAATCTAAGAATGCAATATATTCACCTGTAGATTTTTTTATACCAAAATTTCTTTCTAAACCTTGCCCCACATTTTTATTAGTATATAATTGAATCCTATTATCTCTTTTTTTATATTTTTCACATATCAGAAAAGAATTATCTGTTGAACCATCATCGATTAATAATAGTTCAATATCTCGCAGCGTTTGATTCAATACGGACTCAATACATTGCTCCAGATAAAGTTCCGCATTATATATTGGTACAATTACACTAATTTTTGGTCTCATTCATCATTCCCCATCCACTATCACAAATTCTAGTTTCTTTTAATATCATCATATTCTTCTTTTTAATTTGATTCTGGTATCAAATAATTATTTTGTATTCTTCTCGTCACTTGATGTAATTAAATAATCATAAAAGTTATGTCCGTGTTTAATATCAGCATCTAATTTATATGTCAACTTATGAATACCTGTAAGTTTTTTGATCCAATTCCATTTCTCTTCTGAATAATCATCGGCTAAAACCTTAACAAGATACTCGCTATAATCACTGTTCATATATGGAATTGCTTTCTCAACTTCCGGATTGCTCTTCACCACCAAAGTGATAATCAAATTCGGCAGTAGATACTCAATTACATGTTCGTTTTTGAGCCAATATGCGAAAGCAACATTTCTTATCTCTCGAATTGTTTTGTTTCCCATTTTTGCATGAAGAAACCATGCAGGATATAGCACAGGGTTATCTATCAGCAACAACGAATTTCGAACTGCAAAAAAGTCGCTATTTAAAATCATATCTGGAATCGGATCTGTAAGATATACCGTTGAATCAATCCATGTTCCACCATAATGCTCCAATAATGCAAATCTCATCAGATCCGCATATCCAGCCATCGGAATCTGGCCCGCATCCTTTTTCTTTTCAATGTAATCTGGCAATCGAATGTAATTTGCAAGATTTTGATCATTCAGCAAAATGATTTTTGAATTGGAATGTTTACATACAGATTCATAGCACTTCTGAACAATGATCGGTGCCTGTTCAATACCTTTGTTCCAATAAATCCAGATCGGATTCTCTACATCATTTTGGGGAAAGCTAAGCCCCTCAACATCTGTGTCTTTATACTTTAAATATGGTTTTATCTTGGTAGAAGCTCGTTCCTGCCACAATACCTTCCGCACCTCATAATCCTTGACAAGATGCAATTTGATAAACATAAATGCCCCTCGTTTGACGGCATTCACAATTCCATATCTTTGAATAAAGCCTTTCATGCCAATATTTTGATAGTAGTCATTCAGCATAATAATTTAATTGTCTCCCTTTATCTTGCAGAAACTACTATTCAAAAGGCTCATAGATTCCGCACCAGATAATGGTAAACTGTTTCCTCCTTATCAATTGATGGTTCTAATTTATAGGTTAGTTTATGTATCCCAGTAAGCCGCTTAATCCAATTAAATTTTTCCTCTGTAAACCTATCTCCTAATACTCTAACCAGATATTCGCTGTAGTCACTATTCAAATAAGGCATCTTTTTCTCAACCTCTGGTGATGACCTCATTATTTGTGTGATTACAATATTTGAAAACAGATATTCTGGTACATGATTATTTCGTTTCCAGTAGGCAAACAGAACATTACGAATCTCACAAATCGTTCTATTATGTTGCTTGGCGTGGATGAACCAGACCGGATACAATACGGGATTATCAATTTCGCCGAGTGAATTGTGAAACACAAAAAAATCACTATTTAATATTTCCTGTGGGATTTCATCTGTTAGCAGTATTGTTGCATCCATCCATGTCCCACCATAATGCTCCAATAATGCTACACGCATTAAATCTGTATAAATCGCTAATGGAAGGACTCCGCTTTTTTATTTCTCATTCAGATAATCCGGCATATTTATATAGTTCTGCACATTGTTTTCTGTAAGCAAAACAACTTGTCTGCCGGCATATTTTTTTACAGATTGATAGCACGTCCTTACTATCTCAGGTGCCTGCTCCAACCCTGTATTCCAGAATAACCAAACAGGTTCATCTACTTGGGTTTCTGGGAACGTCAGCTTTTCAGGAGCAATATCTCTGAACTTCAGATATTTTTTACAAACCGCTGTGCCACCCCCCCGATTGCCAAAGCAGTTTTCTCAGCTCATAATCTTTGACAATATGAAGTGGGTTACGAAGAAATTTGTTCCACATTCTTTTCTCCTCGATAAATTTTCATCAGTTTTATATAGTAGCTCTCTGTCGTTTCATACTTCACCTGACTACAATTCTTTGTATATCTTTCCAATACGTCTTGTGTTTGAAGAACTTTCTTTATCGCCTTCATCAGATCTTCCACATTACCTGCTTCAAACAATTCTCCGGTTTTACCAGGCTCAATTAATTCGGGAATTCCTCCCATTTTAGATCCAACAACAGGCGTACCCAAAAGTACCGACTCCATAACAGAGTACGGGCAGTTTTCATACCATTCAGACGGGCAAACACTAATAGCAGCCTCCGCAATAATACGATAGAGTTCTTCTCCTGTCTTAAATCCCAAATACTTCACATTGGGAATATCCTTCATTTTATCAACCGACGGGCCATAGCCAATAAACACAAATTCGGTATTGGGCATCTTCTTGGCTACTTCAAGCAAAGTATCCGTTCCTTTGTCTCGCGAAAGATGGCCAAACTCTAATACATAACCCTTTTTTTGAATGTTATCCAAGTGTGGCATTTCCTTTTTGAAATTGTGCAGCCCAATGGTTTTATCACGGAATCTTTTCTGCGTGTCTAATTTTGATTTAAGGAAAAAGCTGCAGCAAATATAGGCATCTACATACGAGTATGCCTTACTATATTTCCACATATATCCATCCAACGTTCCGAGCAAACTCTTTGCTCTGGAATTTTTTAGACATTTAGTTTGAAAGCAATGAATATAATGACCATCCAAACATAATTCACAAGGCTTCATGTTTACATCAAACATTCCATGGCTGGGGCAAACAAGCTGATAGTCATGTGTCGTGTAAACAATCTTACATTCTTTCTTTGTTTCTTTGCGCCATTTGTTAATTTCCAGAATAATAGAAGGGGTCAGATGATACTGTATATTATTGAGATGTACTACATCTGGTTGAAAATCATCTAAAACCGCACGAATTTTTTTACGCACTTCTCTTGAGTAGATAATACGAAAAGGTGCATTTAAATTTGCCTTTATTCCTTGAGAGAAATCCATATTCGTTACATATGATCCTACTCGATTTCCTACTATATTTTTTTCATTTTCAAGACCAAAGTACTGGACTTCGTGCCCATGTTCTTCTAACATTTTTCCCACATCGAATGTATACGTTTCCGCTCCACCCTTGGGAAATATAAATTTATTTACAAGTAAAATCCGCATATTTTAACTTCCTTTTCTGTGAGTTTGCTTTATTTCATATTTCCTGTCCAGATAAAACAATAGCAGAGATGTTTATCAATAAAATTATTCTTCATCATTTCCTATATAACTTCATCGTTTCCTTTACGACATCATCCCAGTTATATTTCTCGCAGATAAAGTCAGCTGCCTGATTCTTCATTTTCATAACCATTTCTGGATGGTCACAAGCATCTTGCAGTTTTTCTTGCAAGTCCTCTACATCCGACTTTTTGAAAATCAACGCCTTATCTTCCACGACTTCTGCACACTCTGGAATGTCGGAAACCAAACAGCAATTTCCGTAGCTCATTGCTTCTAATAAACTAAGCGGCATTCCTTCCAGATCACTCGGCAAAGTATATACATAAGCATTACTATAAAGTTCATCTAACTCTTTTCCTTGAACAAACCCAGTAAAAATAATTCTTGAATCATCCCTTGCCAGTTCTTTTAATTCTTTTGTAAATTCATCTGTATCTGAACTTCCACCAGCAATAACCAGTTTTTTCTCAGTATCTACCTGCTTAAAGGCTTTTATCAAATATCTAAGCCCTTTTTCTGGAACCAGTCTGCCCAAAAAGAGGATGTAGCTATCTTTTTCTAAACCAAATTTATTCTTAATAATTTCAGCATTTCGGATGATTGGTCTGTTTACACCATTAGGTATAAAACGTGTTTCTCTCCCATATGTATCAAGGAAATATTCCTGAACCCCTTCACTTAACACAATAATTTCGTCAGCAAATTTAACCGCACATTTTTCTCCCAACATAATATATGTACTGGCTAATTTACCCCATTTTGCTCTCTGATGATCTAATCCATGCACCGTAGCTATACATCGCTTTCCGAATAATTTTGGCAACCATAACATTGCACACGGCCCTTCTGCATGAAAATGTACCACATCATATTTTCCAAATGCTGCTGCCACCGCTGCAAAAAAGGAAGCACTCATTGCTGCTAATCCTTTTTTATCTATTGTCGGTACATATTTCATTCGGATTCCTTTATATTCTTTTAACTTCTTTCCATCAAATTCTTTACCACTTACATGATGTCCGCTACGGTTATATACTGTTATTTTATGTCCCAGTTTTGCCATACGAACTGTTAATTCTTCAACTACAATTTCAATTCCACCTTGGCGACTCGGAATTGTCTTATGTCCAAGAACTGCAATTTTAAGTGGAGAATTATTATTTTTCCTTTTATTCATAACTTCCTCTTTTAAATGCAATCTTTATATTTATCCTTTCGCAGCTTATTCCCTCTATAAAATAAGCTACTTGTAGGATTTACATTGAGCCATCTTTCTTAAAGACTACCAATATCGTTTTAAACAATATTTTTATATCGAGCCCAATGTTCCAGTTTGTGATATACTCTTTGTCAAGACGAACCACTTCTTCAAAATCAGTAATGTCGCTACGTCCACTGACCTGCCACATACCGGTTATTCCCGGCTTAATTGCCAATCTTGCACGATGGTGCAGCTCATACAAATTTGTTTCAGAAATAAGGGGAGGGCGAGTACCTATAATCGACATATCGCCTCTCAGCACATTGTAGAATTGCGGAAATTCATCCAGACTTGTTCGTCTGATAAAATCACCGATTCCTGTCTTATGTGTCCCATCTGGAAGTATCTTATTTCCGATAACACGAGGATCAAAGTCCAGTTTAAACATCTTTCCATCTCCAAGTTTGTTATCTTTCATAAGCTCTGCTTTCCGCTCTTCTGCATCCATATACATACTACGGAATTTGTACATCTTAAACTTCTTACCATTTTCCCCTACTCGTTCCTGTGAGAAGAAAATTGGTCCCGGTGACTGCATATAAATTATCGGGGCTACAAACAAGAAAATAACACCTGTCAGTATACACCCTGCTAATCCCCCCACAATATCCATACAGCGTTTTGCGCAAAGCTGTTTTGCAGATGAATAATTTAAGCTTGTCGTAAGTACTGTATAATCTCCAATTTTCTCGATAAATTGTCTTTTACCAGGTTCATTGGTGATTTTAGCAAGGTTCAGATGAATTGTTACTCCTGTCTCTCCCAGTTCTTCCATCAGCTCTTTAGGGTAACCATAATTTGGCGACAGAACAACGAATACTTCGTCAATCCATTCTTTACATACATATTCTGGTGCTGTACTCCTATTTGCTACCACAGTAACACCACCAAAAGAGCTCCCAACCATATTCTCATCTATAATCGCTAATCCTGCAATGCGAAACCTTGCATAATTATGTTCTTCCATGTTCGAAACAACTTTTTCCGCAGCTTCTTTTGTTGTAATAATCAGCAGTGAACGATTATCGCTGTCTTTCATTTTTTTATACAATGCATATTTACGGATTTCTCTGACTATGTATGTCAGGAAAAAATAAAGGATCATATTAAGAATCAGTGCAAGTCGTGAATACTTCTGTCCTTGTCGCAATAAAAATAGATACAATATCGCTACTGCACCTAACATAATTGTATTCTGGAACGTTGCCAGAAACTCTCTGTAATGTCCTCTTTTCAATACATTTTTTAGAGTTCCGCACGCAAAAAGCACAACTATATCTGCAAACTCAATAAATATCGCCATGTTTCGATAAATCAAAAGATTATATGGATAGAATCCATACCCACTTATTCCATACGCCAACACAAATGCAACTTGCAGGCAAAGCATGTCCAACACTAAAAAGTCAAAATGCTTCAGCCAACCCTCACTATCTTTCCTGTACATAACTCATTCCTCTTACTTATTTCTTTATTTCTTTTTCCTTAATTATAAATAACTCTATTTCCCTAAAGAGTCCATCCGCGTATATGTAGTTTTGGTCTTACCTATATCATTTCTTTGATGTATGGAGTAAACTAGTATTTCTTACGATGTAGCTTAAGATTTGTGTTAATATAACTCATACCGACATTGTCGTTTAGATTGTACTCTATTTTCTTCAAAATAGCAACTAATACATAAAGGTCCCCCCCCGCATTTTTTCTGACAACTTAGCGAGGAGGGCTTATAATTCAGTCTACTTTTTCGATACCTTCGTTATGTATTAGCCTTACCGCTTATGTATGATAGCACTTTACTATACGAAAGTCAACTGTCGTATTCTTTTTCATTCATTGATTTAACCTATATATCATATAGATTTTATATATTATTTGCACAGTTCTTCTGCCATTGCTTCAATCTGTGCTTCGTTCTCTTCGCTCATGGAAGACATGATGCTGACAGTTGTGTCAACCCATGTTAAGTCCTTGCTCTTCTCGAAAAGTCCGCGGATTACTTTACCTGCTGTAATCGCCCAAGAACCATTTTCAATAATACCCATCGTACGGTTCTGGTAACCGCGCTCAATCAGGGCTTCGATAAATGTTCTCATGAACGGGAAGATATCTCCATTGTATGTTGTAGTTGCAAGCACTAATTTACCATGACGGAATGCGTCTTCGACTGCCTCTGCCATGTCTTCTCTTGCCAGATCGCAGAGTACGACTTTCGGGCAGCCTTTGGCTTCCAGTGCAGACGCGAGTGTCTCGGCTGCTTTCTTTGTGTTTCCATATACGGATGTGTATGCGATCATGACACCTTCGGTCTCTACACCGTAAGAAGACCATGTTTTGTACTGTCCGATGTAATGCTCCAGATTCTCTTTAAGGATCGGACCGTGCAGTGCACAGATTGTCTGAATATCCAGACCTTCGGCTGCTTTTAAGAGATTCTCTGCCTGCTTGCCGTATTTACCAACGATTCCGAAATAATAGCGGCGAGCTTCACAGTCCCAATCTTCTTCTACGTCCAGGGCGCCGAATTTACCAAATGCGTCTGCGGAAAAGAGGACTTTATCTGTACTGTCATATGTGACCATAACTTCCGGCCAGTGTACCATCGGTGCAAAGACAAATGTCAGCTCATGTTTACCGAGTGACAGTGTCTCCTGATTCTTGACTTCAACTTTCTTGTCTCCAAGGTTCATTCCGCGGAAGAAGTTGCCCATCATCTGGAATGCTTTGGCATTTGCTACGACTTTGGCTTCTGGATATTTCTCAGTGAATTTTGCGATATTCGCGGAGTGATCCGGCTCCATGTGCTGCACGATCAGATAATCCGGTGCCGCGCCGTCCAGTGCTGTGTCGATGTTGCCAAGCCATTCTTCTGCAAAGTTAGCGTCTACGGTGTCCATGACAGCTGTTTTCTCGTCTTTGATCACGTATGAGTTGTATGCCATGCCGTTTGGCACGATGTATTGACCCTCGAACAGGTCGATGTCGTGGTCGTTCACTCCCACGTAGATAATGTCGTCTGTGATTTTCATTGCTAAGATCTCCCTTCTGGTGATTTGCTTTGTTTGCTCTTTTTTACTCTGTTGGTAGTATAACGCATTCGGAGTGGAGTGGCAATAGGGAAGTGAGATGTATAAAGAGCAGATTTCTCACTGACGATCAACGAGATCAGATGCGGCAGATGGTTTGTTTCTATTACGTAGTCCTGTTGCTCATACAGCCGGTTGGATACGATGACTTCGCATGGATTTTCCTGTGCATCGATTGTTTTCTGCTGTAATCCAATATACACTTCGCTAAAATTCATCGGTGTCGGATTCCTTCTACCAGAATCCCCCAAAGGTCTTTGATCTGAATACTTTTATATAGGAAGAAACTGATAAATAATGCATAAAATACGGAGATGACTGCTGCCTCTGTAGGGGATGCCACACCGGTATAAATACATCCGAGGATAACAAGATAAGTTCCACGGTATGATTGACAACTTTAAACATTGCTTTTCCTCTTCGCGGGAATGCTGCAACGAATTGTTCGATTTTTATCGGAATACATCGTTTTGTACAGTAACTGACGCTCAAGAAACCTGCTAATTACTCTAATCATTTACTTTTTTCAGCTGACACCCTGCGGTAATTACATACCTTCTGTCAGTTCTATTACAGACTCTTGTGCAGTAACTCCAGTACAGTCTTCAGGTCTTCTACTCCCATCTGCCCCGGTGCGGATGCTTTTCCTGCTGCACCGAATGTCAGTGCTGAACCAAACACTTCACCGCAGAGACGGCTGATTACGCCAGTTTCTGCCATAGACATGGTGATGATCGGACGATCTGCATGCTCTTCTGACATTTCTCTTGTTGCTGATAACAGTGTCAGTACATCTTTTTTATTCTGCGGCATCACTGCAATCTTCGGAATATCTGCCCCCAGTTCCTGCATTTTGCAGAGACGGGATACAATCTCTTCCTGCGCCGGTGTCTTGTGGAAGTCATGATTGGATGCAACTACTTTCACACCTGTGGCATGCGCAGTTTCGATGATCTGTTTTACAGCCGTCTCTCCGGTAAATGCTTCTACATCTACAAGATCTATCTGTCCGCTCTTTGCTGCTCTTTCATTTAACGCCACGTAAACATCTGTCTCAATTGCTTTTTCTCCACCTTCTTTTGCGGTACGGAAGGTAAATAACAGTGCAGTCTCTCCGATTACATTTCTCAATTCTTTTGCAGTCTCTTCTACCTGGTTGAAATCGAAGACATTTTCATACCAGTCTACACGCCACTCGATGACGTCTGCTCCGATTGTGCAAATATTTTTTCCTGCTTCCAGGATCTCTTCTTTTGTTACTCTGACGATCGGAACACAGATCTTCGGTGTTCCTTCGCCAATGGTTATATTTCTTACTTTTACTGGATTCATGTATTTTGTTCCTCCTGTTTTCCGATAACTGCTGCTTCTTTCGTGTACACATTACCTGTTTTATTTTTCAGTACGTGCTAATAGTTTACCATATCTCAGATTGACAAACAAAGCCAAAACCACACCGATCACAGTGATTACAACATTCATTAAAATAACGGCTGTCGCGCTCATTTTCGCAGCGGCACTTAAGATCGTGTAGTTACAGAGGCTGGATGCGATCATGACAAGGCTAGTGATCGTTCCTTTAATAGGAAGGAAGCCGTCTGCACAATCTCTCGAGACTGCAGGCGGCTTTCCTGCTTTTGCATTTTGTTCTGATTGATTGGTCTTTTTTTCACACATCTCTTTACCTTCCTTTCTATTCGTGTTATATTCAATGTTGATTAATCAACATTGAGGTGTTTTTATGGATGATCGTTTTGAAAAATTAACAACAAATGTTGCGCAGATTCATAAGAGTATTCAGAAAATCAAGAAGATCTATATGCAGTCACAGGGACTTAAGAGTACCCATGTCATGTGTCTTTACTATCTGTCTGATCATCCGGACGGCTTAACTGCTGCCGGATTATGTGAACTATGCAAAGAGGATAAAGCCGGTATTTCCCGCATCTTAAATGATCTGGAGAACCGGAACTTCATTGCTTATGAAGCGACCGGAGCAACGCACCGATACCGTTCCCGTGCCCATCTGACAGATGCCGGAATGGCATGTGCCAGAGAAATGCGCTCCTTTATTTCCCATGCGTTAGAAGAAGCAAGCAAAGATATTGCCGAACCACAGCGGAAGATTTTTTATAAGACATTATTTACCATAGCTGATAACCTGGAGCATTTAAGTCAGGAACTCTGTAAATAAGAATCATTTTTATTAATCAAAAGCTTTCCAGAAAGCAAACTGCAGCTGGAATACTATTTTTTAAGAAAGGATACACTCATGCATACTTTAAGAAAAATTTACTGCCGTACATTTCAGACGGTATTTAAGATTGCACTTCCCTTTCTCCCGTACCGCACGCCGGAGATTGTCCCAAGTGTGAAGAAACTCCCGGAGATCATCCGGGCAAATGGCTCTTCCCGCGTCCTCATTATTACGGATGCCGGGATCCGCTCTCTCGGATTGACGAAAAGATTGGAAAATGCCTTAACAGCGGCAGATATTCCATACACAATCTACGACAAAACAGTTGCCAATCCAACAACAACCAACGTACAGGAAGCACTGGCTCTCTACAAAAAGAATAACTGTGATGCCCTGATCGGATTTGGCGGTGGCTCCAGTATGGACTGCGCCAAAGCTGTCGGTGCCCGCATTGCAAAGCCGAAGCAGTCACTTGCGAAGATGAAAGGAATCCTGAAAGTACATAAGAAACTTCCACTCTTGATTGCTGTTCCAACAACAGCCGGAACCGGAAGTGAGACAACGCTTGCCGCTGTCATTGTAGATGCGCAGACTCGTTACAAATATGCGATCAACGATTTTCCTCTGATTCCTCGCTATGCGGTTCTTGATCCGAAAGTCACCTTGAGTCTTCCGCCATTTATCACTGCAACAACCGGTATGGATGCGCTGACACACGCGGTTGAAGCATTTATCGGGAACTCAACTACTTACGCAACACGGAAAGATGCGCTTATGGCTGTACAGCTTATTTTTGAAAATCTGGATACAGCTTACCACGATGGTAAGAATGTAAATGCAAGAAGAAATATGCTTCACGCCTCTTACTATGCCGGCTGTGCATTTACCAAATCCTACGTCGGTTACGTTCATGCAGTCGCTCACTCGCTGGGTGGTCAGTATAATGTGCCGCATGGACTTGCCAATGCAATCCTGCTTCCTCATGTTCTGGAAGAATACGGAGAATCCATTCACAAAAAACTGAAAAAACTTGCCATTGCAGCCGGTATTGCAACAAAAGAAACTCCTGCCCCGCAGGCTGCCGCTGCATTTATTGATGCGATCAAAGAAATGAAACGGACTTTTGGAATCGGCAATACAGTTGCCGAAATTCAGGAAACAGATATTCCAAAACTTGCCCACTATGCTGACAAAGAGGCGAATCCGCTCTATCCCGTTCCGGTCCTGATGAATGCAAAAGAACTGGAAAAATTCTATTATATGCTCATGCCAGAGGAGGACTGAAATTATGACTGAAACACAGATTCATGAAATTGTTACTGCACAGCGGGAGTATTTTTACACCGGCGCAACTTTAGATATTGATTTTCGCATCCACGCACTGAAGAAATTAAAAGCTTATGTGCAGTCTCACGAATCTGAGATTGCAAAAGCGATCTCACTTGATCTTGGAAAAAGTTCTTTTGAAAGTTATATGTGCGAAACCGGTATGGTTTTAAGCGAGCTTACACACATGTTGAAACACACACGCTCTTACGCGAAAGAAAAGCGTGTCCTGACTCCACTCGCACAGTTCCATTCCAGAAGCTACAAGAAGCCATCCCCTTACGGTGTGACTCTCATCATGAGCCCATGGAACTACCCATTCATGCTCACGATCGAGCCTCTGATAGACGCTATTGCAGCTGGTAATACTGCCGTTTTAAAACCAAGTGCTTACTCACCGCATACAAGCGAACTCATTAAAAAAATGGTTGCTGACTGCTTTGATCCGCAGTTTGTGACTGTCGTAACCGGTGGCCGTGCGGAAAACACCTGTCTTCTTGGCGAACATTTTAACTATATTTTCTTCACCGGAAGTCAGGCTGTCGGCAAAGAAGTTATGCGCCAGGCATCTGCAAACCTGACTCCGGTCACACTGGAGCTCGGCGGCAAAAGTCCATGTATTGTTGAAAAAAGTGCAAACCTGAAACTTGCTGCAAAGCGAATTGTCTTCGGAAAGTTCTTAAATTGCGGACAGACCTGTGTTGCTCCGGATTATATTTACTGTGACCGCTCCATCAAGATCGACTTGATCCACGAGATCAAAAAACAAATGCAAAAACAATACAAATCAGATCCTCTTTCCAATAAAAATTATGGAAAGATTATTAATGAGAAACATTTTGACCGTATTCTTGGGCTGATTGAACAGAATAAAGTCGTATATGGCGGGCAGAGCGACCGCAGTCGTTTAAAGATTGCACCAACACTTATGGATAATGTTACTTTCGATGATGCAGTCATGTCAGAAGAAATCTTCGGACCGGTACTGCCGATCTTGACTTACGACAACCTTGATATGGTTATCGAAAAAATAAATTCCATGCCTCACCCGCTGGCTCTTTATCTGTTTACATCTGATAAAGCCATCGCAAAAAAAGTGACTTCCCACTGCGGTTTCGGCGGCGGCTGTATCAACGACACGATCATCCACCTTGCCACAAGCAATATGGGATTTGGCGGCTTCGGTGAGAGCGGCATGGGTTCCTATCATGGATTAGATGGATTCTGCACTTTCTCGCATTACAAGAGTATTGTTGATAAGAAAACCTGGTTGAATCTTCCAATGCGCTACCAGCCTTACCGCAAGATTCACGACAAGCTGATCCATATGTTCCTGCGGTAAGTGTTTCCTCCATTTGCAAAATTGATATCTGCATTGTATAATGTGGACACACTCCCAGGCTGAGTTTTTCCGGTTAAACAGGGAGACAGAGGGGACAAATTTATGAAACACAAACACCAGAGAAATAAAATTCAAAGCAATAAAACGCAAAGCACCCATAAACAACACAATCAAAATTATTCACTCAGCAGCTCAGGGCACAGGCGCCATAATAGCAGATCAGCTGTCTCTACACAGGTGCGCCGCCAGAAGCGTCTGCGTTGTGTGCTGACTGTCATTCTTCTGATCCTGCTTGCAGTTCTTGGTGCTGTTATCTTCTATAAACAGAAAGTACAGAAACAGGAACGTGCTCAAATTACAGCCACAAAGCAAGCCAAAGAAAAAAAAGCAGAGGAAGAAAAGGCTAAGGCTGCAGAACAAAAAGCGAAAGCGCAGGAAGCTGCTAAAAAGAAAGCAGAAGAAGCGAAAAACTCACGTCTTAATAAGGATGTGCAGACTGCTGAAAATACAGCGACCGAACAGGATCATAAGACAAACGGTCTGTCGATCTGCATGTATCACTACGTTTATGATAAGAATAATCCACCGAAAGAGCAGTTGAACAACAACTTCATCGAAGTTCATGATCTCGAAGCGGAACTGAAATACCTGACAGAAAATAACTACTACTTTCCTACCTGGGAAGAAGTCCGAAAATATGTCAAAGGCGAACTGCTTCTTCCAAAGAAGAGCGTTGTACTCACTTTTGATGATGGTGCGTACAGTTTCTTAAATCTGGGTGTACCGCTTTTCAACAAATATAAGGTCCCGGTAACTTCTTTCCTGATCGGTAATCTGGAAGGCAAGAAGAAGGTGAAGAAATATGCCAGCGAATATATGACATTCCAGTCCCATTCTTACAACATGCACCGGGGTGGCGGTAATATCGGACACGGCGGAATCTTCCCTGTCATGAACCACAATGATGCCGTTGCTGATCTTCAGAAATCGATCCACATCGGTGGCAATTCCGATGCTTTTGCCTATCCGTACGGTGATTACAATGACAGTTGTATCCAGGCTGTAAAAGATGCCGGTTTCAAATGTGCGGTTACAACCGAATACGGTCGTGCCAAAGTCGGAGATGATCCACTTGTACTTCCTCGTATACGTATGTTAAGAGGTCAGTCTTTAGACAGCTTCAAAAAACTGGTTGAGTAGATTACTCCACCAATAAGCAGAATACCAAGCACTGTTCCTGCGACTTTTCGAAGGAGCAGTGTTTTTGCTTGCTCTCTTTCTTTTTTCTTCTGCTCTTTCTTTATCTGCCTGGAACTGATATCGTCATTATCATCTTTTATAAATGGACGGATCAATGGCTCAACCAGCTTCTCCAGCACAGATTTTTTCTTTTGTACTGTAAAATGAATCGTTTTCACTGCCACATTTCCGGTCTGATCTTTTGCCTCTGCGATCACCTCATAATCACCTGCTTTCTTAATCGAAAATCTGGTCCTTGCTTTCCCTTGAACATGCTGTTGTTCTTTTCCATTAATCTGCACCTTTCGGAGTATATCTTCTGCATCTTTAACTCCAATTTTAAATGTAAGATGTCCTTCATACTTTTCTCCTTCCTTTACGCCTTCAAACACAATCTCCGGTGCTGTATAATCAATTGTAAATACTGCTTTTGCGTGTGAGGTATTCCCGGCACGGTCTGTCGCATGTACTTCCAGTATGTGCTGTCCTTCTCTTGTCACTCGTTCTCCCATCGAATATAATCTTCCATCCAGCCTTACTTCATAATCGTAACCGGTAAAATCCTGTATGAGTTCTTCTTTTCTGTAATTCCATTCAAAGCTTTTTAATTTTGCCTGATCCAGCGTATCCACATACCGGATCACCGGATTCTTCTGATCTACAATCACCTGAGCTGTCTGCTTTACTTCGTATCCTGCAGCGTCTTTTGCGTAAATATGCAGCCGGTAAATTCCATCTTCACGCAGTCTGTGAACACTTCTCTTCATCTCTCCATGATCTTCCCACACCAGTAATTCCTGTGACTGCTTCCTGCCCTTTGTATTTTCATATTTTATTTCTGCATGAAATTCATCCAACACATTCTCTTCCTGCACCCTGTACACAGCAGTCAACGGTCTGCTTGTGATCATATATGGCGTCACGCCTCTGATTTCAGCTTTTGGGGACTGATTATCAATATAAAGATTTCTTTCCTGTCTGTTCTGATTACCGGCATGATCTCGCGTCTCAAAAAGAACCCGCACCGGTTTGCCATTTCTTGAAGACTGCCGGATCACAAAATTTCCACCTGCCTTTCCTATCTCTGCCTGCTTCTCTCCATTTACATAGCATGATATGTTTTTTATGCCGCTGTATTCGTCTTTTGCATTTACATGTACTGTCGTTTCATTCCTGTGCCAGCTTTCAAATCCTCCATCTGCCGATACTTGAAATTCCGGAGCAGACAGATCGATTCTGAATGTTTTCTCCCACTGGAAATCCTCTTGTTTTTCACCGTTTTCATCTTCCATCCACACGTCCAGTTCCTGTTCTCCCTGCCGGAACCAGTCTTTCGGAATGGTATATTTCTTATTTTCTTCCGTGAGTTTTCCTTTTCCCAGTACTTTATCCCCCTGTGTCAGCCGGAAGACTGTCTCCCCCCGTTTACTGACATGATGAAGAGTCACTTTCGGAATAGTCACATAATAACCATTTTCACCATCCGGCTCTGAACATTCTTTTTCAAATTTGATAATCGGCTCCGGTGGTGTCGGCTCTGGTTCCGGCGACGGCTCTGGTTCCGGCGACGGCTCTGGTTCCGGCGTTGGTTCTGGCGACGGCTCCGATTCTGAACCTATTGCCTCTGCTTCTCTTCTGATCGTGATTTTTCCTACAGCCTTGTCTCCTGCATAAGACAGCATTGCCTGTTGTGCATAGATCATCGTGAGTACAAGTATCAGACACCCGATTGTTTTTATTCTTTTTCGCATACTTTTTCTCCTTTCATCTGAAATCCCTGTTCCTGTAAAAGTTTCCGGAAATCTTCATTTTTCTGTATGTCCGTTCGATTTTTCACAGCTCTTTCTAATGCCTTTCTGCATGCTCTGCGGTTTTTTTCTTTCTCTTTGCATGTCACGCGCAATTTTAATACCTGTAATTCCACGGAATCCGGATACTCTGTCACTCCTTCCCGGATTCTGCGCATAGCATCATCATTTTTCTTATCTGCCAGAAAAAGCTCTGTCACTTTGCGGTACAATTCTTCTCTCTCTGCTCTTTTCCCTTCCACTGCAAGCAGTTCTTCATACATTTTTGCAGCGTCACTCTTTTTTCCATTCTGTTCATATGCCATTGCCATCCACTGCGTGACCTCTTCCTGCCCTTCTTTCTCCCCAAGTGCCCGATATTGTATCCCAAGCCTCAATAATTCTTCCCGCTGTTCTTTCGCATCCAGACAGGTATATCCTTTGAGTACACACCGGTAGTAAATGGCATCTTCTTTCTCTTCCAGCAGAAGTGCCGTCTGTTCAAGAGCCTGTTTTAGTTCTTCCTCCGGAAGTGTCTTCTCTGCAAGGCAGGCAGACACAGCTGCCATCCCTGCGGCGATCCCACTCTCTTTATCTGTCTTCTTTGTTCCGGCACACGCCGCCTCGAAATGCTGTCTGCTCTTCTCATAATCTTCCAGTTTCAAAAAATACAGGCTGCCAAGCTCCATTTCTGTAGTCTGCATCTGTTCTGCGGTTTCTTTTTTACCGGCTGTATATGCAGCAGCCTCTTTTTCATCTATCCCTGTTTTGGTTTCTGCTGCTTTTACATCGTTCCCGGAATTTATAGCATGGGATTTTTCTGAATATGAATTTGTAGAATGGGAATTTCCGGCAAAGATACTTCGCCCAAGTATGATTACAACTACTGCTGCAGCTATATAGAGCCATTTACGAAAATATTTTCCTTTTGATCGTTCTTTTTCTTCTTCGTTTTTGTATGATGGAATCATGCGCTTAATTTCCTGCGCAGACTGACAGGCTTTCTTTGACTGCCGGTTCAGACATCTGGAAATAATCTTTTCCAGTTTCAGAATTTCCTTTTTGTTAAGATCTGGCAAAACTTCTGTCTCTGCCAGTAAATATTGATACGTGCGTGCCAGTCCGTACAAGTCTAATGTAACACTCGCACGCTGATAGTAGGCTTCTTCCTCCGGCAGGAAATGCTCTCTTATAGTCCGCTTCTGCATACGGATCAACATCTCCTGGTTGGATGCCGCCTTCAGATCAAGGAAATACAATTCCTCATCTTCTGCTATGATCATGCTGTATGGATTCACATACTGATAACAAGGTGCACCCCTGCACTTGTGCACACACGCAAGTGTTCCTGCCATCTTACGCATCCATGCAAATAACTGTTCTTTCTCTATCTCTTTTTCTTCCCGTATATAACGGATGAGCGTTCTTCCTCTTACATACTTTGAACTGACATAACAACTCTCGCTGTGTTCGATCAGACGGAGTACATCGTATCCTTGTTCATATGCCATGTTGTTCTCCTTTTTATGAAATTTTATGTTGAGTTTTGTATTGGATTTCAATCTGATTGATTCTTTTGATCTGACTAAATTATTATTTAGAATTTCCTTTGACTCTCTAAGACTTATTGAGTGATTCTTATCATACTGGATTTATTTCTAAAATGCAAGCATTTTTTCTTCCGCAACCATAAATCTACCGACAGCTTCCTCCGGATGCTATAGTAACGAAAAGCGCCTTCTCACAAATGCCGGGGAAGACATCTGGAGAAGGTGCTATTGTCAATCACATTCTAGTTGTATTATAGCATTTTCATACAATTTAATAAAATAAGTTATTTTTATATATTCAATTACTTATAGAATACATCTATGCCTAGCGTTGACTCAGTTCTTTTGGTGTATACAAATGACGTGGAATACCATCTACCATGACCGGTGACACATCTCCCTGGATCAACGGTCTTACATAAGAAATAAA
The DNA here is from genome assembly GCF_003481355.1 of Dorea sp. OM07-5. NCBI lineage: Bacteria > Bacillati > Bacillota > Clostridia > Lachnospirales > Lachnospiraceae > Dorea > Dorea sp. OM07-5. Next base: position 68,924 of record NZ_QUKZ01000001.1, on the reverse strand, counting down.
TTCGCCGGTGACATATGTTCCGTCTTCAGTAACCCACTCTCTCGGAACTAATTTCTCGTCATTGGCAATCTTGTGAACATCTTTGACTTCGGTTCCACACTGATAAGGATCATCGGAAAGTCGCTGTAGAACAACCATTTTACCGGAATCTCCTTCATCTGCTGCTTTCACTGCTGCACCGCCTACCTGATAAGCTTCCAGAATATCTACTCTGGATGAACAGTGGGACGCAGATCTCTGCAAAGTGCTTAACTCAATGGCACGTGTCTTGCATCCGATCTCACCCGCAATATAGCTTGCAAGATAAGAAGCTGTACCGGATAACTGTTTGTGACCGAATGCATCAACAAAATCAACGCTGTTTCCAAGTTCACATACATATTTGCCATCTGCTGTTCGTATTCCTTCCGATACAGCGACAACTACGGATGGCTTCTTCTCGAGCAGTTCACGCACACGTCTGCCAAATTCAGCAATGTCAAATGGCAGCTCCGGCAGATAGATCATATCCGGTCCTTCACAGTCTTCGCCTGCCGCAAGTGCACAAGCACCGGTAAGCCAGCCTGCGTTTCTTCCCATGATCTCTACAATGGATACCAGACCTTTGCTGTATTCCAGGCAGAAACTGTCACGGATGATCTCTTTCATAGACGTTCCGATATATTTTGCCGCACTTCCAAATCCCGGTGTATGATCCGTCAGCGCCAAGTCATTATCGATAGTCTTCGGGCAGCCTACGAAACGTGTCGGATGTCCGGTAATGATCGCATAATCAGATAATTTTTTGATCGTATCCATGGAATCATTTCCACCGATATAAATAAATGCTTCTATGTCAAGCTTATCCAGGATTGCAAAAATCTTCTCATAGACGCTCTGATCTTCGTGGATTGCAGGCAGTTTATAACGGCAGGATCCTAAAAACGCTGCCGGTGTACGTTTTAACAGCTCCGCATCAAGCTCTGTCTTGATATGATCCGACAGATCAATGTATTTTTCCTGCATTAATCCCTGAATTCCGTGCAGCATTCCATACACTTTCTTTGCTCCACGATCTTTTGCCGTGCGGTAAACCCCCGCCAGACTTGAGTTGATTGCAGCTGTCGGTCCTCCCGACTGTCCTACAATTACATTTCCTTTCATAATTTATCTCTCCTTTCCTTCAGGCAGATGAGACTGTGCATAGGCTAATCCGCGCAGACAACCGTTCCCCGTTACATTAAATACCTGTCCGCCCTCGGCCTCTACAGTCAGACTGCAATGATTTTTACAAACCTCACAATTAAAATGCAATACTTCTACTTTTTTCTCCATATCTTTTCGTTCTACTCCTCATCTCTCGCCCAGTCAAAAGCGTAGCGGACTGCTTTATTCCAGCCTTTTAATCTCTTCTTCCGTTCTTCTTCTGTAATCGCCGGTGTAAATGTATGATCCACTGCCCGATTTTTCCGGACATCTTCTTTGTCTTTCCAGTATCCGACCGCAATTCCTGCCAGATATGCTGCTCCCATTGCAGTTGTCTCCACACATTCCGGCCGTTCTACCGGTGCTCCTGTCAGATCTGCCTCTGCCTGCATAAGGAAATTATTAGCACTTGCGCCGCCGTCTACTTTTAATTTGCTTAGATGAATACCAGAATCTGCCTCCATCGCTTTTAATACGTCATTGACCTGATATGCTATAGATTCCAGTGTGGCACGGATCACATGATATTTGTTCACACCTCGTGTCAGTCCTACGATCGTTCCTCTTGCATATTGATCCCAGTGCGGCGCTCCAAGTCCGGTAAATGCCGGTACAACATAACATCCGCCTGTGTCCGGAACTTTCTGTGCCATATATTCGGAATCTTCGGACGCATCGATAAGACGCATCTCATCGCGTAACCACTGGATTGCCGCACCACCGATAAAAATAGAACCCTCTAATGCGTAATTCACTTTGCCATCCAGTCCCCATGCAATTGTTGTAACAAGCCCATTCTGGGAAAATACGGGTTTCTCTCCTGTATTCATCAGAAGGAAACATCCGGTTCCATATGTATTCTTCGCTTCTCCCGGCTGATAGCAAGTCTGTCCAAAAAGTGCTGACTGCTGGTCACCTGCCGCTCCTGCGATCGGGATCTTTCCACCAAGGAACTGTGAATCCGCATAACCGTAAACACAGCTTGAAGGCTTCACTTCCGGAAGCATAGATGCCGGGATATCAAGTATTTGTAATATTTCCTCATCCCACGACAATGTATTGATGTTAAATAACATCGTCCGGGATGCGTTGGAATAATCGGTTACATGGACTTTTCCTTTTGTCAGTTTCCAGATCAGCCATGTCTCGATCGTACCGAACAGCAATTCCCCATTCTCCGCTTTTTCTCTTGCTCCTTCTACATTTTCTAAGATCCAGCGAATCTTCGTTCCGGAAAAATAGGCATCAATGATCAGTCCTGTCTTCTCTCTGATCTTATCTGTCAGCCCCTGTTCTTTCAATCCGTCACAATATTCGGCAGTTCTTCGGCACTGCCATACGATTGCCGGACAGATCGGTTCTCCGGTTGTCCGGTCCCATACGACAACCGTCTCTCTCTGATTTGTAATTCCAATTGCTGCAATATCTTCCGCTTCGGCACCGATCTTGCTCATTGCCTCTACCGCAACTCCAAGCTGTGTGGACCATATCTCGTTCGCATCGTGCTCCACCCAGCCCGGTTTTGGAAAATACTGTGTAAATTCCTTCTGTGCAAGACTCTTGATCTCGCCCTTTTCATTAAATAAAATGCACCGGTTACTTGTTGTCCCTGCATCCAGTGCCATGACATATTTCTTTCCGTTACTCATCTTCTCTGCCTCTCATTATTTTCCGCTCCTGCTGTTAACAGAATTCTCCAATATTAATACAACTACAATACCAGTTCTAATTCCATAAAGACTTTGTACCTTAGATGTATGTACTTTAAATATATGCTATGGTGATATTATACCATAGCACAAAGCCTTTATACAATTATCAATGTGCGTTTCCATTGTATCTGTTCATTTATTACTCTTAGGAAATACCGGCGAAGAATCCACCTGTGATGTTTCTGATGAAATTACTGATAATGCAGAACTTTTGATGGTAAGAAAAAAGCACTTCTCTCTGAAGTGCTTTTAAACGTGGGCGAGAGGATTCGAACCCCCGACCTTTTGGTCCGTAGCCAAACGCTCTATCCAGCTGAGCTACGCCCACATTTGCTGTTTTGTAACTGTGTTACTGTCTCACAGCAAAATTTATTATATTGCATATGCTTTCATATGTCAATACTTTTTTGATATTTTTTTCAAATTTATTTTTCAAATTTTCTTTTTGATTTTTTCAAAGCTTCTCATTCTGGCTTTTTATAAACGATTATAAGCCCTTTAAAGACAGCTTTTATATGCTATAATAATGCCTTCTTGAACAGTTTTTTGTAAATATTGTAATCTTCTTCTTTGAATACATTAAATACAACACGCTCCAGCTTCGAACCGGTCAGGAAACGGTCTGCTGTATCGACTGCGATCTCTGCTGCCAGTTTATTCGGAAAATGGAATTCTCCGGTTGATATACAGCAAAATACAATATTTTTCAGTCCTTCTTTTTCTGCCAGTTTCAGACAGCTTACATAGCAGGATTTTAATTCTTCTTTTTGTTTTTCTGTTACCTTGAGTCCGACGATCGGTCCGACTGTATGGATGACATGCGCCGCCGGGAGATTATAGCCCGGTGTGATCTTTGCTTTGCCGGTCGGCTCTTCGTGTCCCTGTTCTTCCATCAGCTCTGCACAGGCATTACGGAGCTGGATTCCTGCTGCCGAATGGATCGCATTATCTATGCAACCATGACATGGAACAAAACATCCGAGAAGCTGACTGTTTGCTGCATTAACAATTGCATCTGCCTGAAGTCTCGTAATATCACCGCGCCACAGGCTCATCCGATCTGCATTACGCACCTGCCCGATTCCGAATTCTTCTGCCGCCGTCGGCAGTTCTTCGACCTTTACAAGGCCTTTTTCCTGTGCTTCTTCTGTAAGCAGTTCATCCTGTAATTCCATATAACCATTTAAAGCCGGTCCTGGGAAACGGACATTCATCAGACTTCTTAAGAGTCTGCGTTTTCCCACAGAATCCACCGGTTCTGCAAGGGTATCGTAGCTTCTGTTTTCATTTTTTAAATATTGAATTAAACGGCTGACTTTTTCTTCTTTTGTCATGAATATCACTCCGTAAATATAGTCGTATCCCGGCGTATGCTTCATACAGCTGTTCATAGCTCGTCCTGCAGTTTGCCGGGCTGGTGGACGGAAGCTGTATGATTTCCATTCCTGTCTGCGCTTCACAGTAGCGTCTGTATAACTGCGCTGCCTTTGTTCCGGTTGCATAAATCTGTTCGATTGGTGCATAATCCAGTATCCGGTGCATATCGTTTGGTGTCGGATTTTTTATAGAGGCATCATCCGCGCCATGGATCTCGCATCCTGCCAGCACATCCCATATGGCAATTCCGTGCTTCAACGCAAGTGCTTTCTTCTCTTCGATCGTCTCCGGTATCGGCTCTTTACATACATCCGCAATGACTTTCCAGAATCGATTGCGCGGATGTCCGTAATAAAATCCATTTTCCCGCGATTTTGGAGACGGCATCGTCCCAAGCATTAATATTTTTGAATGGCTGTCAAATACCGGTTCAAACGCATGTGTAATGTATTCCGTTTCTTTTTTTGCTGCCATGATTGCTTCCCCTTTCATACATTTACCACGGGGTCTTATCTTTTTTCTGCTAAAGCCCGGCTCTATTACCACCGATTTCTTATCTTATTCCACAAGCTGCCCTGTACATATTCATAAGCTCTGTCATACAGGAAAAACGCAATCTGTCCTGCTGCCACAACACCCGCAAACATCCATACCGGAAGCGTTCTTGCAAATAATAATTTCTGAAAAAACCAGATACCCGGAAGATACATAACATTAAATACCAGATACTTGACAATCCAGAAAGCCACTGACTGTCTGCGTATATTTTCTTTTTTGCGGATTTTGAAATATGCCCACTCGTTAAATAAAATATACAATCCCATTGCCGCGTAAGTAAGGATGTAAAATTTATTCGGTGTCACAAAAAAGCCAAGAATGAGTGCGCCCACATAAAATGCCAAACTCATCTTCGCTCCTGCCTCCCGATATACAATTCCAACAAAATACGATGCCCCGGCAAGAAGGAACAGCGTATTGCTTTCTATGATATTGCCCAGATACAGGCACACAATGGTCACTGCAAGCATCAGGCCTGCAAATGCCAGTTTTCGCGTTCTTACATGCATGTGCAAAGATCGCCTCCCATACATTCACACATAGTATCCGCAAGCCAGAGATCACAGCAAAAATTTCCGGTACTGCAAGTCCCCGCAGAGCCATAACCGCCACCGTACGGATTTGACTGATACTGTCTGCCGGCATAGCTTAACTGGTTCATAAGCTGACGATACTGTAAATTATTTGGTTCCATATTTACTGCTTTTGCTGCATGCTCCTGCGCAAGGACATTGTTTCCCATACCCGCATTCGCTGCCGCACTCAAATAATACCATTCTGCATTTCGATCTTCCATACGGTTCAGCAGGTTCAGTGCCTCCTGATAACGACGATTATTGATAAAATTATAAACTGCCTGACGCTCTACACTAGTCGTACCGCCCGCACCGCCATAGCCACTATTTCCATAGCTACCGCTTCCTGTAGTATAACTTCCGGCATTCCCATATCCGTAATGATAACCGCCACCATTTTCACGTTCTTTTACAATCGTGTCATACGCTTCCTGCACTTCTTTGAATTTCTCTTCTGCAAGATCCTTGAGCGGATTGTCTACATTCGCATCTGGATGGTACTTTCTTGAAAGTTCTCTGTATGCTTTTTTTATTTCGTCATCCGTGGCTTCCGGTGATACACCGAGTACGTCATATGGATTTTTGTTCATTTTCTAACCTCTTATTCTTTCCTGTCTTGTTGGTCTTCTGTTGTCTTCTCTTCTTTTTGCTTCTGAAGCTTTCTGTAACGCTTCCACACTCCATCATATAATATATTCCGTAAAATGTCTATGTCTACGAGCAGCGGGAGCTGTTCAAATGCCGCACTTGCTTCACCGAGCATCATGCAAAGCATATTCCGGCAGCGTTCTTCATAATCCGGCTCCCTGCAGATATTTTTCAGTGGATTATAGCTGCCTTCTTTCAAATCATTATCCAGATCATCATAAGCATCCATAATATAAATATATTTACCAAGGTAAAATCCCATGCATCTTAATTTTTCTGCCCAATGATCTTCTCTATAGATAAAGATTTCTGCCATAAGCCTGCCAAAACATCCGGCCGGCTCATCAATCATTGTCGATCCGTTCTTCTCATAAATGCTTAAGTTCTGCAATTCTTCTCTGATCACCCGGCACTGCCTTGGATATTTTTGAATTGCCTTTTGCACACGGCGTTTTAATGCCTTGCTTCCGATCAACGCAGAAGCTTTATGCTCGTCCTCCCAGTCATCAACCAGGTGATAATATGCCAGGATCAGATTCATATCTGCTGCATATTCAGTAAATTCATTATTTAAAAATAATTGCTTTTTGAATGGATGAACCTTGCATCTGCCTCTGGTTACATCCGGCTCTTTCTCATACAAAGAAGTCAGTATAATAATCAAAAATGTCATATCGTAGGTCAGCGTAAGCTGTCCGAGATGCCCATAATTTCTCTTCAATTGCTGACAGAGTCCGCAGTAATACCCTTTATATTTATGAAATTCTTTTACTTTCAGCTCTGGTTCGTGAGCCGTTACATATCCAAACATTTCTTTTCTCCTACTTATGCTGACTGGTATTATAACAGATTTTGTGGAAAGTGACTATATTTTCATTGTGAAAGTTTTATGTTCATGGTATAATCACAATACATTCGTACTAATTGCAAAGGAGTAACCCTGCGCAAAAAGGCGTTCAGAACGTAAGTGCATTTTCAATGCCGTTTAAAGAAAGGAGTCTTGTAACCCCTTTTTAAGCTAACTCTGCCTGACGCCATGTGCGTCAGGTTTTTTAGTGTAAAATTATGGAACATTTGAAAATGCTGATCGACAAACTGAAAAAAGAACAGGCACTTACGAAAGAGGAATGGGTAGAGCTGATTGAGGGGCGAAATGCCGAACTTGCCGAATATCTCTTCGCACTTGCCCGCGAAGAACGGCACCACTATTACGATCACGACGTATACGTCCGGGGACTGATCGAATTTACCAATTATTGCAAAAACGACTGCCTTTACTGCGGTATACGAAAGAGTAATTCTAACGCAAAACGGTACCGTTTAAGCGAAGAGGACATTCTCTCCTGCTGCGGGACCGGTTATGAGCTTGGTTTCCGCACCTTTGTCCTGCAGGGCGGTGAGGATGGATTTTACACAGATGAGAAGCTGGTACACATCATTTCCTGGATCAAGAAATTATACCCTGACTGCGCACTGACACTTTCCATCGGTGAAAAATCCCGTGAAAGCTATCAGGCTTATTATGACGCAGGTGCTGACCGCTACCTGCTCCGTCACGAGACTGCAAATGCCGCTCATTATGCGAAGCTGCATCCTGCTTCGCTAAGTGCCGCGAACCGTCAGCAATGTCTGTGGGATTTAAAAGACATTGGTTATCAGGTGGGAACCGGTTTTATGGTCGGTTCACCGTATCAGACAGCGGAACATCTGGCTGAGGATCTTCTATTTATTAAGAAGCTGAATCCACATATGATCGGCATCGGACCATTTATTCCGCACCACGATACGCCATTTGCCGATGAAAAAGCCGGAACGCTGGAACTGACACTTTTTATGCTGGGACTTTTGAGACTGATGCTCCCGAAAGTGCTGCTTCCTGCCACAACAGCGCTTGGCACGATCCATCCGAAGGGACGGGAACTGGGGATCCAGGCAGGCGCCAATGTCGTAATGCCAAATCTGTCGCCGGTGAGTGTCCGCAAAGATTATTCACTGTACGATAACAAAATCTGTACCGGAGATGAAGCCGCGGAATGTCGTTTCTGTCTGGAACGTCGCATGAAATCTATCGGTTACAATATTGTCACTTCGAGAGGTGACTCGTTGAACATTTAACAACTTATTTTATGGAGGAACATATCATGTATGATGTAAATTCAAAATGCGCGGATGATTTTATCAACCACGAGGAAATCTTAGAAACACTTGCTTATGCAGATGAAAACAAAAACAACAAAGAACTGATCGAATCATTGATCAAAAAAGCTTCTTTAAGAAAGGGCTTATCTCACAAAGAAGCTTCTGTTCTGTTAGCCTGTCAGGATGACGAGCTGAATGAGAAAATCTTCCGGCTCGCCGAACAGATCAAAAAAGATTTTTACGGAAACCGTATTGTACTTTTTGCACCGTTATATTTATCCAACTACTGTATCAACGGCTGTACTTACTGTCCGTACCATATGAAAAATAAACACATTGCCAGAAAGCAGTTAACACAGGAAGAGATTCGCAGAGAGGTTATCGCACTGCAGGATATGGGGCACAAACGTTTGGCACTGGAAGCGGGTGAAGATCCTGTGCACAATACAATGGATTATTATCTGGAATCCATCAAAACGATTTACGATATCAAGCATAAAAACGGTGCAATCCGCCGTGTCAATATTAATATTGCCGCAACGACAGTCGATAACTACCGTCTGTTAAAAGAAGCCGGAATCGGTACTTACATTCTTTTCCAGGAGACTTATCACAAAGAAAGTTATCTGCAGTTACATCCGACAGGACCGAAACACGATTACAACTATCATACAGAAGCTATGGATCGTGCCATGGAAGGCGGTGTAGATGATGTTGGTATCGGTGTGCTCTTCGGACTGGACAAATACCGCTATGAATTTGCCGGACTTCTGATGCATGCAGAACATCTGGAAGCTGCATTCGGCGTTGGTCCGCACACGATCAGCGTGCCGCGACTGCGTGATGCAGATGATATTGATTCCAGCTCATTTACAAATGGAATCGATGATGATACATTTGCAAAAATTGTTGCATGTATCCGTATCTCGGTTCCGTACACAGGCATGATCATTTCCACACGTGAAGGAATGAACACCCGTGAACGTGTTCTTCACCTTGGTATTTCCCAGATCAGTGGTGGTTCCAAGACCAGCGTTGGTGGATATTGTGAACCGGAACCGGAAGATGCAAAATCCGAACAGTTTGATGTCGTTGACAACCGTACGCTGGACGAAGTCGTACAGTGGCTGATGCAGATGGATTATATCCCAAGTTTCTGCACTGCCTGTTACCGTGCCGGAAGAACCGGCGACCGCTTCATGTCTCTGTGTAAGAGTGGACAGATCCAGAACTGCTGCCACCCGAATGCACTTATGACACTGGAAGAGTACTTAATGGACTACGCTTCACCGGCAACGAAAGCGATTGGTGACAAGCTGATCGATAAGGAAGTGCTGAATGTTCCGAATGAGCAGGTACGCAAGACGGTACTGGAAAATTTAAAACTTATCCGCGAAGATAACCGCCGCGATTTTAGATTCTAAAAAAGGGGACGGGGCTTTTCTAGAAAATCCCCGTCCCCTTTTTTTACCTTTTGTTTATCCACAACTCATCCACACAATTTATCCACAGAAGGAGGATTTCTTTATGAGTATGAACAATACACCTTCCGCAGAGCGTGTACACATCGGGATATTCGGACGCAGGAATGCCGGGAAATCCAGTGTGATCAATGCCATGACCGGGCAGGATCTGGCGATTGTATCAGATGTAAAGGGAACGACCACTGATCCGGTTTTAAAGGCGATGGAGCTTCTTCCGCTTGGTCCGGTTGTCATGATTGACACACCGGGGCTTGATGACGAGGGCGAACTTGGAGCGCTCCGTGTACAGAAGGCTTATCAGATATTGAATAAAACAGATATTGCTGTTCTTGTTATGGATGCCACTCTTGGTATGACACCGGAAGATGAGGCTATCTTAAAACGAATCCAGGCGAAAGAGATTCCATTTCTGCTTGTGTTTAATAAGACGGATCTGCTTACCAGTGATACGCAAATCCAAAATACAGACGATTACAGAGTCACTTCCGCACCAAATACTTCCATAACAACACTTCGAAGACAAACTGCTGAAAAATGCGGTATCCAGGAAAATCTGATTTTTTTTGTCAGTGCCTCTGATATGGATCACATTTATGAGTTGAAAGAAAAGATTGCTTCCCTTGCCCCGTCCGATGACAATGACCACCGGATCGTAGCAGATCTGATCCACCCCGGAGATTTTGTTGTGCTTGTCGTTCCGATCGATAAGGCCGCTCCAAAAGGCAGACTGATTCTCCCACAACAGCAGACAATCCGGGATATTTTAGACTGTGGTGCTACGGCGATTGTTACAAGGGATTCCGAGCTGGAAGAAACCCTAAAAAAGCTCGGGACAAAGCCTTCGCTTGTCATCACTGACAGCCAGGCATTTGCAAAAGTCTCCAAGCTGACACCTGCCGATATACCGCTTACTTCTTTTTCAATCTTATTTGCAAGATATAAAGGAAATCTGGATACGGTTGTACGCGGTGCCCGTGCACTTGATAAACTTTCAGACGGTGACCGTATCCTCATCTGTGAGGGCTGTACACACCACCGTCAGTGTGAAGATATCGGAACGGTAAAGCTTCCGAACTGGATTCGTGAATACACGGGGGAAAATGTGGAATTTGATTTCAAGAGCGGAACAGAATTTCCACCAGATGTGGATAAGTATCAATTAATTATTCACTGTGGTGGATGCACACTGAATGAGCGTGAAATGAAATACCGTCTGAAATGTGCAGAAGATGCCGGTGTACCGATCACAAACTACGGAACTGCAATTGCATATATGAAAGGAATTCTGAAGCGGAGTACGGCGATATTTTCTGAAAATATGTAGTTCACATGATGTAAAAAATAATATTTTCGAAACCGTATGAACTATACTAATACATAATTTTCAAATTCCTCAGCATACTACCAACGGTTATATAGGTTATATTAATAATGCATACTACAAGAGCCTGAACTTTCTTAAGCTATTTCCATTATTTTATGGATTATCACTTTGAAATCAGGCTCTTATTCCTTTTCTCAGTCCATTCCTTAATCCGAGAATCTCTATTCACTTATTACCTGCAGCAATCTTTCCCATTGCCAATACTTACATATATTGGATTTGCAAAAAACCTATCTACTTATTACTTGCTGCAATCTTCACTTTGCTCCACAGATTGCTGATGATCTTCTTCGTCTTCTCATTATATTCAAAGACTTCATCTTTTTTATTATCCGTTCTCGGAATATATGCGTCGATTCCTTCAAATTCTCCGCCTTTGCCGTGTAAATCCTCCATAACCTTTTTGTTGGCAGATGTATAGCCAACATAGCTGGAATTATCATATGCACCATCGTAGTCACTTGCATAATTGATAAATGCATGCGCAAGGTCAACGTTTTTGGCATTTTTCGGAATAACCATCGCATCGGACCACTGGTTTGTTCCGCTGTCTGGAAGATAGTATCCCATTTTCGGATTTTCCGCCATGACATAAGTTGCATCTCCGGAATAGATAAGCCCCAGCGCTTTTCTCGCCTGTGCCATATTATCGATGATCTCATCCGTCACGATCTCCGGCTTCATCGTTCCCACGCATTTCAGAAGCCACTGGTAAGCCTTATCAATCTCTCCCTGATCACTGGTATTCATCGAATATCCAAGTGACTTTAATGCCATCATGAAAGAATCTCTCTCTGAATCATACAGGTAAATATCTCCTTTGTATTTCTGATCCAGGAAAATATTATATCCTTCTTTTTTCAAATCTTCTTCGGATACCTTTGTCTTGTCATAGACAATCCCGACAGTTCCCCAGAAATACGGAACCGAATATTCATTTTTCGGATCATACGGCAGTCCTTTGACCGCTTTATTCAGCTTATCCATACAGGTCAGCTTTGATTTATCCAGTTTTTGTAAATATCCTTCGGAAATCAGACGCTCAATCATATAATCACTCGGAACGAGAATATCATACGCTTCTTTATTTGCGACTTTGATGTACATCTGTTCATTGGAATCAAAGTTCTCCAGCATAACTTTCGCACCGGTTTCTTTTTCAAAGTCCTGAATGATATGTTCACCGACATATTCTCCCCAGTTATAAATCCTGAGTGTCTGTCCTTCAAACGGACGTTTGTTCTGTGCTCCGCCGAACTGCGCAACACATATGACCGCAACCAGCGCCGCACAGACGGCTGTGACCGGTATCCACATTCTCCTTCTTCTGACTACATCTGTCTTCTTTCTTTTGCTTGCCAGCATTGGCATAATATTGATCACCAGAAGTACGATCGTAATAATCACAACAACAAGCGTAGAAATCGCGTTAATGCTCGGATTCACTCGTTTGCTCATTGTATACACCATAATACTTAAGTTCTTTACACCTCGTCCGGTTACGAAATAAGAAATGATAAAATCATCTACGGACATGGTAAATGCAATCAGCGCTCCGGACACGATTCCCGGTGTGATCTGTGGCACAATAACTTTCGTCAGAGCCTGCCACGGTGTTGCCCCAAGGTCCATTGCCGCATCTGCCAGGTTCGGATCCAGTGAGCGAATCTTCGGCATCACGGAAAGCATGACATATGGGATACAGAATGCAATGTGCGCAAGCAGCATCGTCACATAGCCTTTTTCCACACGGAATGTGATAAATAACAGCATAAATCCAATCGCTGTTACAATTTCCGGGTTCATAAGCGGCAGATTATTGACCTGATCCATCAGATCACGCACAACTTTTTTTGACTTACTTATTCCAATTGCAGAAATTGTTCCTACAATTGTGGAAATAATTGTAGCCAGCACCGCCACACTGAATGTTGTAGAGAGCGCCTCCATCATATCGCTGGAATCCAGCATATGCCGGTACCAGCGCAGTGAAAATCCGGTAAAACTTGTCAGTGATTTTCCATCGTTAAATGAAAAAATAATCATATATAATATTGGAAGGTAGAAAAAGATGACTGAAAGTACCATCAAGATCTTCCCGATCCGTCGTTTCTTTTGTTTCATCTTTTATACCCCCTTTCCGCCCTGATTATGCTGCTCCACTTTCCGTACAGCCATCATCAAAAGCATCATAATAATCGCCATGATCATAGACACCGCACTTCCGAAATTCCACTCTCCGACTGTGATAAACTGGTTTTCGATCATATTTCCGATAAGGAAATACTGACCGCCTCCAAGCAGCTTCGGAATAAAGAACGAGCTGACTGCCGGAAGGAATACAAGCGTAATTCCATTAATTACTCCCGGCATGGAAAGTGGCAAAGTAATTCTGCGGAAAGTCTGTGCGGGACTGGCCCCGAGATCCGCACTCGCTTCAATCAGCGAATAATCCATCTTGCTTAAGGACGTCTGGATCTGCAGGATCATAAACGGAAGAAAGTTATATACCATACCGAGCAGTACGGCGCCCTCTGTATAGAGAAGCTCTACATTTCCAAGTCCGAAAAATCCAAGTATTTTCTGAAAAATACCACCGTTGCTCAGAAGTCCGATCCATGCGTATGTTCGCACAAGCATGTTGATCCACATCGGCAGTGTAATGCATAAAATCAATATATTCTGTACTTTTTCTGTGCTTCTTGCTATATAATATGCGATCGGATAGCCGAGAAGCAGACATAAAACGGTTGTCTTCACCGCAATCAGTATGGAACGCCAGAGGATTAATAAGAAATCCGGATCGGTAAAAAATTTGGCATAATGTTCCAGTGTGAACGAGAAAGAAATGATGCTGTTGCCTTGATTCATTACAGAATACAGTGCGATCAGTGCCATCGGAAGAACAAGCATCATCACTGCCCACACGATATACGGCCATGCAAGCTGCTGAAAACGTTTCATCTAGTACACCACCTTTGACATGACATGAATATCTTCCGGGAAGAATGTCAGGCCGACCTCCTGTCCTTCCTCCGAATAATCAGTTGTATGGATCTTAAATTCGCGACCGGTTGTTGAAAATGTGATCTGATATACACCTTCTGTCACTTCTTCCGGTTCAAAGTCATAATCTACACTGATGTCCACACTCTGATCTTCATCACTTAACTTCCAGCCCTGTGCATTTGCCCATGTTTTCAGATCTGTATCCAATGCCTGTGAATCATTGATCTCATCTACTGTTTTGAAGAAGTTGAACGCCATAACCGCTTCATTTGCCTTTTCATTCTTAACGAACGGCTGGTTGACTACAAAGATTGTTCTCTCGATGCTTGTTCCATCTGCGGTTGTAAATGTAACCGGATACTGTCCTTCTTCTTTCTCCAGTTCGTATTCTACTTTTGCAATGGATATATAATCATCTGTCTCTACTTCCCATGCCTGCGCATTGGAGAACGCGATAATCTCTTTATCATCCATTTCTTCCACATCGTCAACATCAACATAGAAGTTGTTTGCACTGATTTTTTCTTTTCCGTCTTCACTTGTCACTTCGTGATTGCGGATGACACGCATATTTACCGTAACGCTGGTTCCCGGAACTGTCTCCACCATGATTTCATAATGAACACCTTTGAACAGCACACTCAAAACTTCTCCGGTCATCTTGCCATCTTTTACATCTACAATATCAATATCTTCCGGACGGATGACAACGTCTACTTTTTCATTCTTCTTAAATCCATAATCCACGCAGTCAAATACAATATCATCAAACATGACTTTATAATCATCAATCATCGTTCCTGATAAAATGTTGCTTTCACCGATAAAGTTTGCTACGAAACGGTTTGCCGGTTCATTGTAAATATCCTGCGGCGAACCGATCTGCTGGATCTCACCATTTTTCATAACAACGATCTTATCCGACATCGTAAGTGCCTCTTCCTGATCATGTGTTACGAAAATAAAGGTGATACCGACCTCCTGCTGGATCCGTTTCAACTCATACTGCATCTCTTTTCTGAGTTTCAGGTCAAGCGCAGCAAGCGGCTCATCAAGAAGCAGCACTTTCGGTTCATTGACAAGCGCTCTTGCAATTGCAACACGCTGCTGCTGACCTCCTGAGAGCAGTGTTGTATTCTTGTTTTCAAATCCTTCCAGTCCGATAAGCTTTAACATCTTCATGACTTTCTGGTCAATGATGTCTTTTCCGACTTTTTTTATCTTAAGCCCAAATGCAATATTTTCATAAACACTCAGATGTGGAAAGAGTGCGTATTTCTGAAACACCGTGTTCAGTTCCCGCTCATACGGCGGCTTATTACTGATCTCCTCGCCATCAAAAATCACACTTCCTTCGTCTGCTTCCAGGAATCCTCCCAGAATCCGAAGAAGTGTTGTCTTACCGCAGCCACTTGGCCCGAGCAGTGTTACAAATTCATTTTCATAAATGTCAAGATTGATTCCTTTTAACACAACCTGGCTGTCAAAACTTTTGACAATGTTGCGGAATTCAATGATCTTATTCTCTTCCATCTCACGTCTCCCTTCTATAATCTGTCAGCTATAATATCTTAGCCTTTTATCGTTCTCGTCTGTTTAAAACATCGGCGGGTTGGTGATCCACAATACTTTTGCTTCCCCGCTCCCATGATTATATAAATAATGGCTTCTGGAACCATCCATATAAAACGTTTCCTTCGCCTTTACTTTATATTTCTTCTTGCCACGCACAATTGTTATGCTGCCTTTTAATACATAGCCAAATTCTTCTCCCTGAAACGCCGACACTTCCCGGCTTTTCTGATGTGGCGCCAGTGTTAAAATAATAGGCTCCATCTGGTTCTTTTGTGCATTAGGCACAATCCACTCAATCTGAAAACCTTCCTGTTCATCCACGAAAAAATCCTGCTGTCCGAATACAATCTGATGCTCTTCTTCCTCATGGAAAAAGTCTGACAGATTACTTCCAAGCGCTTCCAGAATATCTTCCAGCGTTGCGATACTCGGCGTTGTCAGATTCCTCTCCACCTGGGACAGAAAGCCTTTTGACAGCTCGCTTCTGGATGCCAGATCATTCAGCGTCAGGTCATTTTGCAAACGCAGTTCTTTCAATTTCTTTCCGATATCCACCCTATCACCTCCGAGATATATTTTCGTTCTGGAGTTTTCTATTACTATACTTTATGTTCAAAATTACCGAACAAAGTTTATTATACACGGTTACGGGAATATTTCAAGAGATTCACAGATTTTTTGAAGCCTGGTTCTAGTTTTTTTGGATATTTTTTCAAAAAAAATTAAAACCTGTATTTCCCACCAGATGGCAACTTGCTGAAAACTGCATTATAATACAAGCAAGGACAGAACCCTAAAAATCAAGGCTCTGTCCTTCTTTTTTTCATCATTATCTAATATTTTCTTCTATCTTCCCATATGGAATATCGGGCTGATCTTCTTATAGATCAAAAATACGATCAACGATACCAGCACACCTTTTAACAGGTTAAATGGCACGATTGCAAAGATGACAAGCGTTGTAACACTTGTAATGTGGCTGTTCACTGCTGTTCCCATGCCAACCAGTGCATCCATCGGCATCTGGAACGCTTTTGCATAAGCCGGTAATAATACGTATGCATTAAGGAAACATCCAAGGATTGTCATAAATAATGTTCCGCTGATCATACCAACGATAGCGCCTGTACGGTTATGCTTTTTCTTGTAGATCAGACCTGCCGGTACCACAAATGCGCATCCGATCAGGAAGTTAGCAATCTCACCTACCCCTGCTGTCATGGTTCCATTTACCGCAAAGTTCAGAATGATCTTGATGAATTCAATCGTTGCTCCTGCCAGTGGTCCCATTGCAAAACATCCGACTAATACCGGAACTTCACTGAAATCGATCTCGTAAAAAGATGGTGCAAACGGAAGCGGAATCTCGAAAAGCATTAATACTAATGCGATTGCAGATAACATTCCAACCTGTGCCATTACACGGATCTTTGTCCTGTTCTTTGTCTGTGCTGCTGCCATTGTTTTTGTACTTGTACTCATATGTTGGTCTCCTTTAAAATACTTATATTTAGAAAGAAAACTTCTGGAACTATGCATTACATCTTGCTGAAGTTTTTATATAGTAAGAAAATCAATTTCCTATTGCAACAATAAAACCCCGGTATCAAACAAAATACCGGGGTAATAATATTGCTTTTTCTATGCATAACTCTTCTCTCATCCAGACTTTACTGTCGGTATCGGAATTACACCGATTCAGCCGGTACATATCATACCGGGTCGCGGACTATACCGCCGGTTGGGACTTTCACCCGACCCCGAAGAATCTTTCTCTTTGTTTTTTATTATAGTGCTGTACTTCTTAAATTGCAAGTGAAACTTTGCCGAAGTCTTATCTCACACAAACATCCATTATGTCTGACTTTCAAAATAACTTTCAAAAATCTAAGACTGTCTGTCACCTGCCGACTTCCGGTCTTCCGGAAGTTCCTGATAACGGATACGTTCGAATGTAAATCCCTGACCTCGCACTTCATTGATCTGTGTGATCGTAATAAATGCGTACGGATCGATGCTGTGGATCATTTCTTTTGTGGAATACAGTTTCCGGTTCGGAATGATGCACATAACACCTTTCTGTTTTTCATGACGATAACCGTTTTCAATATAGATCATCGTTGTTCCAAGATCGAGCTTGGATAATAAATCTTCCCGGATCTCTTCGTATTTCTCAGATATGATGAACAACTGTATCTGTGAAGTTCCAAGCAGCATCACCTTATTTAGTAGTACCGTTGTCAGCACCAGATTCAAAATACCGTACATCACCTGTTCTGAATTAGAAAAGAGAATCTGTGAAGAAAGCACAATAAAATCAACCACATACATAAGCGGTGCCAGTGGAATATGTGCCACTTTGTTCAGGATCAGTGCTATGATGTCGGTTCCGCCTGTAGAAGCACCAACTCTTACAATGATACCAATTCCAATTCCCATAAGCACTCCCGCATAAATTGCGGACAGCAGCTGATTATCTGTCAGCGTTGTAATTCCCGGTATCTTCTGGACAACTGACAGGCAAAGCGGATATAAAAATGTACTTACAATCGTTGTAACTGCAAATTTTTTTCCGAGTATAAAAGCTCCTGACAGGAACAATATGACGTTTACACCTAATAATACAACCGACAGGGACATCGGCACATAATGTGTGATCGTAAGTGCAATACCGGTTGCGCCTCCCATGACAATACCTGTTGGTACGATAAATGCTGCAACTGCAAATGCCAGAATGATATTCCCCAATAATACTCCGGCAAGTGTGATCAATGTTTTTCCCCAATTTTTCTGCATACTAAACACCTCTCGCTTTTTTGTATTTTTTATTAAATTACTTTTGTTAAATTATTTTATTGAATACCTTTCATTGTCAGCTGGATTCTCTTTTTCTTAAGATCCACACTTAAAACTTTGACATCCACGATATCACCAACGCTTACTACTTCCAGTGGATGTTTTACAAATTTCTTATCGCTTAATTCTGAAATGTGTACCAGTCCGTCCTGATGGACACCGATGTCAACAAAGGCTCCAAAATCGATGACATTTCTCACTGTTCCTTTTAATACCATGCCTTCTGTCAGGTCTTTCATTTCCAGAACATCCGTGCGGAGGATCGGTTTTGGCATCTCATCTCGCGGATCTCTTCCCGGTTTCTCCAATTCTTTTACAATATCTTCCAGTGTGATCTCACCAATTCCAAGCTCTTCTGCCAGACGTTTTTTATCACGGATCGTAAGTGATAATCCTGTCAGTTTTCCTCCTTTGATATCATCTACGGAAAATCCCTGCTTCTTCAACAGTTCTTCTGCTGCCGCGTAGGACTCCGGATGTACGCTGGTCGCATCTAACGGATTATCTCCGTCCTGAATACGCATAAAACCTGCACACTGTTCAAATGCTTTCGGTCCCAGTTTTGCTACTTTTAATAATTGTTTCCGGTTTGTAAATTTGCCATTTTCCTCACGATATACAACGATATTTTTGGCAATCGCAGAAGAAATACCGGAGATATAGGAAAGCAACGGTGCGGATGCTGTATTCAGATCGACACCGACTTTATTTACGCAATCTTCTACAACACCGGAAAGTGCTTCGCTTAATTTCTTCTGGTTCATATCATGCTGATACTGTCCGACTCCGATCGATTTCGGATCGATCTTCACAAGCTCAGCAAGCGGATCCTGCAGTCGTCTTGCAATGGACGCTGCACTTCTCTGCCCGACATCAAAATTCGGGAACTCTTCTGAAGCAAGTTTACTTGCCGAATATACAGAAGCTCCTGCTTCATTTACAATGATATACTCTACTTTTTCCGGAATCTCTTTTAATAACTCTACGATAAACTGCTCAGATTCTCTGGATGCAGTTCCATTTCCTACTGAGATCAGTGATACATGATACTTCGGAATAATCTTCTTTAATAAATCTTTGGACGCCTGGATCTTCTTCGGTGTTGTCGGTGCAGTAGGATAGATGACTGTTGTACCGATAACTTTTCCGGTCGGATCTACAACTGCAAGTTTACATCCGGTTCGGAATGCCGGATCCCAGCCAAGCACGGTTCTTCCTGTGATTGGAGGCTGCATGAGAAGCTGTTCTAAGTTCTTCCCGAACACTTCGATTGCTCCATCCTCTGCTTTTTCCGTCAGTTCACTCCGGATCTCCCGCTCGATTGCCGGTGCGATCAGACGTTTATAACTGTCCTCTGCTACTTCTTGAAGTACCGGAGTCGTATACGGATTATCTGTGCGGATGATCTGTTTTTCCAGATATCGTAAGATATCATCCTGCGGTGCTTCTACTTTTACGGTCAGGAACTTCTCTTTCTCTCCACGGTTCAGTGCAAGGATGCGGTGTCCTGCCAGCTTGCTGAGTGCTTCTTCAAATTCGTAATACATCTCATAAACCGACTCCTGTTTTTCATCCTTTGCATTGGAAATAAGTGTTCCTTTCTGCATGGTTCTCTTACGGATCCAGCTTCTGTATGCTGCTTCATCGGACACTGCTTCTGCAAGAATATCCTTCGCGCCGTCCAGCGCATCTTTGACTGTCTCTACACCTTTTTCTTTATTAACATAGTCTTCTGCCAGCTTCTCCAGCGGCTCTTTTGCTTTCTGTAAAGTAATCAGTGCTGCCAGTGGCTCCAGTCCCTTTTCCTTCGCAATCGTCGCACGTGTTCTTCGTTTCGGGCGATACGGACGATAGAGATCTTCTACCACGACCAGTGTCTGTGCCGCAACGATCTTTGCTTTCAGCTCTTCTGTCAATTTTCCCTGTTCTTCTATACTTGCCAGTACCTGTTCTTTCTTCTCCTCTAGATTCCGTAAATAGGTCAGTCTTTCATATAATTTACGAAGCTGTTCGTCGTCCAGTGTACCAGTTGCTTCTTTTCTGTATCTGGCGATAAATGGAATTGTATTACCTTCATCGATCAATTTTACAGCCGCTTCTACCTGCCACTTTTTTACGCCTAATTCTTCTGTAATCTTCTGATTGATATCCATAATTATATCCTTTCTGAATGTTACTTTCTGTGGCTTTCCACAATCTTTCTTATTATAGCGAAAATGTCTCTTTCTTGCAATGGAACAGTAAATACAGAGTTCACTCTGTTTTATTGAAAACAGCTATTTATTATGTTATACTTAAGGTTATCATAAAAGAAAAAGGAGATTCTTGATCATCATGAATCAAACAGTACAAACAAAACCATTGTCCAAGCAGCAGCAGAAGTCTATGGAAACGAAAGCTCGGATTTTCGCCGCTGCCAAAAATATTTTACAAAAAGACGGATATGAAGCATTGTCGATTAAAAATATCTGTGACGAAGCTGGGGTTTCCAACGGAAGTTTTTATCATCATTTCAAAACAAAAGACGATCTTCTTTCTTATTATATAGAAGAGCAGCCGAGCATCAATCCGGATTTTCTTGATCTTCCGGCTTCTCCGGCTGAAGCTAAAGAAGCGATCATCTACGTCTATCTGAATTATGTACATTACTGCCAGGATCTGGGCGTAGAATTTATGTCGAATTACTATACACCAAAGAACCAGTCTCTGAACCCGCTCATCCGTACGGAGCGTCCTTATCCGATCGTTACGGTCCACAATTATCTGCAGAAATGCATGGATGCCGGAATTTTACAGATATCCGGAGATCTGGAAGCTCTTACAACCGATATCCGTATGATCGTGATCGGTAACGTTTTTGAATGGTGTCTGAAAGAAGGACATGCGGATTTTGAAGGAAATATGAAGCGAAGTCTGGAGACTTATCTGAACGGAGCATTTTAAATCATGTACACTTTTCTTGTAAATCCCGGTTCCAGAAGCGGCCTCGGTCAGACTGTCTGGAACACACTGGAACAATATCTGAAAGAGAACGAGATCTCTTATCAGGTCTTTTTCACTAAATATCAGCGGCATGCCTCGAAGCTTGCCGCTCATTTGTGTGCCGATCCATCTATGGAAACACTGATTGTTCTTGGCGGTGACGGCACTTTAAATGAAGTCATTGATGGCATCAGCGATCTGTCCGGCATCACACTTGGATATATTCCGATTGGATCCAGCAATGATTTTGCAAGGAGCATGGGACTTTCCCGGGATCCACTCACAGCACTTAAACATATCCTTAAGCCTTCCCGTTTTGCATACTTAAATATCGGAGTGACAGAATATGAAACAGACAGCAAGCCTTATTGCCGGCGCCGTTTTGCTGTCAGTTCCGGTCTTGGATTTGATGCCGCTGTCTGCCATCAGGTAATCGTCTCTCCGCTGAAACGATTTCTTAATAAGCTGCATCTTGGAAAACTATCCTACGTTGGCGTTGCACTTTCCCAGATTTTCACCATGACACCCTGTGATATGCACATTCGGCTTACGGATCTGTCCGGTGATACAGAAGAAATACTTTTTCACAAAGTTTATTTCGCTGCGGCTATGAATCAGCGCACAGAGGGCGGTGGATTCCGTTTCTGTCCAAAAGCAGATCCTTCTGATGATATTCTGGATGTTATTGTAGTAGAAGGATTCCCGAAAGCTGTCATTCTTATGCTTTTGCCAACCGCTTTTAAAGGATGGCATGTATTTTTCAAAGGAATCCATACATATCAATGTAAAAAAGCAACTTTTACCAGCCCGAAACCACTTGCGGTCCATACAGACGGAGAACCGGTATATTTAAAACGAGAAATTACCTGTTCTCTGGAACCTGAGAAAATTCGTCTGATTTTAAGTTAAGGAGATGTATTTTATGTATCACGGAATACTCATTTTTATTGTTTGTCTGTGTTTATTTGTTCTCTTTTTACTTTTCCCCCGGACAGGCAAACGGCAGGAACTTTTAAAATTGTATCGTGGAACCTGTTTTGCTCATCGTGGATATCACAGTATTGAAAATGGAATTCCAGAAAATTCTATGCCCGCGTTCCGGCAGGCGCTTTCCCACGGTTATGGCATTGAGCTGGATGTTCATCTCACCAAAGATGGCAGACTGGTTGTTTTCCACGATGATACTCTGAACCGTGTCTGTAAAAAATCCGGCACGATCGAAGATTTGACAGTTCCGGAGCTGAAAACATGCCGTCTCCAGGATACGGAAGAACAGATTCCTCTGTTTGAAGATGTTCTGTCACTGGTAAACGGACAGGTACCTCTTCTGATCGAATTGAAAATTCCCGGTCGTTCCACCGCTATCTGTCAGCATGTTCATAAGGCCCTTTCCTGTTATCATGGAAATTATATGATTCAGTCTTTTAATACGATGGGACTTTTCTGGTATCGCAGGCATGCTCCGGAAGTTCTGCGTGGACAGCTTTCTTCCAGACTTACGAAGGATCCTCTGAAAGAACTCTGGTTTTTACGTTTTCTTGCCGAAAACCTGCTTCTTAATTTTCTTGGCAGACCGGATTTTATTTCTTATAAACTGAAAAACCTTCCTAAATTTACTGTTTCTTTCTTACGGAAATTCTTTGGAACACCTACAGCTGTCTGGACACTTCGTACACCTGCGGCATTGCTGGAAGGCAAACGCTGTTATGATATGCAGATTTTCGAAAAACATGGTGAAAATTATTAAGAATAGATGAACATTGTTGTTGATTCTATCTTTTCATGTTATAATCCGTTGAGAAACTTAGCTAATCTTTAGATAAGACTTGTTATATAAAGGGGCGTAATTATGCAATCCATTACGAAAATCAAACAATTTATCCTGCGGTATCGTCATGCATGGGTTTTATTATATAGCTTTATCTACATGCCTTGGTTCTGTTATCTGGAGAAACACAGATTCAGCCATTACTATCTGATCCACTCACCACTTGACGATTATATCCCGTTTGTAGAATATTTTATTGTTCCGTATCTGTTATGGTTTTTATTTATTGCTGTAACGATCGCATATTTCTTCTTTACGGATAAGAAAGGATATTACCAGCTTACAGCATTTTTATTCACTGGAATGACGATCTTCCTGATCATCTGCACAGTATTTCCAAATGAATTAAACCTGCGTCCGCACACATTTGCGAACGATACTGTTTTTACAAGACTGGTACAACAGCTTTACAGCACCGATACACCGACGAATGTACTGCCAAGTATTCATGTATATAATTCACTTGGCGCTGCTATCGCCATCGGACACAGCCAGGCACTGAAAAAACACCGCGGTATCCAGTTTGTTTCTTACGGACTTGCCGGACTGATTGTTCTGTCTACCATGTTCTTAAAGCAGCACTCTGTAACGGATGTGATCGCAGCAGTGGCACTTACCTTTATGATTTATCCGCTGATCTATGTAACACAGACAAAGCGGGCACCGAAGCTGTCACAGCAGCCGATCTAAGATAAAATATAATATTAAAATAAAAAGGATCGCAGTTGACTGATCTCTATAAATCAATCTGTCAATTGCGATTCTTTTTTATTTTCGTGGAGTGTAATCTTCTAATCACACTCCTCTTCTTTTTCTGATACCCGCGTATTGTTCCGTGCCGAACTTGGTATTCTGGTATCATATAATGTCCTTCGTATATGCTGCAAATGCAGATGGGATGGAATACTTCTCCCGGATCTCTCCCGGATGTATGAACAAAAATCCTTTCTCGTTTGTCTTCTCCAATTCATCCACCTGAATCTGATAACCTTTCATCTGCCACTCCACATGGCTGAAAATGTGCTTTGCATCCGGTAATTTTTTAATTCTTACCGGCATAAGTCCAATAGAACGACAATAGTTTTCTGCCTCTTTTCTTGTCAGATGCCCTTCTACATTCGGCAGTTCATAAAGTCCGGCAAGCAATCCTTTTGCCGGTCTTTTACGGATAGCAATCTCCTGCAGATCTTCAAACAGAAAAACAGTCTTTTTCTCAATCCGCCTTGCTTTTGCCTTTTTCTTCACCGGTAACTTATCTGTCAACCCCTCTTTTTCTGCACGGCATATATTCTTAAGTGGACATTCCCCGCATTTTGGTTCGCCATTTGGCACACAGACAATCGCTCCCAGCTCGATCAGTCCCTGATTAAAATCACTGGCCGCATCTGCCGGAATGACTTCTTCGATCGCTTTCTCCAGCCTCTTCTTCGTGCTCTGCTTCATAATATCTGCATCATCTGCCAGAACTCTCGTTACTACACGCAACACATTGCCGTCTACTGCCGGTTTCGGAATTCCAAACGCAAATGAACTGATTGCTCCTGCCGTATAGCTTCCGATCCCTTTCAGTTCAAGGATTTTCTCATAGTCTGCCGGAAATTCACCGCCATACTCTTCCATGATCTGGATTGCTGCTTTCTGCATGTTGCGTACCCGGTTATAATACCCTAAACCTTCCCACAATTTGAGCAGCTTGTCTTCCGGCGCCTCTGCCAGATCTTTCACTGTCGGCAACGCTTGTAAAAAGCGATCATAATATCCCTTCACCGCTTCTACCCTTGTCTGCTGCAGCATAATCTCTGATATCCATATTCTGTACGAATCCGGGTGATGTCTCCACGGAAGGTCACGGTGGTATTTCCTATACCATCCGGTTAATGGTTCTGCCATCTCATGAAGCTCAGGCTGTCCAAGCACAACCGGGACTTCATCCGCAAGCGTCATGCTGTCTGTCGTCACTACACAGTCTCTTGCCAGGATCTTTACTCCTGCATCCGCGGCTTCCTGTAAGGCTTCCGCAAATTCCGGATGTGTCTGCCTGTTTGGCGTAAAATAGCGTACACCTTTCATCTGTATCACAAACAAGACGTACGCTTCGTACCCCGCTTTTCTTGCTTTCTTTAATTCCTGTACATGCTTTACGGCACGTTCACTCGGCGCATCCGGGAACCGGACTACACCGTCTTCTTCCAATGTAACTCCTTTAACTTCCACCAGAATCTTCTGATTCTTCGTCTCCACATAGAAATCAAATCTGGAATTCTCGTATGTGTACTCCGGCTTTACAAGTACCGGATCCGGCACCAGTCCACCGGCGCAGATCCATTCCTGCGCTACCTTATTCGGTGCCTGTGAATCCATATTGATAAGTCTGTCGCCTTTCTCTACCGCGATAAGATCCCATCCTGTCTTACGCTCAGGGTTATCGCTTTTCTGTATATACACCGGTACCTCCGGCTGCAAAAGTTCCGCACAGCGTCCTGTATTTTTCACATGAACAGTCTCTGTACGACCGGCACATTCCACATAAGCAATAAACCGATTCGGTCTGTCTATAAAACTGCCCGGATAAATATTAGGATACTTCACTTTTCTTCCGTCCTTTTAATTCTTCCTGTTCTTCTACATACGCCTGGATCGCCTCATTTAACGACAGCATCTTCTCATCCAGTGTTGACACCATATCTGCACACTCTCTGAGATCCCGGCTGATATATTCCGGCGCATTTCCCTCAAATTTGTAATAAATCTTATGCTCCAGACTTGCCCAGAAATCCATCGCGATCGTCCGGATCTGGATCTCTACCTTTGTATCTACAACACTGTCTGACAGGAAAATCGGAACCGATACAAGCATGTGATAGCTCTTGTAGCCGCTTGCTTTCGGATTCTTAATATAATCTTTGATAGATAATACCTTTAAATCACTCTGGTTTCCAATCATCTCTGCCAATCTGTATATATCAGAAGTAAATGAACAGATCAATCTTACTCCTGCAATATCGTTGATGTATTTTACCATATTCTCTATGGATGTCTCATAACCGTATCTTTTTAACTTCTTCACAATACTCTCCGGTGTCTTCACACGTGTCTTAATGTGCTCGATCGGATTGTACTGATGTACATGCTGGAATTCGTCATTTAGAATCTCCAGTTTCGTTCCTACTTCCTTTAACGCGGAATTATAAAGAAACATAATGGTCTTCCAGCTGTCCACATCTTCGTAATTCTTAATTGCATTCTCCACGATTGCCTCTCTCCTTCCGTCCTTCGAAGTCTTCTTGCGGCACCCGAAGAGTATAACATAAGCGGCCAGAAATTGTTCCTGTTTTAATAATTTTTTAAGGATTAATATTCGATTCCTTCTCTTGCTGACTGTCCCTTGTCATATGGATGTTTTACTTTTTTCATCTCCGTCACATAATCGGAAGCACGGATGATCCGGTCTGACACTTCATGTCCGGTCATAATGATCTCCAGTCCTCTCGGCTTATGCTCCAGAAAACTCATCAGTTTATCTTCATTCAGAAGATTCAGAGAAACTGCGCACAGTATCTCATCTAAAAATAATACGTCAAACGGACTACAGAATTTGATTATCTCATCTAATGCTTTCGTGTTATAATGCTTTAATTCTGCCCGTTCATCAGAATTCATCTGATTGTAAAATTTGATCTTATCCCTGCCCGGAAGGCACGTTACATTCGGAATCTGCTCCAGGATTGCACGCTCACTGGAAGAATTGTTCTTCATGAATTGAAACATCAGAACCTTAAGTCCGCTCCCCGCTGCCCGGATCACCTGTCCTACTGCCGCTGTTGTCTTGCCTTTTCCTGTTCCGTAATATACATGAATTCTTCCGGTTCCTATCATTGCTAACATCCCCGCTTTCTGTTTTCTCTTCTTTCGTTACCTCTTAACAGTATACCATGAATTCATGTCCTGTGCATTTAGAAATCCAATTTCATGTCTCCGAATTGAATCCATCCTTTTTTTCGCATCCATTCACTGATTCCCAGTGTTACGACTGCCGGAAGCACAATCTGTATCAGCAGAATCTTTAACAATACAACCGCTCCTGTCTCACTTGCGATCATCGTCTGCCAGGTCATGATCTGCCCTACCAATCCTGCCGTTCCCATTCCTGATCCGGTTGCATTACCTGTCATATGCAGAAGAACTGTGCCTGTCGGTCCTAAAACCGCGCTGGACAGGATCACCGGAAGCCAGATTATCGGTTTTCTTACAATATTCGGGACTTGCAGCATAGAAGTTCCAATTCCCTGTGCAAGCAGTCCTCCAATCTTATTCTCTCTGTAGCTTGCCACGGCAAATCCAACCATATTACAACAGCAGCCTATCGTCGCCGCTCCTGCTGCCAGACCGGATAAATTCAAAATAATTCCCAGTGCCGCCGAACTGATCGGCAATGTCAGTATCATTCCCATCAGTACAGAAACAATGATTCCCATCAAAAATGGCTGCTGTTCTGTTCCCCAGTTAATAACCGAACCAAGCCACACCATAAATCCGGAAATCGGCGGTCCAAGGATCAGCCCTACAGCAGAACCTGTTCCGATGCTTATAATTGGTGTTACAAGAATATCCACTTTCGTTTTTCCGGAAACAAGATGTCCGAAATAAATCCCTACATACGCTGCAAGGAATGCACCTAATGGTTCTCCCGGACCTGAATAAACCATTGCTCCGTCAATCAGAACTGTTCCTGCCAGCAATTTACTTGCAAATGCGCCTGTCATACCTGCTGTTGCCGCAGATACAACAACCAGCGGGCTTTCATTAAATTTGTAAGCAACTGCAACACCAATTCCTGCTCCTGTCAGAGACGCAGCTACTTTGCCAATTACAAACAGTATCGTTCCTGCCTGCCCGGGAATAAAACTTCCGATCTGCTGAATGATCGTGCCGATGATCAGCGTTGCAAACAAGCCCTGCGCCATCGCACTTAACCCTTCAATAAAAATCCGATCCAACACTTTCTTTACTTTTTCCATTTTCCCACCTCATAATTACATCCAATACATCATCTGTATTGTTATGTGTCTTGTCATTTAGAAAAATCCTATCATAGCTTCTGCCAAAAAGCAACTTCCATAAAAAGTTTACTCTCTAAAAGTGTTTACTTTTTCTCAGAAAACGACTATACTCATTTCATTATCAGGAAAGCGAGGGAACACTTATGTTTCGTTTATGGGGCAAAGAATTTAAAGACAATCATATGCTTCGGGACACTGTGATCTGTGATGATTCAGATGATACAAGAACCCATAAGATCTTTCACGCACTGGAAGAGATCTGCTATGAATTTGATCTCAGCAAACCAATCTGGCTGGAATCTACGATAGATGAATTTAAACGCCACGATAAGACAAGATTTTATCAGGATAATTTTGTAGATTCTATTGATTTTGATTATCTGGAAATCCATATTATAGAAGAATAAAAAGGAGTTTTATCATGCTGGAACCAATCGGATTATCTTTACAATTTTTAAAGAAAGAAGTCTATACCGGTTCTCATCACGGTATGCGCTATTTATTGCAAAAAGATGAGGATACATTAAAAGCATGTACCTATCCGGAACCATATTGTTTTGAGAAGACTGCTGATGAGAAGAAAGAATGGAAGGAATTTGAATTTTCCGCAGATGGACTTACGCAGGCCTTGGAATGGCTGTCGGAAGTTCACGAAAAGTCTTATAATGATTAAAATTCGATATTCATGTAAAATGTAAACAAAGACACAAAAAATGTCATGTACCGGTTCTTGCTGATACATGACATTTTTTTCCCAATTTTTTATTCGAGTCCGGATGTCTTACTCACAACGGATAAAATACACTTTGCGAGTTTTATCCGCTGATTACTCTTCAAGTACTTCTTCTGCGATATTTCTTGCATGGTCAGAAATACGTTCCATACAAACCAGCGTATCTAAGAATACAATACCCGCTTCTGTATTACATTCATTATTAGACAGTCTCTTAATATGACGGCTCCGCAGTTTCACCTCAAGGTCATCCACTTTTGTCTCTTTTTCAATAACGCGCAGTGCCTTCTCATGGCTCTGCTCTTTAAATGCATCCAGTGCATAGAAATAGCTTTTCGCAGTCTCCTCAATCATTTCTTTTAACTGCTTCTTTGCTGTCTCAGAGAAGGATGCTTTCTTATCTCGGAGCGTCTCTGCAAACTCAGAGATATTTTCACAGTAATCACTGACACGTTCCATATCGGAAAGCACCTGTAACAGATGTGCTGCTTCCTGATGCTCTTTCTCACTGATCTGTAAGGAAGATAATTTGATTGTATAATTGGTAATTCCCGCACAGAGTCTGTCAACATCACTCTCATCATTTTTCAAAATATCAATTGCTTCCTGATCCTGTGTATACAATACATCTTTTGCAACTTCAATGGATCTCCTTACGATCTCGCCCATACGAACGGTTTCTTTTATCACAGACTGCAGAGCAATACTCGGTGTCTGTAACATACGTTCATCGAGAAGTACTGTTCCCGGATCATTGGCATCTTCATCCACACGGCCGATCTTCTTGGCAATTTTCACGATCAGGTTAGATGCCGGGAATAACATAACTGTCGTTGCAATGTTGAAGAATGTATGCACCATACTGATCTCTGTCTGTGTAATATTTCCTGTTCCTGCCTGTGGATTCAGCACGGTAAAGTAAACGATTGCAATGATACTGAAAATAATCGTTCCGATGATATTAAAGATCAGGTGCATAAGTGCTGCTGCCTTCGCATTCTTTTTCGCACCTACACTGGATAAAATTGCTGTAATACAAGTACCGATATTCTGTCCCATGATAATATAAATAGCTGCACTGAATGGTACCAATCCCGCTGCCGCAAGACTCTGCAGAATACCAACCGATGCGGAAGAACTCTGAATCACTGCCGTTACAAGCGCTCCAGCCAGAATACCGAGGATCGGATTCTTTCCTAATGTAACAAACATCTGTACAAATCCGTCAAATTCTTTCAGCGGCTCTACTGCTGATGACATCGTAGAAATACCGATAAAAAGTAAACCAAAGCCAACAATAATATTGGCGATCTCTTTGGATGTACGTCTCTTGCCTGTCAACATGATAACCACACCGATAATCACTGCGATCGGTGCTAGCTTCTCCGGGCTTAAAAATTCTGCCCACTCTACGGAAGATACAAGCCATCCGGTAACGGTTGTACCAACGTTGGCACCCATGATCACTCCCATTGCCTGGGTCAGGTTCATGATTCCGGCATTAACAAAACCAACGACCATGACGGTTGTCGCTGAAGAGCTCTGAATGACTGCTGTGATAGCAGCTCCTAGTAACACTCCCATCAATTTGTTCTTCGTCAGCACTTCCAGCAGTGATTTCATCTTACTTCCCGCTGCGTTCTCCAGTCCCTGTGCCATGATCTGCATACCATAAATAAACATTCCAAGACCACCGACAAAAGGTATCAGTATATCTACATAATTCATTGTCTTCCTCCTACAAATATGTCCCTTATGCTGTTTTTTAAGCTTATTTTTTTACAATTTCTTAATTTATTCTTAACAAGCTCACTATTTTTACAATACCATTTGTTATAGAAGAACACAATCTTTTTTTCGATTTTTTTAATATCTTTTTGGTATCTCCTTTTCAATTACTCCTTCATTTTCGGCTCAAATATAAGCGAAGCCAGATATCCAAATATTAAAGCACCGGCAATTCCCGCCGCACTCGCCTGGAAACCTCCCAGAAAAATTCCGATCACGCCTTCTTCGTCAACCGCCTTTCTGACACCTTGCCATAGGAGATTTCCGAATCCTGTAAGGGGAACGCTCGCACCGGCGCCCGCATATTCCTGAATTGGTTCATAGATTCCAAGTGTGCCAAGTACTGCCCCGGTACACACCAGAAGAACCATGATCCGCCCGGGCATCAGTTTCGTCCGGTCTAACAAAATCTGCACCAACGCACAGATTAAACCGCCCACCCAGAATGCATTAATATATTCCATCTTATTTCCTGCCTTTCTTTTTTGTAAAATTGCAGGAGAAATACTCTCTCCTGCCAAAGCGTTCATTTATATCACATGCTATACATGTTCCAGTACGATCGCATGTGCGATCCCCGGCACACTCGCTCCCTCGTTGTAACTAACCGTAGACATAAGAGCCCCGGTCGGCACAAACAATACACGCTTCCATTCACCGCTTTCTATTTTCGGCAGAATATAAGCACTGAGCGTTGTCGCAGCACAGCCACATCCACTGCCCCCGGCATGTGTATCCTGCGTACTCTGATCAAAAATCTGCATTCCGCAGTCCATATGCCTCTTTTTAATATCTATATCTTTTTTTCTCATCAGGTCAAATAGAATACTCTGTCCGACATAGCCAAGATCTCCGGTTATGATCCGGTCATAATCTTCGGGCTGTCTTCCAAAATCTTTAAGATGCTGCCAGATCGTATCACATGCCGCCGGCGCCATACAAGCCCCCATATTCTGGGAATCTTTTAAGCCGTAATCAATGATCTTTCCTGTTGTAATTCCAGTGATCTTCACACGACTTTTCTTCTGTGCTCCATCCGCACCGATGATGAATGCACCACTTCCGGTCACAGTCCACTGCGCGCTCAAGGGGCGCTGGCTGGCATAACCGAGCGGAAAACGGAATTCTTTTTCCGCACAGGCAAAATGACTGGATGTTACAGCAAGCATATACTCGCCATAGCCTGCCCCCACGCACATAGCTCCCAATGCAAGCGCTTCACCAGAAGTAGAACAGGCGCCATACAGACCGAACAGTGGGATTTCAAATTGTCTTGCTCCCATAGATGTGACGATTCCCTGCCGTAGCAGATCACCTCCAAATGTCAGCCGGATGTCCTCCGGTTTAAGACCTGCTTTTCCGAGCGCAATCTGGCATGCTTCCTTCTGCATTGTACTCTCTGCCTCTTCCCAGCTGTCTTCTCCGAAAAGATCAGTTTCTTCTATAATATCAAATAACTCCCCAAACGGACCTTCTCCTTCTTTTTTCCCAACAACAGATGCACTGCTTATAAGATATGGTCCTTCTTTAAAAATAATACTCTGTTTTCCTCTTTGCATCTTCAGACTCCTTTCCCGAAAATACAGTAAACAATACCCAGTACCCAGCTGGTGAAGATTCCATATAAAATCACCGGTCCTGCAATTGTAAAGATCTTGCAGCCAATACCCATGACCTGTCCTTCTTTTTTATATTCAATTGCCGGTGCTGCTACCGAATTGGCAAATCCGGTAATCGGAACAAGTGCCCCTGCGCCTCCCCATTTTGCAATCTTCGGGTATATATTGAATCCTGTCAGCAGAACACTTAAAAATACCAGTATCAATGAACACCAGCTTCCACCGATTTCTTTGGTCATTCCCATATTTTCACACCAGTTCAGTAAAAATTCCCCGATCGTACAGACGATTCCGCCGGTCAGGAATGCGCGGAACATATTTGTTCCAAGTGCATGCACCGGTGTTTTCTGTTTTACATATTTTTTGTAGTTTTCTTTTTTCATTTCCTGCGCTTTTTTGTCATTTATCTCATTACTTAACATTCTGTCATTTCGCCTCCTGTAAAAGCATCCATATACATCCGAGTGTTTTCCCGGCTGCGATTCCTAAAATAATACCTGCAAGGCAGTTCACCAGATTAAAACGTCGCATAAATACCGGGAACAGATTCAGGATCTCTGCCAGCGCCATTGCCCAGCAGCCGACAAACATCCCTGAAAATATCCCCACCGCCGCCAGCAGTATCACACCGCCATGAAGCGGTATCTGACAGAGCCAGAACAGATTGCCCAAAATACCGCCAAGCATTACGCATGTTTCGTACCACTGGATCTTATCTCCTGTGTGTGTCCGGTCTGCGAAATCCGAGATTACGCCAAGTTCTGCGATAAATGCAAACAGACCACCTGCTGCCACCGCACCTGCACTACTTCCTATGACCGCAAGAAGAATCTGTCTGATCCACATGAAGCTCCCTCTCCTTTCTCGAATATGTTTCAATCAGGGTTGTCTGAATATCATTTTCATACAGCCGCATCTCTACTTCCATCGGTGTCGGATCAACGGTAAATTTCTTCTTTCCAAAATGATTGAAGAAGATCAATATTCCAACTGCAAGCCCAAGACTGTATGTCAGTTCCAGTATGGTAAAGCCATCCGGTTTATTCCCCATGATCTGTGTGTATATCTGGTCGAAAAGTTTGGGTGCATCCACATCGTTATTAAATGCCATGATGGAAAATGCCGCACCAAAAAAACTCAACACGGACACAAACACGACTTTTACGCTCTGCATGAATCTGCTGCCTTTCCCCGGCTCTTCATAGGTTACAATAAAATCAGGCTCTCCGATACTCTGCACTTCTGCGTTCGGATACACTTCCTGTATCATAGAAACAACTTTCAGCACCGATACCGCTACACGACCGTTGATTCCTTTTAACAGGCGAAGAGACCGGACTTTTGCTTCCATTGATGGATTCACGCATGTAATCTCCAGCACTTCTCCCAATGTTATGTCCGGTTTCTTTACTTCTGTATTACGACCTGCCTTAATATAGATTGTTTCACTGTTCGATGCCACTTTCTGCCTCCCACCTTCTATCTACCAGCGTTCCTTCCGTCTCTCTTTCCGCCGCATTACACTCTGCAAAATAATAGATCATACCGATCAGAACCGCTGCCGCCACAACGCAGATCAGGCATATCCGGAACTTCTTTCTGGTTTCATCCATACTTTCACCTTCTTTCTGTGATTAGTATGGATGGTTCCAGAAAAAATATTCATGGATATGCCTGTCAGATCTGTTCCCGCATACTTTTTAATATTTTTTTCTCCATCCGAGATACCTGTACCTGCGAAATACCAAGTTCTTCTCCCACCTGAGACTGTGTACGTTCTGCAAAATATCTCAGATAGATCAG
This sequence comes from Dorea sp. OM07-5, assembly GCF_003481355.1. Taxonomy (NCBI): domain Bacteria; kingdom Bacillati; phylum Bacillota; class Clostridia; order Lachnospirales; family Lachnospiraceae; genus Dorea; species Dorea sp. OM07-5. The sequence goes on along the minus strand of NZ_QUKZ01000001.1, from coordinate 34,609 downwards.
TCTTCGTTCTTCTTTATTAAGACTTGCCAGCAATTCTTTCAAAAACATGTGATTCAGCACTTCTTCCGTCTCTTCTGCCGGACTTGCCAGTTTGTCTGCCAGTGTCAGCTCCTGTCCGTCTTTTCTGTAGATTGGTTTATGCAGAGATTCCAATTCTCCGGTCGCTTCAAACGCCTGTACCAGTTCTTCCGGTTCTACCTGCATCTCTGCAGCAACTTCTGTAATACATGGCTCGCGTCCCAGTTTTTTACCAAGTGCTTCCTGACAGAGATACCCACGGTATGCCAGTTCTTTCAGCGATCTGCTCACTTTGATCATTCCATCGTCCCGCAGAAAGCGTTTGATTTCACCGACGATCATCGGGACTGCATAAGTTGAAAATTTCACTTCATATTTCAGATCGAATTTGTCAATCGCTTTCAAAAGCCCGATCGTTCCGATCTGGAACAAATCTTCTGCTTCCACACCCCGGTTAAAATACCGTTTCACAATACACCAGACAAGTCCTGTATTTTCTTCCACAAGCTGCGCTCTTGCCGTACGGTTGCCCGCATGTGATTTTCTGATCAAAGCGATTGTGTGATCCATAATTTACGTCCTTTACCAATAGTTTTTGCCATCTTTACCGTCGTTCCTTTCCCGACTTCCGACTCCACTTCCAAAAGATCCATAAATGCTTCCATAAAGGAAAATCCCATTCCCGACCGATCCAGTTCCGGTCTTGTTGTAAAGAGCGGTTCCATTGCCTGCTTTACATCTTCAATTCCTTTTCCCTGATCAGAGATTTCTACATATAAAGTCTGTCCTTTTGTTTTACAGTGGATGCGGATGTTATGTACTTCATTTTCATATCCATGTATAATGGCATTTGTTACAGCTTCTGAAACTGCCGTTTTCACATCCGACACTTCTTCCAGTGTCGGATTCAGTGACGTCATAAATGATGCAACAGTTACTCTGGCAAAAGATTCATTTGCCGAGCGGCTGTCAAAAATAAGTTCCATTTCATTCGTATTTTCCATCTACCTGTCCTCCTCATAAATCTGCATGATCCTGGTTACTCCTGACATTGTCAGTATTTTTTTCATTCTTTCACTTGTATGCACGGCACACACCTCTCCTCCCAGCATATAAATTCGTTTATATCTCCCCATAATGACACCGATTCCGGAGCTGTCCATAAATGTCGTATCCGTAAAATCAAAGATCACATACCGGATATGATTCTGGTCGATCAGATAATCGGAACGTTTCCGGATTTCTTCTGCATTGTGATGATCCAGTTCTCCGGGGAGAAAAATAGTAAGACAGTTCTCCTGCACTTCATATTTCATTGTGTGTCCTCCTTTTTTGAGTAAAGAAAAAGGACATGCTTCTTCGCATATCCTTTTCTTTCGTAATTACATTCATATATTTATTTAGTTTTGTTTATTCTGTTTATTCAATGCCTCTTGCGCTGTTGTAGCCGCTTCTTTTCCGCTGTACTTATCGACAATCTTCTGATAGTATGTATTAGCCTTGCCTGTCTTATTCTGTTTTTCATAGCATTGTGCAAGAAGGAGCATTGCTTTTCCATCATTGTAACCCTGGTCCATCTGCATGATCTGATCCAGATTACTGATCGCAGTATCATAATTTGCCGCATCATAATTTGCTGTCGCAGTAGCAAATAATCTCTGGCACATTGTCGGATAAAGTGATGATGTAATCTGCTCAAATTGTTTCTTTCCCTGTGTGCCAAGTGTGCTCTTATTCACTTTCAGAAGCTCTGCCAGCATATCCGCATTACTCATATCACCGGCTTTGTAATGATCAGCAATGTTCATCACCGCCTCATAGCTTTCCTGTGTTGTAGCTGCGGTTGCTTTTGATTTCTTATTCTTCTTGTCGGAAGAGCGGTAAGTTTCCAGTTCTTTCTTAAGTGCACTAATCTGCGCATCCTGCGTTGCAATCTGGTCACTGAACGAAGCCGTCTGTTTGTTGACAGTCTTCTGTCTTGAATTAGATACCGCCGGAAGGATCAGAAACCACATAACCGCGACACCGACTGCAAGTCCGATCAAAATATTCAGAACTGTATGCAGCCCCAGATTTTCTTTAAAATTACCGGATGCCGGCTGAATGATCGTCTCATTTCCCAGATTGTAAGAAACAAAATCTTCTTTTTTCTTATCTTTTATTCTGACAGTTCTGCTCTTTCGGATCTGATTCAGTTCATGCATATATCGAAGTGTCACCGGATCTGTCGTATCTAGCCTGTGCGCTGCACGGATCTCCTGTCTCGCCATAGAATACTGTTCATTCTTCAGATACAGAAGTGCCAGAAGCTGGCGTGCTTTTACATAACCCGGATGCGCGGCAACTGCTTTCTTAAGCTGCATGATCGCAATATCATCGCCACCCTGTCTGGCATATTTAATACTCTGGTTATATTTTTTGACTGCTTGGTTCACTTGCTCCAGCTCTCCCGGAACTTCCTGTACCTTTTTAATAAAATAATTGGCAATATTATCTTTGGATTGGAAATTCTTACTGAGAATCCATTCTACAAGTGCTTCTACCACTTCTCCTCTGCCATAATAAACAAGACCGAGAAGGTTTCTGGCTGCTACATTCGCATTATTATATTGTAAACTACGTCTGAGCGATAGAATTGCTCCGGACAGATCCCGTATATTCGCACGCTTCAGACCATCATTATACCAGTAGTTGGACTGGTACACGAGTTTCGTTGAATAATCCATATAATCCCCTTTATTTCGTCTGTTCCATCATCTCTCGTATAATGTCTGTCATATCACTTAAGTCTTCCTGATACACCGCGCCCTCGATATCTTCTACTTCCAGACTCGGCTGAAACTTCTTCACTTCTTCATCGTAATTCAGCATGATTGTTACCTCCTGCTATTCGTTCTTTTATAGCTCCCACAAGATACAAAGATCCGAGACAGTAAATCTCACTCTCTCCCCGTCTGTCATAAGCTTCCTTAAGGGCATCCCCTATATCGCTTTTAGCCACAACTTCACAGTCCGTATATCTTTCAAATACTTTCTTAAGTTCTTCGGCTGACACTCTCCGTTTGTCAGGGATCTCTGTTACAATATATAACTTTGCCGGCAGATACCTGCACAGATATGCAATCATCCACTCGTAGTCTTTGTCCGCCACAGCAGAAAATACTACTATCGGCAATGGTTCCGGTTCCGGATACAAAAGGTGTATACTCTCCACAAACGCTTCGATCGCACCCGGATTATGCGCTCCGTCTACAAGCACATGCTCCGCTACTTCTTCCATACGCCCTTCCCAGTGAATAGATGCGACGGCATCAACCCACTTCTTCCTCCTGTCCGGTTCGCTCTCACAGTTTCCTAACAGACATTCCAGTGCTTCCAACGCAATCTGCGCATTCATTACCTGATAACATCCGCAGATTGGAACCTGCCAGATAACATCTTTATCATAAGCATTTCGCCTTGAAAATGCAATATGGTTTCTCGTAATTTCACGGATTTCGAACGCATTTTTCGAGATTTTTCTGCAAGGTGCGTGCATTTTCTCCGCCTGGCGTCGTATCACTTCCGTCGCCTCTGCCCGGCTTCCGTCAAAAATAACCGGAACTCCTTCCTTGATAATCCCTGCTTTTTCAAAAGCAATTTTCTCAATTGTATCACCCAGAATCGCTGTGTGATCCAGACTGATGGATGTGATGACTGTAAGAACCGGACTTTCCACAGCATTGGTCGCATCCAGTCTGCCACCGAGTCCTGTTTCCAAAATGATATATTCTACGCCTGCCTTTTCAAAGGCTTTCATCCCCATGCCAAACAGGAATTCAAAATAAGAAGGATGTCCTTCACCTTCCTGCTCCATTTCCTGTGCTACATGATACGCTTCACAGAATACATCATAAAATGTATCATCGGAAATCTCTTCTCTGTCAATCTGTATTCGTTCATTGATCTTGATCAGATGTGGCGATGTGAAAAAACCTGTTTTTTTTCCTTCTGCCTGCAAAACAGCCTGCAGATAAGCACATACGGAACCTTTTCCATTCGTACCCGCCACATGGATGACTTTGCAGTTCTCTGCCGGATTCTGTAATTTTTCCAAATATTTTTTTGTATGCTTTAACGGATGTTTTTCCGTAAACTTGGGAAGCTCTTCGATATAATCGACAGCTTCCCTGTAATTAGACGGTATTTGATGTTTCATTATTTATCTCCGTCGGCCTGTGGTACCCAGGACTTGGTTGTATCGGTTCCTGTTCCTTTTTGTACTGTCAGTTTTCCATCCTTATAAATATATTCATCTGACTTTCTGAATACCGTATCGCTAGATCCCATTTGTACAATCGAGATCTTATCTCCATTCTTAAGTTCTGTCTCATCCAGGTCAATTCTCGTATTATTCAGAAACGTAGAATCCTGCTTCTCGTCATTTACAAATACTTTGCTCGATTTGGTAAAGTTTTCGCCATACAGACTGTAACCTTCATCGAGATGCGGTACAACATTTTTCAATGTTACATTGCGGATTCCCATCTTCATATGTCCTTCTGTGATCGGTTTCTTGCCATTGTAAACATACTGTTTGCCATAAAGGATATCGTACTGTAAAAGCTCCAGGTCGGACAGATAATTCTTCGTCTTTCTTCTTGTCTGATGATAGTTGAACAATGTTCCGGAATGGATTCCCAGACGTTCAAATACTTCTGACATGATCTGGTAAGACGGAATATTTCTGTCCTGTTTCTTAAGCCCGATATTATCCCAGATGACATAGTTCGTGTTGTAGAGATACCGGCTCTTTAAGTCTTCTGCTTTTAAGCCCATTGTCGGAAGATGATCGCCGTAGAAAACTACAACGGTCGGTTCTTTTCTCTTCTCTACTGCCTTAATCAGATTACCGGCAAACTGATCCATCTCATAAACCTGATTTACATAGTATTCCCATTTATTCTTCAATGCCTCATCATCGATCCCCGATACTGTAATTCTCGGATTCTGGATTACTTTCTCTGTCGGGTAATCACCATGTCCTTGCAGGCTGACTGTAAATACGAAATCATTTTCTTTTGTTGAATTCATCGCATCCATAATATGCTGTACAAGCACGGCATCTTTCGCCCAGCCATTCTCTGTAAGCTGCAAAATGTTCATAAATTCTTTACTCGTAAAACTGTCAAATCCAATATTATTAAATACTCTCGCACGGCTGTAGAAATTACCGCCATTATTATGCAGCGCATGTGTTCCGTATCCTAATTTTCCTAATGCAGTAGCCGCACTCTCGCATGTATGATCCTTCAGCATTGTCTTATATGGATATTCTCCCGGTCCGAAATAACGTAAATTCATTCCGGTCAGCACCTCAAACTCTGTGTTCGCTGTTCCGGCTCCTACTGATGGTACCTTGAAATATCCGGTCGAATATTTCTTAAACATCTTATGAAGATTCGGGCACACATCCTGAGATGTCTTGAAAAATTCTGCATTATCTACATCGAAATAAGATTCCAGCTGAACAAATAAAATATTCGGTTTTGTCTTCTTCGTCTTTGCATTTGTGATCTTAGATTCCGTAAGTTTCCCATTCTGTCCGATCTCTTCCATCGTTTTCTTACTGTAACCGCTCGGCTCATCAATTCCGGTGTTGAACACACTTGCCATGAAGCAGTACGGAAGTCCGTAGTCTTCATATGCAAATGCGATATTTCCGAAATATGTGGATACGACTCTTTTGTCTACTGCCTGATTGGAAACAAATACATATAACACTGCACATACAACAATTCCAATCAATGCACGAACGTGGTGAATCTTTCCATCATACTGTCCGCCACGTCTCCACATAGAAATCATCCATACAACAACCGCCGCGATTCCTACGATAAATAATATAATCTCAAATCCGTCCAGATATTTATTGATCAGCGATAATCCGTCTGATGCAATCTTCAAATCCTGCGCATTAAATGGAGTAACACGCTTTAGCAGCATATAGCCGTTTGCTATACCAAGAATCATCCAGAATACACTGATAATAATCCGGACAAACACTCTCCGCTTGAACAAATATACAATGGAAAATGTGACAAATATCATAAATGCATTATACAAAAATACCAAAGGGGATCCCGTCATATAAATCCACGCTTCTACGAGTGAATGACGGGAAATCGCCTCAATTGCGAAGTTGATGATACATGCAAGCAGCGCATGGAACACCAGCGAAAAACGATTCATAAATTTATAAACAGGCTGCATTTTCCTTGCAAATGCACTGTTGCGGCGCGCTTCAATAATTCTCGCACGCCGCTCCTTTCGTGCCTTAAAGTGGCGAATAACGTCTTCTTTTTTCAGATTCTTTAATTTGTCAATTGCACCTTTAATATCCGGTTTTTTAATATGAATTTTTTTCATAATATCCCCTTACATATCTTCTAGTTTATTTGGACTGTTTTGCTTTCAGTCCTTCCAATCTTTCAGATACCTGTGCTTTCATCTGTTTGTAAGTTTCCAGTTTCTCACGTTCTTCCTGAACTTTTGCTTCCGGTGCTTTGCTTACAAATTTTTCATTATTTAACATTCCCTGTGCACGGGCAATCTCTTTATTTAAACGAGTTTCTTCTTTGGTCAGACGTTCGATTTCCTGATCGAAGTCAATCAGTTCTTCTAACGGAACGTATACAGTTGCATCCGGAACAACTACGGATACTGCGTCATCTGCAATTCCTGCTTTATCTTTCTGAATAACAAGATCCAGCACAGAAGCCATCTGTTTTGCAGAATTTGTCATAAATGCAAGTCCATCGCATAATGTCTGATCTTCGCAAACTACATATGCAGTTGCTTTTCTTGAATTCGGAACGTTCATCTCTGCACGTACGTTACGGATACCACGTACAATCTCTTTGTAGTGATCTACAATGCGCTCAGCTTCCGGAAAGTTCAGAGCTTCGTCATATTCCGGCCATGCAGACATCATCAGTGACTCCTCTTCCGGAATCAGCTTGCCGTAAATCTCTTCTGTTACAAATGGCATATACGGATGCAGTAATTTCAGAGAGTCTTTCAGAACTTCTCTTAATGTCCAGAGTGCGTCATTTGCTCCCTTTGGATCTTCTTCTGCATGGTAAATACGATATTTTGCAAGCTCGATATACCAGTCACAGAACTCATCCCAGATGAAGTCATACAGCTTAGACAATGCAATTCCGAGTTCGAATTTATCCATGTTTTCTGTCACATCTTTAATCAATGTGTTGCATTTTGATAAGATCCACTGATCTGACGGATGCAAGCTGTCTTTTGCAGGTTCTTCTAATTTCTTCTCATCCAGGTTCATCATAATGAAACGTGACGCATTCCATACTTTATTTGCAAAGTTTCGGCTTGCCTCAACTCTTTCATTATAGAAACGCATATCGTTACCAGGTGCATTACCGGTAATCAGTGTCATACGCAGCGCATCTGCTCCGTACTGGTCGATGATTTCCAGTGGATCGATACCATTTCCAAGAGACTTACTCATCTTACGTCCCTGTGAATCTCTTACCAGTCCATGAATAAATACGGTATGGAACGGCGCTTTTCCAGTATGTGCATATCCTGAGAATACCATTCGGATTACCCAGAAGAAGATAATATCATATCCTGTTACAAGCACATCTGTCGGATAGAAGTAATCCAGATCTTCGCTCTGATCCGGCCATCCAAGTGTTGAGAACGGCCACAGCGCTGAACTGAACCATGTATCCAGTGTATCTTCGTCCTGTGTCAGATGTGTACATCCGCATTTCGGGCATTTTTCCGGCATACCGTGAGATACAACAACTTCTCCGCAATCATCACAGTAGTAAGCCGGGATTCTGTGGCCCCACCAGATCTGGCGAGAAATACACCAGTCACGGATATTTTCCAGCCAGTGCAGATAAATCTTGTTAAAACGCTCCGGAACGAATTTTAATTCGCCAGTCTTGATCGCATTGATCGCCGGTTTTGCGAGTTCGTCCATCTTCACAAACCACTGCTGCTTTACCATCGGTTCAACCGTTGTGTGGCAACGGTCATGTGTTCCAACATTATGAGAGTGCGGAACAACCTTTACAAGATATCCCTGCTCTTCCAGATCAGCAACCATTGCTTTTCTTGCTTCGTAACGATCCATACCTGCATATTTACCACCATACTGTTCGTTGATCGTCGCATCATCGTTCATGACATTGATCTCCGGCAGATTATGGCGTTTTCCGACTTCAAAGTCGTTCGGGTCGTGAGCCGGTGTAATCTTAACAGCACCTGTTCCGAATTCTTTGTCTACATAATAATCTGCAACGATCGGAATCTCTCTGTCTGTCAGCGGCAGAAGACATTTTTTTCCTACGATATCTTTGTATCTCTCATCATCCGGATGTACTGCGATTGCCGTATCTCCAAGCATTGTCTCCGGACGTGTTGTCGCAATCTCAAGGAAATCATCTGTTCCAACGATCGGATATTTGATATGCCAGAAGAATCCATCCTGCTCTTCATGCTCTACTTCCGCATCAGAAAGGGATGTCTTACATACCGGACACCAGTTAATGATACGGGATCCTTTATAAATAAATCCTTTCTCATGCAGGCTGATAAATACCTGCTCTACAGCCTTGGAGCAGCCTTCATCCATTGTAAATCGCTCTCTGTCCCAGTCACAGGAAACACCAAGTTTCTTTAACTGTCCTTCGATTGTTCCGGCATACTCTTCTTTCCACTGCCATGTTCTCTCTAAGAATTTCTCTCTTCCAAGTTCTTTTTTATCAATTCCTTCTTCTTTTAACTGATTGGTAACTTTTACTTCTGTAGAGATTGCTGCATGATCTGTTCCCGGAATCCACAGAGCATTATACCCCTGCATTCTCTTATAACGGATCAGAATGTCCTGCAGTGTATTGTCTAAAGCATGTCCCATATGCAGCTTACCGGTAATATTCGGTGGCGGCATTACTGTTGTAAATGGTTTCTTACTTCTGTCTACTTCTGCATGAAAATACTGGTTTTCACACCATTTTTCATATAATTTTGATTCAATCTCTTTTGGATTGTATGTGGTCTCTAAGTTCTGACTCATTGTTTCCTCCTCATAATTCCTCATAAGTTCTTATTTCACACTTTGGTCACATTTGGACAATTAAAAACGCCCTTTACACACGTAAAGGGCGACTGTAACCGCGGTACCACCTTTATTATATAGAAGAAACTCTTCCATATCTCTCATCTTATTCTTTAACGGGAATGACTCCGGGATATCCTACTTGTTCCTCTGATCTCTAACTCTACTGACCAGTTCGTAACCTGTCGTTTCAGATATCCGGCATCCAAAGCTACCTTCTGTATCTTCTGATTCTGAAACTGTCTTCCAGCCTGCGGACAGTTCTCTCTGGCAGGGAATGATACATACTCCTCTTCTTCAACGCCTTTACGTATAAACTCACTGAATATCATATCTATCGATTCTGTTTTTGTCAAGGATTTTACACAGATTTCAGAAATCCTTAAGGTTTGACTTTCACTTTTTTACTTCTTATAATAAAGTTATCATAATCGATAGAAAGAGGGAAGAAATCATGAAAAAGAAATTTACCACACTGTTAGTCGCTTTATTGCTGACAGTTCTGCTTCCTATGCCATTACCGGCACAGGCCGCTGATTCAGATGCTGATGTCTGCACACACGACTGGTCTGAATGGGAGGTAGTAAAAGAAGCAACTGTATTTAGAACCGGTACAAAAGAACGCTTTTGTTGGTATTGCGACAGCATTCAAACCAAAACAACTCCAAAAATAAAAGCATATGCTAAAATAGCACCAAAATCGCTAACGCTTTATAAGGGAAAATCAAAAAAGCTTAAAGTTTCCTATGGAAGAGGAGATTCTGTAAAAAAATGGAAATCTAGCAATAAAAAACTGGCATCTGTCACACAAACCGGGAAAATCAAAGCAAAGAAAAACGGAAAAGTTAAAATAACTGTCACCTTAAAATCCGGAAAAAAAGCTACGTGCAAAGTACGGATCATTACTAAAAAGAGAAAACCAAAACCGAAAAAGACTTCTGGAACCGTATATTGGACTCCTTCCGGACAAGTCTACCACAGCACCAGAAGCTGCCCTACGCTTAGCCGCTCTCGTGTTGTAAAATCAGGATCACTCGCCTCATGTCCAAAGAAAAGGCCTTGCAAAGTTTGTCATTAGTATCAAAAGTTTTGAAAAGCATGAACTATATAAAGTTCATGCTTTTTAATATGTACAGCCAGCCTGTCAGTGTGAATGCACTGAACAATGTAGTAAGCATTACAACACTGGAACTAAGGACTCCTTCATGTCCCATATTTTTGGCCATCACAAAACAGCTTACTGTTGTCGCTGATCCCAGCATTACCAGTATCGCCACCAGTTCTTCTCTCCGGAATCCAAGCATAATCGCAATCGGAAGAAAGATTGCCGCAAGACCAATTAATTTCATAAATGTTGCAACTGCTGCCGGTTTCACTTTTGCAAATGCCTTCTTTATATCGAAAGTAGCTCCCATTGCCATAAGCCCCATCGGCGTTGCAACACCGCCAATATTTGTTACCGTCTTCTGCATAATATGTGGCATCTTAAGTCCAAGTGCAGACCAAAGAAGTCCTGCTACAATTCCTAAAATAATCGGATTCGTCACAATACCTTTTGCTGTTCTTTTTAAAACAGCCTTATCAAGTCCACTCTGTCCCGGCTTAAAGAGGGATAACACCAATACTGCCATAATATTATAAAGCGGCACACTTCCAATGATCATAACCGGTGCCATTCCTGCATTTCCGTATATATTCTGTATAAATGCAATTCCCAGAAGAGCTGCACTGCTCCTGTAGGACGCCTGAATAAATTCTCCTCTCAAAGCTCTTTCTTTTAACCCCAGTGACATAAATGATACCAGTGTAATACTGAAAAATGTTGCCAGAAAACAAAACAATACAAATTTCATATTCCATACTTCGTGAAAATCGACTGTGGCCAGATCACTAAACACTAAAACCGGAAGCGGAACCACAAATACGAATTTGTTCATTTTCTGTGCAAATACATCATCAATCCATCCGATTTTGTGAAATAATAGTCCCAGAATCATAAGTAAAAAAATCGGGACGGTTGCATTTAAACTAAATATCAGATTTTCCATTTTCTCTTCTATTCCTTCTTATACAATATTATCAGGTTAAAATTCTCACATATTCTATCATATTTTTTGTCTATAAACAACGAAAAAGAGACTTCACTCTGTTTGTACACTCCATAGAAGGGGAGCATATCATTCATGCGTAAGTCTCTTTTTCATTTTCATATTATAGGGTTCTATGTTAAAAATCTACTGCGTTAATTTTTTTCGTGTACACACAGCTGTTTTGGTACATGCCAGTCCACCTATTGTTGCACACTTTAATTCTGATGGCAGGCGCTTCTCTACATCAATCAGTGCATCGATCACCTCGTCCGGCGGAATAAAGCTTCTTACTCCTGCCAAAGCCATATCGGAAGAAATATAAGCATTTGCCACACCAACTGCATTTCGCTTTATACATGGAACTTCAATCGGTGCTGCTATCGGATCACACACAAGTCCCAGCAAATTCTTCATACAAATAGCCATTGCATGCATAATTGCTTCCTTATCTTCAGTGAAAATACTGGCCATACCTGCTGATGTAATTGCACTGGATACTCCTACTTCTCCCTGGCAGCCTCCGACAGATCCTGAAAAAGACACATCACAAGCAGCCATTATAACGCCAATCAATGCACTTACAAACAGCCCGTCTTCAATCTGTTTATCTGAAAGTTGATGTACCTGTTGCAATGCAGTCATGCATCCAGGTGCAATTCCTGAGGAACCTGCAGTTGGAGCTGCGACAATACATCCCATGGAGCCATTATATTCCATAACTCCAAGAGCCATTGCTGTCGCAAGTGGAATCGTACCTCCTGAAATCGTCTCTTCTTTCTCCACTGCCTGCATCAGCATTTTTCCATCTTTTCCACTGGTAAGTCCATAGAGCAGCTGATGCTCTTCCTGTCCTTTTTCCACAGATTCTTTCATCAAAAGCCACTGTTCATGCATTCGGTCACGAATTACTTTTTCCGAAAATCCGGATCGTAAGGATTCATATCTGACAGCAGTCTCTGCCAGTGTTAAATTCTCCTTTTCAGCATATTCACAAACGCTGTCACAAGAACTGATCCATTCTACATGTCTTTTAGAGGATCCATAGGCAAGAACCGGTGACGCAAGACTTATTTTTTTCACCATGTTCTGCCCGCGAAGCAACTCAAGCATACTCTCATCCGGTTTTTCAAGAAACGTACCACACGTTACATATTCTTGTTTTTCTGAAATGCCCTGCTGTACTTCTTTTGCTCCTGCAAATGTCTCTTTTGCCAGCTCTGTTTCACTCCATACTATCACATGCCAGGTATCCGCTGTCAGGCGCATAGGAACCCGGTCAATTTCACTGATAAGAATGCTTCCGCCACCTATTGAAGTTCCAAATACGGAATATTCTTCACCATCTTTTGTATATACTGTAACTCTGGCTGAATTTTCCGGATATTTTCCTTCTTCCAGAAAATCCACCTTTGTCTCCACTCCGTTCGCATGTGCGATTGCAATTGCATCACGAATCTCCGGATCATTTTCCGACATTCCAAGCGTTCCACCAAAAAGTGCTGCATCAGAACGATGTCCATAATAAGTAGTTCTCATTTTCGGACTCAACGTCAATCTGACAGAAGCTGCTTCCACCTGTAAAATACGATTTGCCATCATTCCTATTCTGGCCATACCAGCTGTGTGAGAGCTGGACGGACCGATCATAACCGGTCCTATTATTTCAAAAATACTTGTTTCCATTTTCCTCTCCTCTTCCATTTACACAAGGCCAAACAGTCTTGGCAATGCCATAGAAATTGGTTCAATATAAGTAGTAAGTAACACAATCGGCAGATATCCGATCAGTAAAAATACGGCTGTATTTTTCATCATTTCTCCAAATTCCGCATGGCCGATTTTCATTCCGAAATACAACACACTTGCATATGGAGGTGTCAGGCATCCTGCCGATAAATTTACAACCATAATTGCTGCAAAATGCACCGGTGAGATTCCATATGCATTAATTAATGGAAGTAACAGCGGAGCACAAAGCATAATTGCTGTTGTATCATTAACAATCATTCCTACAAAAAGGAGAAATACATTTACCATCAGCAGAACAACATATTTATTATCTGTAAACCCAAGGAATACATTTACGAGCATCTGTGGAATCTGAAGCTGTGTCATTGCCTGACTCAGTAACAGGCAGAAAAAGATCATCATAAAAATAGATCCTATAGAAGATGCTGTAGATCGTAACATATTCAGTGTATTTTTTGCTTTCAATCTGCGATACACAAAGATTCCTAATAAAATTGCAAGCACCGCACATACCGACGCAGCTTCCGTTGCAGTAAAGATACCTCCGTAAATTCCTCCAAGAATAATTACAGGCATCATAAGTGCAGGAATGGATTCAATGATTACTTTTTTCTTTGATTTTGGCTTTTCTTCTGCTACTGTTTCTTCTACTACCGGAGCATTCGCATATTTTCTTGCATATACAATATTTAAAACAGAAAAGGTTATAATTGTTAAAATTCCAGGTACTACAGTTGAAAGAAAGCCTGCCAGAATACTGGTTCCTGTTGCCCAACCATAAATAATAAGAGGAACACTTGGTGGAATTAAGCTTCCCAAAATAGAGGAACAAGTCACCAAAGAAGTCGCAAATCCTCTGGAATATCCTTCTCTTCGAAGTTCTGGAATCATAATTCCTCCAAGAGCTGCTATTCCGGTGAATGCACTTCCTGAAATAGCTCCCATAATACCACAAATGACAACAACGATAACTCCGAGTGCGCCTTTAATTTTTCCTACAAATACTCTGGCAAGTCCTACCAGTTTCTCTGCCATGCCGCTTTCTGCGATTAAATTTCCTGCTATTACAAACATCGGTACTGCAAGAAGTGAGGTACTGATCATCTGTGAATATCCCCACACAAACAAAGATCTCACAGGCACATTACAAGTTGCTACCAGGAAAATCAAAGCTCCGGCAAAACAATACGGTAATGGAATACCTATCAATAACAGGATCAATAACAAGCACATACAAATTGCAAATGCAACCATTACATTCATGATCTATTTCCTCCTTCTTCCCATTTTTCTTTGAATTTAACGATATTTTTTACAGTTCCGACTAATGTATATACACACATCAGTGTCAATCCTGTAAGAATTGCCAGTTCTCCGATTGGCATAGGGATTCCAAGCACTGCACTTTTCTTTCCGATTTCCAGACTATGTATCGAATATTGTATCGCCCAGTCAAACACATATATTGCTAATGCACTGGCAACGATATTACAAACGATTTCTGTAATCTGAACTGCATGTTTATTTTTTGAAACCGCCTTCACAATTCCACATTCAATATGGGAATTCGTATATGCTGCACACGCTCCGCCAAGGAAATATACCCAAATAGTAGGAAATGTCAGTAATTCTTCAATTCCAAATAAAGGCATATTAAAAAATCGTAAAATAACCTGTAACGTCACGAGGAATACCATAAATAAAGCCAATATAGAACAAACGACTTCACAGACATTTCCAACTATGTCAAGAAAGCGTTCTATTTTTTCTCCAAGTACTTTCATCTCTTTTTCCTCCTATTGATTTTGAATCTTCTTACTCAACTTGCCCCATACGGAACCATATTCAGAACCAATTTTTGGCCATACTTTTTTCCGCACATAATCTCGATAATCATCGATTACTTTATTTCCCGGTTCGTATACTTCTACACCTTTTTCTTTGAATAACTTAATGTACTTTTTCTCATTACTCTTAGCAAGTTTAAATGCTTCATCCTCAATTTCTTTTGCACTCTTCTGCACAATCTGCTTTTCCTCTGCCGACAATGTTTTCCAGGTATCCATACTCATATAAATCCAGTGACATTCCATATGCGTCTTTGTACAATACAAATATTTACACAATTCACCGTAATCGTTCCAGTACTGTTCTGCACCACCACCAGACACACCATCTACAACTCCTGTCTGTAACGCAGTAAATGTATCAGATGTCGGCAACGGTGTTGTGGAAAAGCCAATTGCAGTTCCGAACTCTTCAAACGCTTTTTGCTGAGGAACACGAATTTTCAGTCCTTTTTTTGCACCTGGGGTTTCAATATTTTTCGCTGGCTTTGTTGTCATAATTGCACCGAAATATTTAGGAATTACGGCTAAAAGTTTGATATTTTCTTTTTTCAACTGGCCGCTTACATACTGATATACCATTCCGTCATTCGAATTATACAATGCCATTGCTTCATCCCAGCTTGTTGCCAGATATGGAGCAATTTGTACAGATAACGTAGAGTTAACAGATGGCGACATCGATCCTAACATTAACTGGATTTCTCCCATACCTGCGCATTCTTGAACAACCGTATAATCACCCAGTTGGTTGTTTGGATAAATATTAATCTGTAAATTATCCATCTGACTCGTCAATTTATCCGCAAATTCATTGGCAAGTTTATCGTTATCCGTGCCTTCCGCTCTTGTGTGTGCAAATTTCCAAATTCTTTTTCCACTTTTCGTCTCGCCGGATGCATTTTGACCACTATTCGCACATCCTGCAAGAAGTCCAACCGCAAAGACGCATGCAAAAATCGCACTCAAGACTCTTTTTCTCATTCCTTGTATCCTCCTTGTTATTTTGTATTGTCTGGTTGTCTGACAGCCTTACATTTAATATACATTAAATCCATCAAAAGTCAAGTAGTTATTTGAAATTGTTTCAAAAAAACATGAGTTGTCGCAACAATTTAGACAACTCATGTTTTTATTCTATTTATTTCTCATTTTTCTAGTTAAATGATATTCCACAATCTTTCGAGCTCGCTCGGCATCATGATCTTTTAATGCCTGAATCACCTCACCATGTTCACGATGGTATGATAACACCTCTTCAAGCTCCGAGTCCTTTTCAAACTCTTCTCTTTCCTCCAAAACCATCTGCACCAATGAATTATATAGCGCCATCAGCACATCATTATGAAGCATCTTCACAATGTAAGCATGAAATTCATGTCCTTTTTTTTCAGACTCTTCATCCCGGCCCTGTAACGTATCTTCTACCATCTCTTCATAATTTTTCTGTAAATATGCAATATCTTCTTCCGTACACTGCTTTGCTGCAAGGTAAGCCGCCTGAGATTCCAATATTAATCTGCACTGTAAGATCTCATCATAATAATGTTCATTGCTCATCATTTCCATCAGACGATTATCATTGATCCTCTGTAACGCATTCGGTGCAATATAAGTTCCCTGTCCGGTCCGCGCCTCCAGGATTCCTAACACCTGCAAAGATTTTATTGCCTCTCTTATGGAACTTCTGCCAACCTGGAATTCTTTTGCCAGTTCTATTTCCCCTTGAATACGTTCTCCCTCTTTCCAGGTCCCGTCTTCAATCTGTTTTTTTATCTGTGTTGATATATCTTCGTATACTTTATTCTTCTGAATTGGCGTAATCATAAATTCATTCCCCATCTTTCTCTAATATTAAGATATACTTTTTCAATTTGTATTTATCTTATCACATTTTATACTTGAAACCCACCTATTTTTATCTCCTTTAACTGGCTTGCTTAGTTTTGTTATATCTGGCTTTTTCAAACACACCACTTTAGTGCTAAGATAAGTGTAGTTTTGATGAAGGGAAGTTACACTATGACAAAAAAAATTGCCGTAATCAATGATTTATCCGGATTCGGCAGGTGTTCTCTTACTGCAGCAATCTCTGTCATTGCCGCTATGGGAGTGCAGCCCTGTCCGCTGCCGACAGCAGTGTTATCCGCTCAGACCGGATATCCGAGTTATTATTGTGATGATTATACAGAGAAGATGGAGTATTTTCGAAGCGAATGGAAAGAGATGGGGCAGACTTTTGACGGTATTTACACCGGATTCGTAGCAAGCGAGCAGCAAATTGACCAGATTTTTCATTTCGTAGAAACATTTGACACACCGGACACATTCTTATTAGTCGATCCGGTTATGGGGGACGATGGGCACACCTACGCAATGTTCACTCCCGAACTGTTGCGCAAAATGAAAAAACTTGCCATGACCGCTGACATTATCACACCAAATCTGACAGAGCTGACATTACTCACGGATGCTTCTTATCATGAACTGGTTGCCATTTCCGATGCAGAATCTATGATGAAAGAAATCGTGAAGCTGGCACAGAGTCTTTGTGAAGCCGGACCTTCTAAAGTTATTGTAACCGGAATCCGTTTTTCTGATAATGACGGAACTCGCAAAATGGGAAACCTCTATGTTACAAAAGAAGTGCAGACACTTGTCGCTTTTCCATATATCGGTGGCAGTTATTCCGGAACCGGAGATCTTTTTGCCTCCTGCTTAAGCGCAGGGATTGCAAGGGGATATGATGTACCAGCCACCATTAAACTCGCCGGTACATTTCTGGAAGCCGCACTTGCTGACTCTGTCAGGGAACATATTCCGGCTAATGATGGTGTAAATTATGAGCAATATCTGGCAATGCTTACTGCCGGATTAGAAAAGGGGATTTAATAATGAATGAGAAACAGCAAAAACCAGTTACTTTATTGACTGTCACCGGATTATTCGCAGCAATCATCACCTTGATGACTGCATATATCTGTCATATACCTTACGGTGCAAACGGTGGATATATCCACTTCGGTGATGCCCTGATCTATGTTGCAGCTGTGATCCTGCCAAGACCATATGCGATGGCTGCCGCTGCAATCGGCGGAGGACTTGCAGACCTTCTGACTGCACCAATGTGGGCGCCGGCAACGATTATAATCAAGATGCTGATCACATTACCATTTACAAGTAAAAACGGTCGCATGCTGAACGGGCGTAATATCATTGCACCTTTCCTCGCCGCTCTTATTTCCGCAACCGGTTATTATCTTGCCCAGGGAATCCTCTTTGGCTCCTGGATATCTGTCATCGTTTCTTTTGCAGGAAGCGCTGTACAGTCCGGTGGAAGTGCTGTGATTTTTCTTGTACTTGCAGGTGCAATGGATAAGGCACATATCAAAAATAAAGCAGAATTGATTTTATATCAGTAAATCTAAAATATTATCTGCTTGAGCTGCCGCAGACAGCTTTCTAATGAAATACTTTAAGATAGGAGAACAAAAAATGGCTGACATTTTATACACATACAAAAATCAGGTATACGCAAACATTACAAATCAATGCAACTGCAGATGCACCTTCTGCATCCGAAGTCACGAAGACGGTGTCGGTGATGCCGAGACACTCTGGCACAAAAAAGATCCGACACTGGAAGAGATTAAAGCTGCCATGGATGCTTTTGATTTTACCGGTTATGATGAGCTTGTTTACTGCGGTTATGGAGAACCGACCTGTGCGCTCGACATCCTTCTGGCATCCGCAAAGTATGCCAAAGAAAAATACGGTGTAAAAATCCGCATTAATACAAACGGACTTGGCAATCTTCAGCACGGACGAGATATTGTTCCGGAACTTGCCCCGGTTGTCGATGCACTTTCCATCAGTCTGAATGCACCGGATGCCGAAAAATACAATGCTGTCACAAGACCTCGTTTCGAAGGAGCTTTTGAAGCTATGCTTTCCTTTGCACAGGAAGCCCATAAAGTGATCCCGTCGGTAAGATTATCCATTGTAGATGTTCTCCCGGAAGATCAGATTGAAGCCTGTAAGAAGCTGACCGCTGACCTTGGTGTGCCGCTGAAAATCCGTAAATTTGCTTAAATCTTGTTATTACTTCTGTATAGACTTCGGCGTACAGTGCATGTACCGCTTGAAAATCTGGCCAAAATACGCCGGGCTGGCAAATCCAACCAGTCCGGCTGTCTCTGCAACGCTCTTTCCTTTTTTCAGAAGTGGAATACTTTTCTGTATCCGAAGAGACATCAGATATTCCAGAATGGTCATATCCATATGTTTCTTAAAAAATCTACAACATTCACTTTTACAAATATTCACATGTGCTGCTATATCATCCAGATTGATGTCACGGCTGTAATTCTGTTCCATGTAAGAAAGCATTTCCCTGAGACGTTCCAGATGCACTGCGCTCTCCGCTTTTGCATGCGGTCTTTTTCTATATTCCCGGTACAGATAATCCCAGATTCTAAGGACTTCCTGCTGGATCTGCATCTCATAATCTTCCGGCTGTTCATCCATAAGTTTCTGGATCTTAACCATCCGCCGCAAAATGTCCTGATGCCACTCTATATCTTTTTCCAGCTTAAGCGCTGCAAAACTGCTGTCATCAACCAACGGCTCCACATATTTACTGTGAAAAACACTCCCTTCATATCCGTAAACCAGACGCGGATGAAAAGTAATGGATAAATATGTACAGTCCTTCCGGTCACGCCGGTATCCGGCATGCAGCGTCCGGCTGTTTCCAAACATGCCTTCGCCCTCTTCCAGATTATATGTCTTTTCATTAATGTGGTATTCCATCTCTCCGGATACGATCTTCGTAATCTCGATCTCCGGGTGCCAGTGCCACAAAAATGCACCCTGCTCATAGGACTCAATATGCTCCACAGCTACATTTAACGGGAAACTGTAACTGCCATGTTCCTTGATTTCTTTCTGATTCTCTTCAATATTAATCTGCATTTTCCACTTCCTCAATATTCTTATAGTATTGTCTATTATTCTTATTGCGAGTGTTTATTTATCTCATTATTATTATCATAGTTCAACAAAGCATTTATCGCAACTATAAAATAAAAAAGAATGGAGAATAAAAAATGACAGAGAAATTAATGGAAACTTTTCAGAATCTTTTCGGTGCCGACGGAGATATCCGCACGTATTTCGCGCCTGGACGCGTAAACTTGATCGGAGAGCATACAGATTATAATGGCGGACACGTATTTCCATGTGCATTAACACTTGGAACTTATGCGGTAGCAAGAAAAAGAGACGACCGTGTTCTCCGCTTCTATTCTGAAAACTTCGCTTCCCTTGGTGTGATTGAGACAAGTCTTGATGACCTTGTACCAGATGAAAAAGCAGACTGGACAAACTATCCAAAGGGAGTGATGTGGACATTCGAGAAACGCGGCTACAAACTTCCGCAGGGAATGGACATTGCTATTTACGGTGATATTCCAAACGGTTCCGGACTGTCCTCTTCTGCTTCCCTGGAAGTACTGACAGGTATTGTGTTAAAAGATATGTTTGGATTTGATGAGATTACGATGCCGGAGATTGCACAGATCGGACAGTATTCTGAAAATAACTTCAATGGTTGCAACTGTGGAATCATGGATCAGTTTGCAAGTGCCATGGGTAAAAAAGACAATGCGATTTTCCTTGACACAAATACTCTGGAATACGAATATGCACCGGTTGTACTCCCAGATGCAAAAATCGTTATCACAAACAGTAAAGTAAAACACAGTCTTGTAGATTCTGCATACAATGACCGCAGAAGTGAATGTGAAACTGCTCTGGAAGAACTGAAATCCGAAATGCCGATTGTTACTCTCGGCGATCTTACGGAAGCAGAGTTCGAAGCACACAAAGATACAATCAAAGATCCTGTAAGACAGCTCCGTGCAAAACATGCTGTATACGAAAACCAGCGAACCATCCGTGCAGTCGCTGCATTGAAAGCAAACAATATTGAAGAATTTGGTAAATTGATGAACGAATCCCACATTTCTCTAAAAAATGATTACGAAGTATCCTGCGAAGAAATCGATATTCTCGTAGACCTTGCATGGGAAATCCCGGGCGTTATCGGTTCCCGTATCACAGGAGGCGGATTCGGCGGATGTACTGTCAGCATTGTAAAAAATGATGCGGTTGATACATTTATCGAAAAAGTTGGTAACGGATATAAAGAGCAGACCGGAAACACTGCTGAGTTCTATGTTGTAGAAGTTGGCGATGGCGCACACCGTCTGAGCTAGGAGGGATTCAGATGTTATATGAAAATATCAGACATTTAGTAGACTATGGAATCAGAACCGGACTGACACCGGAATGTGAACGGATCTATACAACAAATCTTCTGTTAGATCTTTTTCACGAAGATAACTACGAAGAGCCGGAAGCTGTGGCTTATGGCTCTCCGGATCTTGAAACAGTCCTTGCAAACCTTTTAAATATTGCTGTAGAACGTGGAATCATTGAAGACAACGTTGTTTACCGCGATCTTTTCGACACAAAGCTTATGAACTGTCTGCTTCCAAGACCCGCACAGGTACAGGCAACTTTCTGGGAAAAATATGCTATTTCCCCAGAAAAAGCAACGGACTATTATTATAAATTCAGTCAGGACAGTGATTACATCCGCCGCTACCGCGTAGCAAAAGACCTGAAGTGGAAAGTCGATTCTCCATACGGTGAAATTGACATTACAATCAATTTATCCAAACCGGAGAAAGATCCAAAAGCAATCGCTGCCGCAAGAAATGCTGCCGCAAGCAGCTACCCGAAATGCCAGCTTTGCATGGAAAATGAAGGTTATGCCGGAAGAGTCAATCATCCGGCGAGAGAAAACCACCGTATTATTCCGATCACGATCAACCAGAGTAACTGGGGATTCCAGTATTCCCCGTATGTATACTATAATGAGCACTGCATCGTCTTTAATGGTGAACATGTGCCAATGAAGATCGACCGTGCTGCATTTATCAAATTATTTGATTTTATCAAATTATTTCCACATTATTTCCTTGGTTCCAATGCCGATCTTCCGATTGTCGGTGGCTCTATCTTAAGCCACGATCATTTTCAGGGCGGACACTATACATTCGCCATGGCGAAAGCAAAAATCGAACTTCCGGTAACGATTCCGGGATATGAAGATGTGGAAGCCGGTATTGTAAAATGGCCATTATCCGTACTTCGCATCCGCAGCAAAGACACATCACGCCTGATCGATCTTGCGGAACATGTATTAAACTGCTGGAGATCTTATACGGATGAAGATGCATTTATTTATGCTGAAACAAACGGTGAACCGCACAACACGATTACACCGATTGCCAGAAAAAACGGTGATACTTATGAGCTGGATCTGACACTTCGCAACAACATTACGACCGACGAACATCCGTTAGGTGTTTATCACCCGCATGCACAGTATCATCATATTAAGAAGGAAAATATCGGACTGATCGAAGTTATGGGACTTGCCGTACTTCCATCCCGTCTGAAAGAAGAACTGGAACTTCTTGCCGATTACATTGTAAATGGCAAAGATATCCGTTCAAACAAAAAAATCGAAAAGCATGCAGACTGGGTAGAAGAATTTCTTCCGACTTACGACAATATTACAGAAGAAAATATTATGGAAATCCTTCAGAAAGAGGTTGGCAACGTCTTCACACACGTACTGGAAGATGCCGGTGTATATAAATGCACCGAACAGGGACGTGCTGATTTCCTGAAATTTATTCACACGCTGTAAGAAAAAATGCCTTCCCTGACCATTATAAAATCCTTTAGGTTAGGATAAGATTTTCTTAAGAAATTTTATAAACATTTCCAGTTTTTGTCATATTGCCGTCACAATTTGCTTATATACTAACAGTATCAACTAAAGAGGACGTCGGATGTATAGCCTGGGGAGTAGCTCTTATGTCTGCCGGACCTCGCCTAGACAATTACTGAATAACAGTTTATATAGATTTTTCATTTTACCCTCTCAAAAAGACCGGTGCACCACCTGATGCACCGGTCTTTCTTTACTGCTCTCTGAAATAAACTTCTCCTGTCTCAGTGTTCATATTGTCAACGATCGCCAGCGACTCTAACTGGAATCCCAGATTACGGATGACTCTTCCACCTGCCTGGAATCCCTTCTCAATTACAATTCCGATGCCTTCTACGGTTGCACCGGCAGACTGCACAATCTGGATCAATCCCTGAAGTGCACATCCGTTTGCAAGGAAATCATCAATTAATAACACATGGTCATCTTCGCTTAAAAATTTCTTCGCAACAATAACCTGGTTCTTGCATTTGTGTGTAAAAGATTCTACTTCTGCTACATACATCTCACCTTCCAGATTGATGCTCTTCGTCTTCTTCGCAAATACAACCGGTGCGTTAAAATACTGTGCTACAATACAGGCAATTCCGATACCGGAAGCTTCTATTGTAAGAATCTTATTAATATTCTTGCCTTCAAAACGTCTCTTAAATTCCTTACCGATCTCATTAAACAGTTCAATATCCATCTGATGATTTAGGAAACTGTCTACTTTCAGTACATTTCCATCTTTTACAATCCCATCTTTTACAATCCGTTCTTCCAAAAAGTTCATCGTAAAATCTCCTTTGTTTTTGATACTATTTATTTATAGTATCACACACAGATTCTGATTACAATTCCCTGGAATAACCAAAACTCTGTTTTTTTCGAAAATCAATGTTGTTCTCTCCGTAATCTTTCCACAAATCTGCGGAGTCTTCCAAATCATAATCCACCTGTCTATCTGTTCTCACTCTATCTTCTCCAGTTACGCCAGCTGTTGTATCCAACTGCACTCATAATCGTAGCAAATACATTAACCATCTGCCCCGCTGTATACACGCCATGATAACGGTTGTATGCTTTCCAGTCACTGTTGGCATGCTGCCATACACCAAGAACTGTTACTACATATACCAGCGCTCCGGCTGCAAATATAAGCGAACCCTGCATTCCCAGAAGTCCTCTGTAAGAAACATAAAATCCACCTGTCAGCACACCCACACCGATGATTCCAATAAGCAGTGTAACGGCAAGTGACTGTAATGCCATTTTCCAGACTTTAGAGCCAAGCCAGAGTAAGATACCTAAAAGCAATGTCAGAACATAAAGCCCGATAATATAATGGTATTCCATCTTCATATACGCAGTATGTGATTTCTGCGAATCATGTATCAGTTCCATTACAAATCCCATCACCGCAGTAAGTGCGACTGGCTGTGCAATCGCCCCGGCAAACAGTATACCCATATGTACTTTTATATCGGAGGACATCGCAGATATGATCAGAAACGCAACTTCCACTCCAATTGCTGCAACTCCAATATACATATAATTCTTTATCCAGGTAACATTTATAAAATACACGGTCAGCATACTGATCAGCATACCTGCACTGAACAACAAACCAATTGTATTATTGAGCTCATTTCTCGTAAGTTTTGTCTGCACAAGGTCTTCTGTCATTAATTTTCTGAGCCGCTCCTGCCACTCTTCTTTTGACTCCTTGATTTCTAACCGGTCAATCTCATTCAGATTCCAGTTCGCGCGAATCGCTTCCTGACAGATTGCCCTTGTCTCCTGAAGTAATCGCTCCTCTTCCCTAATCTCTTTCAAACGTCTTTCCATTGCTTTTTGCAATGATAATTCTTCCGCATAGATCTTCTGGATCTCCGGAATGGAAATTCCAAGCAGTCTTAATTTTTTTACTTCCTGTAAACGTTTTATCTCTACCTCTGTATAGATACGATAATTATTCTGTTCATTTCGTTTTGGGCACACCAGCCCTTCTTCTTCATAAAACCGGATATTTGCTTTCGTAAGTCCGGTAACTTTCTCAACTTCTTTGATATTCATATTATAACCTCTTTTCTCTCGCATCCTACTTCCTTCTTTCCTGATAATATATGATGATCATCTCTTTTGATGGCTCAACAATACACTATCAAGTCACTTGAAGGTCAAGCAATCTGCAACATTTTCTTCTTTTTTCTCCAAAAATAGTATGGAATCAGGCAAATAATCGTTGTCCCCCACGCAAGCGGGTAACTAATCAGTAAAGTCTCCACATTATGATGGAGCTGCGTCATGATCATCGTCCAAGGCAATCTCACAAAGAATAATCCTGCAAACGTAAAGATCGTCGGCCACAACACATCACCTAAGCCCCTCAGTCCGCCGGTCAGATTCTCAAGCAGTACGCTTAGCAGGTAGCTTGGCACAAGGAATCTGAGCATATAAACTCCGATATCTATGACTGCCTGATCGGTCGTAAACAGATGATACAGCGGTTCGCAGAAAACATACAGTACAATCAGCACAACTCCGTTAAATAAATAGGAAATTCCAAGATTGACACGAATGCTCTTGTATACACGATCCATCTTACCGGCTCCGTAATTCTGACCAACGAAAGTTGTAACCGCAACACCAAGCGCACTGTTGACCGTCCAGAAGATCATATCCAGCTTTCCATAAGCCGCCCAGCCCGCTGCTGTGTCTGTCCCAAATCCATTTACCACTGCCTGGATGATGACATTTGTCACACCGTAAGCACATGCCTGCAGTGCTCCCGGAATCCCGATTTTTAATTCTTTTGCAAGTACAGACATGTTCATACGAATTTCACGGAGCTTCAGTTTCATCACATCATACGCATGCATCAGCGAATAGGTAACCAACGCCGCACTGATGCACTGCGAAATCACCGTCGCCAGCGCAGCTCCTGCAATGCCCATATGTAAGAATACAACCATCACAATATCCAGAATGATATTCATCACACTGCATACGACCAGATACAGAAGAGGTCTTCTGGAATCCCCCGCTGCACGCATGATCGCTGCTCCCATATTATACACAAGGGTAAAAATAATTCCCAAAAAATATACCCGCAGATAAATGGTCGAATCTGCCATCATATCTTCCGGTGTGTTCATCCATTTCAAAAAATGCGGCGTTCCGATCACTCCAACTACTGTAACCGCAATACTGGTCATAATGGAAAATGCATATGCAGTATGTAATCCCACGTGCAGTCTTTTCTCATCCCTTGATCCATAATACTGGGCAATAATGACCGCTGCACCATTGGCAAGGCCGTTAAAAAAAGTAATAACGATATTCGCAATAACTGCTGCCGGTCCACCCACACTGGCAAGCGCTGCCTTGCCGACAAATCTTCCGACTATGATCGTATCCACAGTTGTGTAAAACTGCTGTACCAGTGTGCCGAGCATGATCGGGAAGAAAAAGATCAATAACTGTTTCCAGATCACACCCTCTGTAATTTCATTTTTCTTAAAAGTTCTCTCTGACATTCCAAACAATCCCCTTTTTGTTCGTCACTTACCATTCTTTTGTTTATTATAATTATTTCATTGATGAATCTGCCACTGGCAGCTTCATCCAAATTCTATAGCGGCAAAAAGACCAATATGCAAATGCATACTGATCTTTTCGCTTTTCACTTGATTCTATTTTATCATGTAACACTAAGAAAACAAACTCATTTTACAAATTGCATCTTGGTTTTTATTCTTTTCGCCATTCATCACAATCTGTATCATTCGCACTTGTACGCTTTATATTGCTATCACTACCGGCTTGAATCCTTCCATACTTACGACCATGATCGGTGCACCTGACGGGATTACAGCCCCTTCTTCGGATGCTCTCGCGCGGACTTTCATATTGCCACCGCAGATCGTACCTTTGCCGTTCCAGGTAATTTCTGTATCAGCAAATCCAATCTCCCACAGATATTTTTGCTCTCTGCGGTTACGAATCAGATTCATCACTGTCCGGATAATGATATTCAACACTGTTGCTGCAAACACGCCGATCATTCCTTTTACAAATCCTCTGACCGGAATTGCTGCTGAACAGATCAGACCTGCCAATGCCATTACGGTTCCGCTGTTCGTCAGATAACTTCCTTTCCAGTTCCTTCCATACGCATAGAACAGTTCCTTTCCGGAATATTTCTCCCAGATACTTAAAATAATTCCGTAACACAGGATTGCTGTTCCGACTACCAGGTGTACCTGCAACGGGATCTTATCCATCTGCTGATACTCATTCAAAAATCCCACGATTCCATACTTCCCTGCTGTTACAAGTCTGCTGATAACTTCAAATACCGGTACTAAAAATGCAAAGAACATCATCCACCAGAACATACTGAAATCAAGCACTCTCGCATGGATCTGATTGAGTTCATTGCCGGCTTCTTCCGGATTGCCCATCTGTCTTACTGCTTCCTCCTCGGCTTCTGCTTTACTCATGCCATTTTTCATAAGCGCCTCCTGACAGTCTTCCAGATGTGCCTTATATTCATCCAAAATCTCTCCTCTTACAGAACCGTTAGAAATACATTTTCCAAGACGTTTTAAATATTCATATTCTTTCATAATCTCGCACCCCCTGTTCGTATCTTCATACACATCTTCTACACTTCTGCCTGCAGCAGATTCTGTACTGCGGATGCGTAGCGGTTCCACTCTTCTGTCATCTTTGCAAGATATTTCTTCCCGCTCGGTGTGATCTGATAATACTTTCGAAGCTTTCCATTCGCTTCCTGAGAGTAGCACTTGAGATACCCTGACTGCACCATTCCGTGAAGCAGCGGGTAAAGTGTACCAACCTTCAGTTCAAATACATTGTCTGAACGCTTCGCCAGTGTGTCGATCATCTCATAGCCGTACATATCTTTCTCTGAAATCAATTTCAAGATCAGCATTGCTGTATTACCGGATACCTGATTCTTACTAAGTGTCATACAAATCTCTCCTCTCTTAACTTTTTCTTCACCCTTTATATCGTTCAATATATTATATCGATTGTCGATAGTGAAGAGTAAAAAAATATTCAGGAACTTTCCTTTTATTTGCTTTAATTATATATCGACTATCAATATATGTCAAGTTCCCAAATATATTTTTCTCAAATAATTTTTTCGCTCTCAATAATCGTTTCCAATATCTCCACGTCACCTGTTATTTTGAATATCACATTATTACCTTTTGTCTGTATATTAATTTTCATATTTTTCATAATGCACTTTATTTTCCGGAATCTCATCCAGCGAATGTCCTTCCGGATGAACAGCCGGGATTCCCAATGATAAAACAGCTTCCAGATGCATTTTCTCCGGATATCCTAATATATCCCGCAGATACTCTTCCGTAGACTGTCCGTCCGATGTTTCCCGTAAACGTCCCTGGATCCAGCAGCTTCCAAGCCCGAGGCTGTCTGCCATCAGGTGCATATTAGACATCACAATTGAACAGTCCTCCGTCCATACATCCGATTTTTCCGCATTGGCTATCACTACAACTGCGGCAGACGCATTTGCCAGCATTTTTGCCGAACCAACACGACATTCGGACATTTTCTGCAATGTGTCTTTATTTTGCACTACGATCAGTTCCCATGGCCTGATCGAACGGCTGGATGGCGATAATAATCCTGCATTTATTACCAGTTGCAGTTGCTCTCCTGTAACCGCTTCTTTTGTATACTGTCTGATGCTCCGTCTTTTTTTCAACATATCTATAAATTCCATTCGCATTTCCTCCTGAATTTCAAATCTCTATGCCTATTATACTCTCCTGGCACTATATATTAAATAATAAAAAAAAATTCAGAGAACCACTCTAAAAAAGTGATTCTCTGAACTTGTTCCACTAATGCCGCAGACCGGAATCGAACCGTTTTACTTAATCTCAAATACTGATAGAAAGGGGCTTTGAAGACTTCATCACGGTTGCGGTGTTCAAAAAGTGTTCAAACGTTTGTCGCATACAAACTTGAAGTTATCTTTTTCCTAATGGCAATGCTATTAAATTTCCCAATAATGCAATAACAGCATATCCAACTACATAAACCCATGCACTTGAGTTATAAAATATAAATATAGATGGCGCAAACATTATTGCTACAATCAAAATATACCAGAAGTTAAAACCATTCCTAATCCCATAAAAAACAGAGGTTATTAAACATATTAGAGGAATAATTACTAACATAACAATCATTGCACTTCCTGTGTTTTTTATAAACCAAGGAACGATATAAAAATCTATCAGCAACAGTAGGTAGAAAACCATGTTCTTTTTTAATTTATCCATCATATCATCATCCTTTCAAATTCCGATTGAGATTTCACCTGTTTTAAGAAATTTAATAACTGTTATATTTTATTATTAAATTCTTCGCAACCCCTTGAAAACACTGGATTTGTCGCAGGTGAGCTTTCCCTTATTATTTCCCTTGTGTTATATCGTCCCATCAGTGTTTATGCACTCTGATAAGGGCAAATACAAGGGCAAGAAAAATCTATAAGACAGTATAACACAAAATAAAAGTGACATGGTGAACTGATTGAAATGCTTCTTAATTTTTGCTACTACTGATTGATTAAATGATAAGGAGATGGGATACGATGAGAACAATATTTGCAGAATACAATCCACAGTGCAACAGCATTGATGTATATACTAATACGGGCTATATACTCCGTATTGATTGTTGGGAAGCAGAAAAAAATTTAAGAACCACACCTGGATCTGATTGTGCTTTGACATCGCTTGCAATCGATGAGCCATTAGAATATGCAAGGTTATATCTTGATGGGAATTTACAGATGTGGGTAGATGCTGAAGATTCATTAGAGTTATGATTATTCCAATCAAAATCTACTAGAATTTATTAAAAATTAGCTTCATAATTTTAAAAGGACAGCCCTATTGCTATGAGGCTGTCCTTAAAAATACAATAGATAAACCTAGATTATTCTTGCTACTATCTGATTGTTAAATTTTCTGTATTCCATATTGCAAATCTCCCTTTTCGCAATATTTTATTAGTATGAATGCCAGAATCGCTGAAAAAACACGTGCCAATACCGTACTCCACCATATCATAATCTGTCCACCAAATAAAGGTGGTAAAACAAGCATAAATATCAGCATCAATACTGGTTCAATGAATGTAAGAATGTATGACAATCCACTTTTTTCAGTAGCATAAAATCCAGCTGTCGCTATTCTGGTAATCGCAACAAATGGTAATGACACTAAAAATATAGGTACAATTTTAGAAATCTCAATACTTACTTCATAAGAAGCTCCGAAAACCCCTCCAATATTTGCTCTGTTTACATACATGATAATTCCACCACAAACAGCAAGAATTATTGCAAAAATGTATGCCATTCTCTGAACTCCTCTCAGGCTTTCTTGATCCTTCTCACCATAAAAACGGCTCATTAAAGGTTGACTTCCATCACCTACGCCCTGCAATATGAGATATATGATACAGATAATATAGGATACACATGCATAAGTTGCAATAGCTTTTTCTCCCCCATAAGAAGCGGAGAATCGGTTTATAAACACCAATGAAATATTAGGAGTCAATGCTAGCCCAAATGGTGCAAGACCTACTCTGAATATAGCGCCACACATTTCTTTTACATTTTTTAAGGATACATACACATAAAACTTTTTATTATATAATGCGTATATGATTGCAATTGCTGCAGTCACACCCTGTCCGGCTATTGTAGCTGTGGCTGCACCTTTCATGCCCATTTCATATATCCATACAAAGATAAAATCCAGAACAATATTGGTTATGAATCCACCAACCATCGCAAACATTGACCAGAAAGAGTTTCCATAATTTCTAATGAATGGCATCATTCCAGTTCCAAGAATCTGCAATATTGCTCCAAGTGCTATAATTTTGATATAATCTGTCGCATTTGTTAATATAATTCCATCTGCTCCAAGCAATCCTAAAATTTTAGACGAAAAGGAGTAAATAATTATGGTACTGATAACACTTACTATTACAAGAAGCCACCAGCTTGTAGCAATAAATTCTTCTGCCCGTTTTCCTTTCTTTTCTGCTGCATTAATTGAGTAATAAACAGCTCCTCCCATACCAATTCCTGTTCCAAGAGCCTGAATCAAAGCCACAATCGGATATGCAATATTAATAGCCGAAAGTCCAGCATCTCCTATGGTATTGCCTACAAAATATCCATCCACTATCGCATATATTCCTGATAATGCAAATGCTATAATAGATGGAATAACATATTTAAAAAATAATGATTTATGATTCATTTTTCTTACAATCTCCTTCCTTGAAAAGTCTGATAAACAGCTCTGTATTATCATTAAGACTTTCTATATTCTCTAATCCCATTTTTTCGATTACATATATTTCTTTTGAGTGCAGTTTTTCTATGATATCTTTCGTATATTCCATTCCTGATTCTGTGAGGCATATCAGCTTATTTCTCTTGTCTGAATCATCAGATACCATATTGATGTATCCTTTTTTCTGAAAATCTTTTAGTATCGTATTTACCGTTTGCTTAGGTATATTCCATTTTTCACTTATCATTTTCTGCGTGCATCTTCCATTACTTTCATAAAATGAATACAAAGCAAAAACTCCATTTGAAGACAGTCCCTGATCCTTTGACCATTCCTCATACATTGCTGTACATTCTTTCCATAAAGCATAATATCGTTGCAACTGTATTATCATATTATTATCTTTTCTCATCTTTTTCCCCCTTAAATTAGTACGAATCCGGACTTTTGTATTATAGTCCGAGTTCGTACTAATTGTCAAGATTTATTTATATACTTTTTCTTTATATAAACAATCAATAGTCCCTTACTAAGGACAGGAAGATTATGAAATTTCCCTGTCCTCTTTTAATAATATCCTCGTTCTTCCATCCAGTCTTTCACATAACATCTGATTCCAATATAAATAATATGCGACAGTAATAGCAATACAATAAGATTTATCGGATTAGCGTTTTTAATCCATTCTCCAAAGTAAATTACAACAGCTGTACTCGTTATCGCTACCACGATACTGATGATATCCCAACAATATTTCCGGTAGATTTTTCCTACCTGATAACCAATCCCGATTATCAGCCACCCGGTTATTACGAATAAAATTGCCATGACAGTACCGGCAATCAGCCAGTACACAATCCCGGAAAGAATACTGTTAGGTATTCCACTGCTTAACTGTCCGAAAGAGTCTGCACCTGTCACAAACTCCCGAAATAAACTTCCCATTCCTTTTCCTAACGCACCGAAAAAGACGATACAGTCGTTAAGGAAAACCGGCGAAAGAATCGCAGTAAACAGTGTTGTTGTTATGCTGTACCATGCCAGTAGAAACAAGATACTTTCATAACCAATCGTCATATTTTTATATTTCTTTTCTAACTGGCTTTTACGGCTATCGCATTTTTCTTTTGCTTTCCGGTAAGCAGTACGGTCACATTTTTCACATTTCTCATAAGGCACTTTTTTCTCAACAGCTACCTCTACCGTCTTTTGGTGTGTCTGTGCATAAAGTTTTTCCTGCTCTGCTTTTTCATACTTAAATTTCCATGCCACGGCTTCTGCGTCGGCTCTTTTCCTGCTGTCTGTCTCGCTGGTCAATCGTTCCTCTGTTTGCCTTAATCTTGTCCGCAATGCTTCGATATTCTCGGCTCTGTTTTCGCTGTTCAATTTCTCGTTCAAGGTCAGCGATTCGCTTAGCTGCCTGTTTAGTTCCTGGATTGTCTGGTCTTTCTGATCCAGTTCGTCCTGCATCTGTTCGGTCATCAGCAGAAGTTCTTCCACCTGCCCGACGTTCTCTAAGTTTCTGCATTCGCTCATCGATCTCCCTCGCTTTCTCTATCTGCTGTTTAAGGTCAGCAATTCGCTGTTCTGTTTCTGCAATAAGCTGTTCTCGTTGTTCAGCTTCTGCGTTAATTCCTGCCATTGCTGATTCTCGTTTTCCAACTGTTCGATTCTGGTTTTCTGTTGCTCGATCTGTGAGAGCAGTTCTTCTGTATCTGGCAAAAGATTTAGCAGCCTGGATAATTCGCTGTTTAAGCTTTTTAAACTCTGGTTCTGCTCCTGAAAAGACAGGAGCTGCCTGTCCCGTTCCTGCAATTCCTGTACCATCTCTGCCATAAGATTCTGCTGTTCCTCGATCTGGTTTATCATTGTCTCCATCATGGGAATGACTTCCCGGCTTTCTTCTAATGTCACGCAATCGCTCCTTCCATTGTGTTAATGCACTGGATACTTTTCCAAAAGAAATCTGTATTTTATCCAGCAGTGCATTTTGTCTTTTTATGATCTGGTTTTCCTCTACTTTCCATGAAGTAGAGGATGTCTGTCCGTTTTGAAATTTCTCGTCAATTTTTCTGGCATCTGCGCCCTCATGGATCGTCGGTATCTCTAATTTTCCCTGCCTTGCATAAGAACGATGGTCAATGTGATTTTCCGTTTTCAAATGTGCATTACAGACGTTTGCCCATTCGCTCCGCCATAGCTCACAATTTTTCGGATTGTTCCACCCGGTAGCATCGGTTAATACACGTTTCCACTGTTTGCGGTTCCTTGTCCCGACTTTCTGGACTCCATTTTCATCAAGTACGGGGATTCGGATTCCATGACGGTCAGGGTTCTTTTTATCCTGCCACCAGTCCGGATGGGATTCATCCACCACAATATTTCCATTTTCATCTCTGACAAACTCCCAATCCTTGATTTCTTTGTTACCCCATGAGTGGTCTGAATTGAATGGTCGCAACGTCACCAATAAATGCACATGGGGATTACCATCTCCTTTATCGTGGATACTCCAATCCGCACACATTCCCTTATCTACAAAGGTCTTTTGAATATATTCAGTTGTATAATCAATCTGTTCCTGTCGGCTCCATTCTTTCGGAAGTGAGAACTCAAATGACCTGCCGAGTTGTGCATCTGAACTTTTTTCTATCCTCAAGACTTCATTCCATAAACGCTGCTTCTGAAAAGTAAGTTTGAATTTTTCCAGTGCAGCATTTTGGTTATCTGCCCTTTTATATCGGACAGATTTCTGGAACCGTCTGATATTTTCAGCAGGTACATTCTGCCATTCCTGTGGTGCATTTTCACACATCATCAGGCTGGTATAAACGACTTCTTTTTTTGAAGTGTAGTAGCTGATCCTGCCTGTTTCTTCATTTTTCATCACATCGCCATTGAGATAAGCAGACGCCGATATGATGGATTTTCCTTTGCTGCGTCCAACAATCTTTACTGTATAATGAAAAATCGCCATGCTCCGTTTCCCCCATTCTGCCGTATCCGGCTTTGATTTCCGGCAGGTAACGTTTTTCCTAAAAGAAAATGGTATCTGCCGGAGCACCCTCTGCGTAAGAGTGCCCTGTGCATAACAGCCTGCATGGAATGTGCCCCTCTGGCGAAGAGTGCCTCCTGCGGCATGAGCAGGTCTGGCTGAAAGCCCCGCCGACGGAACGAGCCCGGCAAGCGTAAGCGCAGACCGGTTGCCACCTGTGGCAAACTTATACGGACGACCTCTGGTTGTCCATAAGTGCGCCCTTCATAAAAAAGCAATGAAGGGAATGGAAACTCCACTCCCTCCGGCATTACACTTCCTCCGTATTTGCAACTGGCTCTTTCTGCATTGCCTTTGAGAAGAATTTCCCATTTGCTTCCTGCCTTTTTAAGAAGCCGATCAGCTTTGGGATATCATCTTCCTCAATCGCAGAACCCAGTACCGATTCCACTGCACCGCCAATCTGGCAGAGCCTGTGTGTCCGTTTTTTGGTTTCCACATCTTTCTGACGTTTCTTCAGTTCCCGTTTCTG